>NZ_JBTYHB010000081.1:0-399 GCF_054871485.1 Streptomyces sp. UC4497 | reverse complement strand
CGGCGTGAGCTTGAGGATCGTTGTCACCGTGAAGTACGTGCCGGACGCCACGGGCGACCGGGGTTTCGCCGATGACCTGACGTTGGACCGTGACGATGTCGATGGTCTGCTGTCGGAGCTCGACGAGTACGCGGTGGAGCAGGCGCTGCAGATCTCGGAGAACTCCGACGACGACGTGGAGATCACGGTTTTGACCGTGGGTCCGGAGGACGCCAAGGACGCGCTGCGCAAGGCGCTGTCGATGGGTGCGGACAAGGCGATCCACGTGGAGGACGACGACCTGCACGGCACGGACGCGATCGGCACCTCGCTGGTGCTGGCCAAGGCGATCGAGAAGGCCGGCTACGACCTGGTGGTCTCCGGCATGGCCTCCACCGACGGCACCATGGGTGTCGTGCC
>NZ_JBTYHB010000080.1:0-502 GCF_054871485.1 Streptomyces sp. UC4497 | reverse complement strand
GAGCAGTACGCATCACCAGCAGTACCCGCAGTAGGTAAGTGTTTGATCCCAGAGGGAAGAAACGGAGGAGCCGAGCGCCATCAGGATCGCCCGGGCGGATGTCTTGAGCCCGGGTACCGCAGGACATCGATAGTGAGGTGGTCTCCGGTCAAGCAACCGCGATCCCCGCGTACCCGACATCTTCCAGGTCGGGTCGGCGGATACAGAAGGCCGGTGCAGTATCAGGGCCGGCAGATGGTGTAGTTGTTCCTTCGGGGCCCGGGTGCCGTACGGCCCCCGGGCCCCTCGACGCGTTTTACAGAGAGGTGCAAGTGACAGCAGACGATTCGTTCGGACGTCTCGACGACGACGACTACCCCGCCTACACCATGGGCCGGGCCACCGAAATACTCGGCACCACCCAGGGCTTCCTGCGCGCCATCGGCGAGGCCCGCCTGATCACCCCGCTGCGTTCCGAGGGCGGCCACCGGCGCTACTCCCGCTACCAGCTGCGCATCGCCGC
>NZ_JBTYHB010000079.1:0-746 GCF_054871485.1 Streptomyces sp. UC4497 | reverse complement strand
CGGCATCCGCCGGCAGATCGCCGAGGCCGAGGACCCCGAGGCGATGCGCCAGAAGATGGTCAAGGAGTACAAGGCCGAGCTGATGCACCCGTACTACGCGGCGGAGCGCGGCCTGGTCGACGACGTGATCGACCCCGCGGAAACGCGTGAGGTGCTGGTCAAGTCCCTGGCGATGCTGCGTACCAAGCACGCCGACCTGCCGTCCCGCAAGCACGGCAACCCGCCGCAGTAACCGGCACTAGTCGTAGGAGACCTGCCACATGTCTTTGCCTGACATCCGCGTCGAGAAGGGCCACGCCGAGCCGGAGGAGGTCGCGGCCATCACCGCGATCCTGCTGGCCCGCGCCGCCGCCACTCCCGAGGCCCCGGCGCACCGCGTCCGGCACAACCGCGCGGGCTGGCGCCGCCTGGAGCGCGAGCCCGGCTTCCGCGCGCCGCACAGCTGGCGCTGAGCCTGTATACGTCCTGAGGCCCTCCTCCCGGTTCGGGAGGAGGGCCTCAGTGTGTTTCGGGCGAGCTTGCCGGCGGTTGGACGGGGGCGCGGTTGGGGGGGGGGGGGGGGGCCCGCCCCCCCCCCCCGACCCCCCCCCACCACCGGCAGGGGGGGGGGCCCGGGGGGGGCCCCCCCACCCCCCGCCCCCCCCCCCCGGCCCCCCCCCCCCCCGGCGGCGGGGGGGGGGGGGGGGGGGGCCGGGGGGGGGGGGGCGGGGGGGCGGGGGGGGGGGCGGGGGGGGGGGGGGTGGGGG
>NZ_JBTYHB010000078.1:0-1312 GCF_054871485.1 Streptomyces sp. UC4497 | reverse complement strand
CAGTTGTGGCTCAACAGGAGTGGCCGTCCGGCTCTTCGGGGCGCCCTGGCTGCTGATTGAGATGTGCGCGCTGTGTGCGGTCGCTGATTACGGAGCTGACAGCGGGGTGTTCCTCGGGCCGACGGCATGTCGTGCGGCACGAGGAGGGGCAAGTGAACGAGCGACGGGAACAGATTTGGGCTGGTATCGACGCCGGCAAGGGCCACCACTGGGCGACGGCCGTCGACGACAGCGGCGCGACCCTGTGGTCGAAGAAGATCATCAATGACGAGTCGGCAATCCTGACCGCCATGGGCGAGATCCTCGACCTGGCGGACGAGGTCCACTGGGCGGTGGACATCTCCGGCACGTCCTCCGCGCTGCTGCTGGCCCTGCTCGCAGCACACGGCCAGCAGGCTGTCTACGTGCCCGGCCGCACGGTCAACCGGATGTCGGGGGCCTACCGGGGCGAGGCCAAGACCGACGCCCGCGACGCCTACGTCATCGCCGAAACCGCCCGCCACCGCAACGACTTCACCGCCATCGCCGTGCCCGCGCAACTGGCCGCCGACCTCGCGCTGCTGACCACTCACCGCTGCGACCTGATGGCCGACCGAGTCCGGATGATCAACCGGCTCCGCGACGTCCTGACCGGCATCTTCCCCGCACTGGAGCGGGCCTTCGACTACAGCAGCCACAAGGGTGCCCTCATGCTGCTGACCGGCTACCAGACCCCGGCCGCCCTGCGCCGCCGCGGCCATGCGCGGCTGACGGCCTGGCTCGCACACCGCCACGTGCGCGGCGCCGACCACGTCGCGACCATCGCCCTGGAGGCGGCCCGAGCCCAGCACACCGCGCTGCCCGGCGAAGACGTCGCCGCGCAGATCGTCGCCGACCTCGCCACCCAGATCCTGACCCTGAACGACCGGATCAAGAAGATCGACAGGCAGATCCGTGACACCTTCCGAACGCACCCGCAGGCGGAAGTTATCGAGTCGCTGCCTGGCATGGGCCCACTCCTGGGAGCCGAATTCGTCGTCGCGGCCGGCGACCTGACCGCCTACACCGACGCCGGTCATCTCGCCTCGGCGGCCGGACTCGTGCCCGTCCCGCGAGATTCCGGCCGCCGCACCGGCAACCTGCACCGACCCAAGCGCTACAGCCGCCGCCTGCGGCGGGTCTTCTACATGTCCGCGCAGACCAGCATCATCCGCGACGGGCCGAACCGGGACTTCTACCTCAAGAAGCGAGCCGAGGGCTGCAAACACGTCCAGGCCGTCATCGCCCTGTCCCGCCGACGCGCCAGCGTCCTGTGGGCACTTCTGCGTGACGA
>NZ_JBTYHB010000077.1:0-2849 GCF_054871485.1 Streptomyces sp. UC4497 | reverse complement strand
CCGAGAACCCGCAGTCCGTGCTGGAGACCCCTGTCCCCGACCGGTTCCTGCCTAGGTGAGCACCACACATGAAAGAAAACGTGAGATTCCCCAGCGTCGTCGGCCCCGAACTGGCCGGAGTGATCGACCTGCCGGAAGGCGAGGTCCGCGGCTGGGGACTCTTCGCACACGGCTTCACCCTCGGCAAAAACTCGCCCGCCGCCTCCCGCGTCAGCAAACAACTGGCCAAGGAGGGCATCGGCACCCTCCGCTTCGACAACCTCGGCATCGGCGACTCCCACGGCGACTGGGGAGACGGCTCCTTCACCGTCAAGGTCCAGGACACCATCCGCGCCGCCGCCTTCATGGCCGAACGCGGGACTCCTGTGGATCTGCTGGTGGGGCACTCCTGGGGCGGCGCCGCCGCCCTCGCCGCCGCCCGCGACATCCCCGGCCTGCGCGCACTCGCCACCATCGCCGCACCCGTCGACCCCAGCCACGTCGAACGGCAGTACGACTCCGTCCTCGACCGCGTCCTCAGCGAGGGCTCCCACGAATGGTTCGTCGGCGGACGCACCCTCGTCCTCAAACGCGCCTTCGTCGAAGACGTCCGCAAGGCCCACCTGCGCGAAACGATCGGCGAGCTGAACCTCCCCCTGCTCGTCGCACACTCCCCCACCGACACCACCGTCGACATCGACAACGCCGCCGAAATCTTCCAGGAAGCCCGCCACCCCCGCAGCTTCATCTCCCTCGAAGGCGCCGACCACCTCCTCACCGCACGCGGACAAGCACAACGCGCCGCACACATCATCAGCGCCTGGGCCGACCAATACCTCGACGAACCACGCCCCTAACCCCACACCACCGCGCCGGGGCCGGTACTCGACTACCCGCCCCGGCACACCGACCGGCCCTCGAACAGACAGACAACCGCCACCGTCAGACGGGCAACCGCCGCCGTATGACATGAACCAAGCCAACCAAACCACACACGGCGCACCGCCGTACCGGCCCCGGCCAACCCCACCCCCGCGACCGGATGCAGCACAGCAGACCTCCCGCGGGACGGGAGCCAGCGGGTGGCCCGTGGCCGACAACCATCAAGGACTCATCGAGGGTCCACTCATCCCGCGCATGAGGGTTCACCCCACCACGTCCGGCACTCGAGCGGCGCATCAACCACCCCCAGCAGGGGAGGAATGCTGCAACCGGCCGACCGAGACGGCCCTCCACGCCGTCGTCCCCGACACCATACGCCCCAACATTCACGGAGCCGGGGACGACGGCGCCGCGTTCGTGCAGCGGTCCACCTCCCACCCCCTGCCCGAGACGGCAACCACCAAGCAGCGCGAAACCACCGCCCAGGGCCCGCCCCCTCCCGCACCAAGACGGCCACCGCACCCTGCACCAGACCAACACCGCAGCGCTGCACGGCAACGCCAGCCCCAGGACCGACATACCCACAGACCAGCGAATGCCCGTCAAGCACCTGCCCGCCCTCCCGGCACCCGAACCCGCCCCGGCACACCGGTCGGCCCTCGAACAGACGGGCATCCACCGCCGTATGACATGAACCAAGCCAACCAAGCCACACGCCGTGCACCATTGTTCCGGTCCCGGCCAACCCCGCCCCCGCGACCGGATGCAGCACAGCAGGCCTCCCGCGGGACGGGAGCCAGCGGGTGGCCCGTGACCGGCAACCATCAAGGGCTCATCGAGGGTTCACTCAAGCCGCGCATCAGAGTTCACCCCACCACGTCCGGCACTCGAGCAGCGCATCACCCCCCCAGCAATGACACGACACCACAGCCAAACAGCCCCCACCCACCCCTCGCATACACCCCCCCTAAGCCCGCCCGGCAATCCGAACCAGGGCCCATCCCCACACTCCCGTCACCGCCCAAAAGGGCAGCCCGGCAGCGCCAACGCCCCCCCCCTGCCCGAGCACAGCCAAAAGCAGCAACGCCCAGAGCCTGGGAAAGTGTGCGCCCGCACAGCGCCGCCCAATCCTGACAGCACAGCCACCCGGGCTCTTCGACGGAGCCCTACCACGCCATGATCAGCCTCGTCCGATCCCGTCCGGCGGAACACTAAAAGGAGGGGCCGGCCCCAACGGGCCGGCCCCTCCCCCTACCTCGAGTTGCCTCAGATACCTACAGCGACGGCAGCGTCTGCGCCGGCGACACACCCGGCAGCGACGGCAGCTTCGGCAGACCCTCCAGGTCCGGCGCCGGCAGATCACCACCCAGCACGATCGCGACCACCACATTCACCGTCCCGGTCAACGTCGCCTGCAGCGCGGCCGCCGTCGCCTTCGCATCCCCCGCGGCGGAGGCCTTCACCAGGGCGTCCACCTTGGACTGCAGATCCGCCGCCGCCTTCACGACCAGATCCGCACCCGGCGCACCCGCCTTGTCGGTCGCCGCCTTCGCATCCGCCGCCAGACCGTCCAGCGCCTTCTTCACCTCCGCCGCATGCTCGGTGGCCTCCTCCTTGGGCAGCTTGCCGTCGGGGGCCTTCAGCACCCCGGCGACCAGATCGGTCACCGGCTGCAGGACAGCGCCCGCGCCGGCCAGCGCCGCGTTCTGCTTGGTCAGCGCGTCCGCGCCCGGCACCGGGGCGGCCGAGACAGTGTCACGGTGGGCGGGCGCGTCCATGCCCGTGGAGAACGCCGGACCGGCCGTGCCCAGGGCCACAGCCCCACACAACACCGAAGAAGCAAACAGACCGGCTTTCCGGGAAATACGCATGATCTACCTTTTCACGATCGACGAGTAGGACTCACCCAAACCCTGCGAGCACCACACACACCCCGCAATCCCACCAACACATACGGACGCACCCAACCAGCCCAACCAAACACCCCC
>NZ_JBTYHB010000076.1:0-3273 GCF_054871485.1 Streptomyces sp. UC4497 | reverse complement strand
CCTCCGCCAACCCCGGCTCCCCACCCGTGACGGTCGACGCCCGCCGCCTTGGGCGCCCTCCGCCAACCCCGGCTCCCCACCCGTGACGGTCGACGCCCGCCGCCTTGGGCAATCTGCCGCCTGGGGCGGCAGGGTGGGCAAGGCGGCACCCCGGCGCCGCGCGCCGATACGACGGCCTCAGCCCCGCTGCCGCCCCGAAACCCCGGTGCCGCGCGCCGCCCCGACGGCCTCAGCCCCGCTGCCGCCCCGAAACCCCCGTGCCGCGCGCCGCCCGACGGCCCCAGCCCCGCTGCACCGCGCCCACCCGACGGCCCCGCCCCACCCCACCGCCCCCCCACACCTTGACGCCCCCACCCCTCCGGAGGATTATTCATCGTGTGATGAATAAATCGCCGACACCCTCCGTGGAAACCGCCGTCGAGGCCACCGACCTCACCGTCGTCCGAGGCCCCCACCCCGTCCTGCGCAACCTGAACTTCACCGTCCCCCGCGGCCAGATCACCGGCCTCCTCGGCCCCTCCGGCTGCGGCAAGTCGACCCTCATGCGCGCCGTCGTCGGCACCCAGGCCAAGGTCACCGGCACCCTCACCGTCCTCGACCACCCCGCCGGCCACCCCAAGCTCCGCTCCCGCGTCGGCTACGTGACCCAGGCCCCGTCCGTCTACGTCGACCTCACGATCCGCCAGAACCTCGCCTACTTCGCATCCGTCCTGCTCCCTGGCAGGTCGTCCGCCACCCGCCGCGACACGGAGGTCGACCGCGTCCTCACCGACGTAGACCTCACGACCCACGCCGACGCCCTCGCCGGAAACCTCTCCGGCGGCCAGCTCAGCCGCGTCTCCCTGGCCGTCGCCCTCCTCGGCACCCCTGAACTGCTGGTCCTCGACGAGCCGACCGTCGGCCTCGACCCGGTCCTCCGCCGCGACCTGTGGAACCTCTTCCACGACCTCGCCACCCGCGGCGCCACGATCCTCGTCTCCTCGCACGTCATGGACGAGGCCGAGCGCTGCCACCGCCTCCTCCTCATGCGCGAGGGCGAACTGCTCGCCGACGACACCCCCGACGCCCTCCGCGAGCGCACCGCCACCCCCACCGTCGAAGAGGCCTTCCTCCACCTGGTCGACGAGGCGAACGCCGCCCGCCCCGTCGGCCCCTGACCCCCGGGACCCGCCATGAACACGTACCGCACCACCGCCACCGCACTCCGCGTCCTGCGCCAGCTCCGCCACGACCCGCGCTCGATCGCCCTGATGCTGCTCGTCCCGTGCGTGATGCTCTTCCTTCTCCGCTACGTATTCGACGGCAACCAGGCCACCTTCAACTCCATCGGCGCCTCGCTCCTCGGCATCTTCCCGCTGATCACGATGTTCCTGGTGACGTCCATCGCCACCCTCCGCGAACGCACCAGCGGCACCCTGGAACGCCTCCTGTCCATGCCACTCGGCAAGGCCGACCTGATCGGCGGCTACGCCCTGGCCTTCGGCGCCGTCGCCGTCGTCCAGTCGCTCCTCGCCACGGGCCTCGCCCTCTGGGTCCTGGACCTCGACGTCACCGGCTCGGCCTGGCTGCTCCTCCTGGTCGCCCTCCTCGACGCCCTGCTCGGCACGGCCCTCGGCCTCTTCGTCTCGGCCTTCGCGGCATCGGAGTTCCAGGCGGTCCAGTTCATGCCGGCGGTGATCTTCCCCCAGCTCCTGCTCTGCGGCCTGTTCATCGCCCGCGACCAGATGCAGCCGATCCTCGAGGGGATCTCCAACGTGCTCCCCATGTCGTACGCGGTCGACGGCATGAACGAGGTCCTCAAGCACACCGACCTCACCGCCACCTACCTCCGTGACGTCGTGATCGTCGCCGGCTGCGCCGTCCTGGTCCTCGCCCTGGGCGCGGCGACCCTGCGCCGCCGTACGGCCTGAGCCCCGTCGCCCGCCCGTTCCGCCCACCGGACACCCGCGAACGGCGGGCACACCCGATGCGAGGATGCCCCTGAACGACGGGACGAGGACGACGCCGCACACGGAAGGCCCCCAGTCACATGAGCCAGCACACCCGCCACAAGGTCGCCGTACTCGGCACGGGCAAGATCGGTGAAGCCCTGCTCAGCGGAATGATCCGCGGCGGCTGGGCCCCGAGCGACCTCATGGTCACGACCCGCCGCCCCGAACGCGCCGAGGAGCTCCGCAGCCGCTACGGCGTCACCCCGGTCACCAACCAGGAGGCGGCCAAGCAGGCCGACACCCTGATCCTCACGGTCAAGCCCCAGGACATGGGCACGCTCCTCGACGAGCTGGCGCAGCACGTCCCGTCCGACCGCCTCGTGATCAGCGGCGCGGCCGGCATCCCCACCACCTTCTTCGAGGAGCGCCTCCCGGAGGGCACCCCGGTGGTCCGCGTCATGACGAACACCCCGGCCCTGGTCGACGAGGCCATGTCCGTCATCTCCGCCGGCACCCACGCGACGAGCGCCCACCTGGCGCACGCCGAGGAACTCTTCGGCTCGGTCGGCAAGACCCTCCGCGTCCCCGAGTCCCAGCAGGACGCCTGCACGGCCCTCTCCGGCTCGGGGCCCGCCTACTTCTACTTCCTGGTGGAAGCCATGACGGACGCGGGCATCCTCCTCGGCCTCCCGCGCGACAAGGCCCACGACCTCATCGTCCAGTCCGCCATCGGCGCGGCCACGATGCTCCGCGACAGCGGCGAACACCCGGTCAAGCTCCGCGAGAACGTGACGTCTCCCGCCGGCACGACCATCAACGCGATCCGCGAACTCGAGAGCCACGGCGTACGAGCCGCCCTCATCGCCGCCCTCGAAGCCGCCCGCGACCGCAGCCGCGAACTGGCCTCCGGCAACAACAGCTGACCTGCGTACGGGCCCGGGGCGTGAAGTTGACACGCCCCAGGCCCATCCGTAGTGTTCTCCGAGTTGTCCGCCGTGAGCGCCGACTCCGGTCGGTCCCCGGGCAACCATTCCGCAAGACCTCTTAAACGCTCGACGACTGGCTTCTGCTCGGTCGTCGTCTGTATTTACGTGCGTCTTTGCGAAATGAGGAATCCACGTTCGAAAGGACGCGACCCCGATTAGCTCGGGGGCCGGGAATCCGCTAAAGTCTCACTCGTCGGAACGGCCCAACAGCCGGGAAGACGCAGCAACAATCTCCGCTAACGCGGGGGCCTCTGACTGAGAATCAGGCCCGAAAGGATCTGATAGAGTCGGACTCGCCGGAAAAGCCGAAAGGCCGGAAAGCGAAGCGGAACCGAGGAAAACGGATCGGAAAACGA
>NZ_JBTYHB010000075.1:0-5406 GCF_054871485.1 Streptomyces sp. UC4497 | reverse complement strand
ACCGAAGGGAAGCGCCCGGAGGAAAGCCCGAGAGGGTGAGTACAAAGGAAGCGTCCGTTCCTTGAGAACTCAACAGCGTGCCAAAAATCAACGCCAGATATGTTGATACCCCGTCTCCAGCATCTGCTGGGGCGAGGTTCCTTTGAAAAGTCCTGCAGGCCTTCTGGTCGGCAGGCGCACAGCGAGGACGCTGTGAACCGGGGGATTATTCCTCTCCTGGTTCCGCTCTCGTGGTGTCACCCCGATTACGGGGAAACATTCACGGAGAGTTTGATCCTGGCTCAGGACGAACGCTGGCGGCGTGCTTAACACATGCAAGTCGAACGATGAAGCCCTTCGGGGTGGATTAGTGGCGAACGGGTGAGTAACACGTGGGCAATCTGCCCTTCACTCTGGGACAAGCCTTGGAAACGAGGTCTAATACCGGATAACACTCCCATTCTCCTGGATGGGGGTTAAAAGCTCCGGCGGTGAAGGATGAGCCCGCGGCCTATCAGCTTGTTGGTGAGGTAATGGCTCACCAAGGCGACGACGGGTAGCCGGCCTGAGAGGGCGACCGGCCACACTGGGACTGAGACACGGCCCAGACTCCTACGGGAGGCAGCAGTGGGGAATATTGCACAATGGGCGAAAGCCTGATGCAGCGACGCCGCGTGAGGGATGACGGCCTTCGGGTTGTAAACCTCTTTCAGCAGGGAAGAAGCGAAAGTGACGGTACCTGCAGAAGAAGCGCCGGCTAACTACGTGCCAGCAGCCGCGGTAATACGTAGGGCGCAAGCGTTGTCCGGAATTATTGGGCGTAAAGAGCTCGTAGGCGGCTTGTCACGTCGATTGTGAAAGCTCGGGGCTTAACCCCGAGTCTGCAGTCGATACGGGCTAGCTAGAGTGTGGTAGGGGAGATCGGAATTCCTGGTGTAGCGGTGAAATGCGCAGATATCAGGAGGAACACCGGTGGCGAAGGCGGATCTCTGGGCCATTACTGACGCTGAGGAGCGAAAGCGTGGGGAGCGAACAGGATTAGATACCCTGGTAGTCCACGCCGTAAACGGTGGGCACTAGGTGTGGGCAACATTCCACGTTGTCCGCGCCGCAGCTAACGCATTAAGTGCCCCGCCTGGGGAGTACGGCCGCAAGGCTAAAACTCAAAGGAATTGACGGGGGCCCGCACAAGCAGCGGAGCATGTGGCTTAATTCGACGCAACGCGAAGAACCTTACCAAGGCTTGACATACACCGGAAACGTCCAGAGATGGGCGCCCCCTTGTGGTCGGTGTACAGGTGGTGCATGGCTGTCGTCAGCTCGTGTCGTGAGATGTTGGGTTAAGTCCCGCAACGAGCGCAACCCTTGTTCTGTGTTGCCAGCATGCCCTTCGGGGTGATGGGGACTCACAGGAGACCGCCGGGGTCAACTCGGAGGAAGGTGGGGACGACGTCAAGTCATCATGCCCCTTATGTCTTGGGCTGCACACGTGCTACAATGGCCGATACAATGAGCTGCGATACCGCAAGGTGGAGCGAATCTCAAAAAGTCGGTCTCAGTTCGGATTGGGGTCTGCAACTCGACCCCATGAAGTTGGAGTTGCTAGTAATCGCAGATCAGCATTGCTGCGGTGAATACGTTCCCGGGCCTTGTACACACCGCCCGTCACGTCACGAAAGTCGGTAACACCCGAAGCCGGTGGCCCAACCCCTTGTGGGAGGGAGCTGTCGAAGGTGGGACTGGCGATTGGGACGAAGTCGTAACAAGGTAGCCGTACCGGAAGGTGCGGCTGGATCACCTCCTTTCTAAGGAGCATCTAGGCCGCCAAACGTTGTTTGGTGGTCCAGGGCCATTACGTCGGCAAATGTTCGACGGTGGTTGCTCATGGGTGGAACGTTGATTATTCGGCACGATCGGTTGGCTTCACTAGTACTGCTTCGGCGTGGAACGTGAGAGTGAACAGGTCGGGCCGGGCACGCTGTTGGGTATCTGAAGGTACGGCCCTATGGTCGCCTTCAGTGCCGGCCCCAGTGCACTCGAACTCAAGGGTTCGGGGTGATGGGTGGTTGGTCGTTGTTTGAGAACTGCACAGTGGACGCGAGCATCTGTGGCCAAGTTTTTAAGGGCGCACGGTGGATGCCTTGGCACCAGGAACCGATGAAGGACGTGGGAGGCCACGATAGTCCCCGGGGAGTCGTCAACCAGGCTTTGATCCGGGGGTTTCCGAATGGGGAAACCCGGCAGTCGTCATGGGCTGTCACCCGCTGCTGAATATATAGGCAGTGTGGAGGGAACGCGGGGAAGTGAAACATCTCAGTACCCGCAGGAAGAGAAAACAACCGTGATTCCGGGAGTAGTGGCGAGCGAAACTGGATGAGGCCAAACCGTATACGTGTGAGACCCGGCAGGGGTTGCGTGTACGGGGTTGTGGGATCTCTCTTTTACGGTCTGCCGGCCGTGAGACGAGTAAGAAACCGTTGATGTAGGCGAAGGACATGCGAAAGGTCCGGCGTAGAGGGTAAGACCCCCGTAGTCGAAACATTAGCGGCTCGTTTGAGAGACACCCAAGTAGCACGGGGCCCGAGAAATCCTGTGTGAATCTGGCGGGACCACCCGTTAAGCCTAAATATTCCCTGGTGACCGATAGCGGATAGTACCGTGAGGGAATGGTGAAAAGTACCGCGGGAGCGGAGTGAAATAGTACCTGAAACCGTGTGCCTACAAGCCGTGGGAGCGTCGCGCATTGAGTTTACTCAATGCGTCGTGACTGCGTGCCTTTTGAAGAATGAGCCTGCGAGTTTGCGGTGTGTTGCGAGGTTAACCCGTGTGGGGAAGCCGTAGCGAAAGCGAGTCCGAATAGGGCGATTTAGTAGCGCGCTCAAGACCCGAAGCGGAGTGATCTAGCCATGGGCAGGTTGAAGCGGAGGTAAGACTTCGTGGAGGACCGAACCCACCAGGGTTGAAAACCTGGGGGATGACCTGTGGTTAGGGGTGAAAGGCCAATCAAACTCCGTGATAGCTGGTTCTCCCCGAAATGCATTTAGGTGCAGCGTCGTGTGTTTCTTGCCGGAGGTAGAGCACTGGATAGGCGATGGGCCCTACCGGGTTACTGACCTTAGCCAAACTCCGAATGCCGGTAAGTGAGAGCACGGCAGTGAGACTGTGGGGGATAAGCTCCATGGTCGAGAGGGAAACAGCCCAGAGCATCGACTAAGGCCCCTAAGCGTACGCTAAGTGGGAAAGGATGTGGAGTCGCAGAGACAACCAGGAGGTTGGCTTAGAAGCAGCCACCCTTGAAAGAGTGCGTAATAGCTCACTGGTCAAGTGATTCCGCGCCGACAATGTAGCGGGGCTCAAGCGTACCGCCGAAGTCGTGTCATTCATACAACAGGGCCAACGCCTGTATGGATGGGTAGGGGAGCGTCGTGTGCCGGGTGAAGCAGCACCGGAAGGTAGTTGTGGACGGTTCACGAGTGAGAATGCAGGCATGAGTAGCGATACACACGTGAGAAACGTGTGCGCCGATTGACTAAGGGTTCCTGGGTCAAGCTGATCTGCCCAGGGTAAGTCGGGACCTAAGGCGAGGCCGACAGGCGTAGTCGATGGATAACCGGTTGATATTCCGGTACCCGCTGTGACGCGAAAGACATCGAATCCAGTGATGCTAAGGCCGTGAAGCCGTTCCGGACCCTTCGGGGAATGGAAAGTGGTGGAGCCGCCGGCCCAAGCTGGTAGTAGGTGAGCGATGGGGTGACGCAGGAAGGTAGTCCAGCCCGGGCGATGGTAGTCCCGGGGTAAGGGTGTAGGGCGCTGTCCAGGTAAATCCGGACAGCTTGTGCCTGAGACCTGATGCCGAGCCGATTGTGGTGAAGTGGATGATCCTATGCTGTCGAGAAAAGCCTCTAGCGAGTTTCATGGCGGCCCGTACCCTAAACCGACTCAGGTGGTCAGGTAGAGAATACCGAGGCGTTCGGGTGAACTATGGTTAAGGAACTCGGCAAAATGCCCCCGTAACTTCGGGAGAAGGGGGGCCATCACTGGTGATGAGTCTTGCACTCTGAGCTGGGGGTGGCCGCAGAGACCAGCGAGAAGCGACTGTTTACTAAAAACACAGGTCCGTGCGAAGCCGTAAGGCGATGTATACGGACTGACGCCTGCCCGGTGCTGGAACGTTAAGGGGACCGGTTAGTGCGCTTTCGGGCGTGCGAAGCTGAGAACTTAAGCGCCAGTAAACGGCGGTGGTAACTATAACCATCCTAAGGTAGCGAAATTCCTTGTCGGGTAAGTTCCGACCTGCACGAATGGCGTAACGACTTCTCGACTGTCTCAACCATAGGCCCGGTGAAATTGCACTACGAGTAAAGATGCTCGTTTCGCGCAGAAGGACGGAAAGACCCCGGGACCTTTACTACAGTTTGATATTGGTGTTCGGTTCGGCTTGTGTAGGATAGGTGGGAGACTGTGAAGCGGCCACGCCAGTGGTTGTGGAGTCGTCGTTGAAATACCACTCTGGTCGTGCTGGATGTCTAACCTGGGTCCGTGATCCGGATCAGGGACAGTGTCTGATGGGTAGTTTAACTGGGGCGGTTGCCTCCCAAAGAGTAACGGAGGCGCCCAAAGGTTCCCTCAGCCTGGTTGGTAATCAGGTGTTGAGTGTAAGTGCACAAGGGAGCTTGACTGTGAGACCGACGGGTCGAGCAGGGACGAAAGTCGGGACTAGTGATCCGGCGGTGGCTTGTGGAAGCGCCGTCGCTCAACGGATAAAAGGTACCCCGGGGATAACAGGCTGATCTTCCCCAAGAGTCCATATCGACGGGATGGTTTGGCACCTCGATGTCGGCTCGTCGCATCCTGGGGCTGGAGTCGGTCCCAAGGGTTGGGCTGTTCGCCCATTAAAGCGGTACGCGAGCTGGGTTTAGAACGTCGTGAGACAGTTCGGTCCCTATCCTCTGTGCGCGTAGGAATATTGAGAAGGGCTGTCCCTAGTACGAGAGGACCGGGACGGACGAACCTCTGGTGTGCCAGTTGTCCTGCCAAGGGCATGGCTGGTTGGCTACGTTCGGAAAGGATAACCGCTGAAAGCATCTAAGCGGGAAGCCTGCTTCGAGATGAGTATTCCCACCCCCTTTGAGGGGTTAAGGCTCCCAGTAGACGACTGGGTTGATAGGCCGGATCTGGAAGCACCGTAAGGTGTGGAGGTGACCGGTACTAATAGGCCGAGGGCTTGTCCTCAGTTGCTCGCGTCCACTGTGTTGGTTCTGAAACCACGAACAACCGTCGTAGCCATGTGCCACGGCTCCGGTTGACAGTTTCATAGTGTTTCGGTGGTCATAGCGTGAGGGAAACGCCCGGTTACATTCCGAACCCGGAAGCTAAGCCTCACAGCGCCGATGGTACTGCAGGGGGGACCCTGTGGGAGAGTAGGAC
>NZ_JBTYHB010000074.1:0-7270 GCF_054871485.1 Streptomyces sp. UC4497 | reverse complement strand
TGGGGCGGCGTCGACTGCAACAGGGGGGAGTCGCGGCCGCGGCCAGGTCGCCCAAGGCCGAGGCGGTACCCCGGCAGGCCGACGCCCCCGGAGGGGGCGGGTGGGTGGGAGATGGGCGGGAGCCGGGCGATCGCCTGCGGGCGGGCGGGATAATTGCGGGCGGGCGGGACAATCCAAGTCCCTGCGGCGGGTGGGCATTTTCAGCCCCTGCGGCGATTGAGCAGCGGGGTCCGGGGCAGAGCCCCGTGGCCGTAACGCCGGGTCAGTGAATTCGGCCCGGTCGGGCAGCATCCCCGGTCCGTAACGCCGGTTCGGCACCATCAGCCCCGCCGGCGATTGAGGCGCGGGGGCCGGGGCGGAGCCCCGGGGCGGAGCCCCGGGGCGTAGGGGCGGTTGGCCGCAATGAGCGTGGGGCTAGCGGCGCTTCTTCTTGGCCGGGTTGCCGGCGCGGCGCGCTGTGCGGCGGGTGTACTGGGCGCGAGCCGTCTCGTACTCCTCGCGGCGGAGCTTTTCGCCGGGGGCCTCGACCAGGCAGCGCAGGGCGTAGGCGACCAGGACGCCCACGAACCCGATCGCCAGGAAGCCGCGCAGCGACGCCTGCTTCTCGGGGTCGTGCCGTTCGGTGAAGCCGGTGCGGGTGCGGGCGAAGGCGAGCGCGCTGCAGACCGCGAACATCACGATGAGCAGCAGGTTCACGAGGGACCCGACGTCGGCGATCGCCAGGCCCTCGTAGGCGAAGCGCAGCACGAAGCAGCCGGCGGCGGCCAGGACCAGCGCGCCCACGCCGACCGCGGCCCGGCGCAGGCCGTAGTTGCCGCTGTGGTCGACCCAGGTCGTACCGAAGAAGCGGATCTCCTCGGGCTGGGGCCCCGGGGCCGGGGAGGTGCTGGGGGTGCCGGTTTCTTCGCTCACGCCCTCGATTATCACCGGACCGGGCCGCGTCACCCGCAGCCCGGCCCCCAGGGCCTGGCGCGGCTCAGGCGCAGCGCGGCGCCACGTAGCCGTCGCTGCCCGTCTTCACGTACGTATCGGAGACGTACTCGCCGACGCCGATGTTGTCCCAGATCCGGGACGTGCCGTACGGGCCCGCGACCGTCTCGCCCGGCTTCTGGCAGAAGATCGGCACCTTCGCGCCCAGCGGCAGCACCCGCACCACGCGGTACTGGGTGCCGGGGCCGCTGCGGACGTTCACGTTGTAGTCCGGGGCCACCCGGTAGTACATCGCCGCTGCTGCCGCTTCCACGGACTGGCTGGACTGAGCGGACTGTTCGTCTACTGCCATGGCGTTGCGTCTCCCCCGTCGAACGAAGCCCGTTCAGCGTTCATTGAGGGCCCGTTGAAATGTATGTGGTGAGCTGTCGAACACGCAGGCTAGCAAGGCTCGTTCGTCTCGTACGAACCATCGACTAGGCTCCGTGCGTCGCGCGCGCACGGAGATCGCGATGTCATCCACGGGGGTGGACATGCCGTCACACAACAGCATCGGGACCGGCGCAGAAGCGGAACTTCCGGAGTACGCCGGGCACTATCGGCTCGAGGAGCGGCTGGGTGCGGGCGGCATGGGCGTCGTGCATCTGGCGCGGTCGGCGGCGGGGCTGCCGATCGCGGTGAAGGTGGTGCACGCCGAGTTCGCGGCGGACCCCGAGTTCAGGGGCCGGTTCCGGCAGGAGGTGGCGGCCGCGCGGCGGGTCAGCGGGGCCTTCACCGCGCCGGTCGTCGACGCCGACCCGGATGCCGAACTGCCCTGGATGGCAACGTTGTTCATCCCAGGCTTGACCCTCGCCGAGCACGTGAAGCGGAACGGGCCGCTGGCGCCCGCCCAGCTGCGGCACCTGACGGCCGGACTGGCGGAGGCGCTGCGCGACATCCATCGCGCCGGCGTCGTGCACCGCGATCTGAAGCCGAGCAATGTGCTGCTCGCCGAGGACAGCCCGAAGGTCATCGACTTCGGGATCTCCCGGCCCAAGGACAGCGAACTGCGCACGGAAACAGGGAAGTTGATCGGCACTCCGCCGTTCATGGCACCCGAGCAGTTCCGCCGTCCGCGCGAAGTCGGCCCGGCCGCCGATGTGTTCGCGCTCGGTTCGCTGCTCGTGCACGCCGCGACCGGGCGGGGGCCCTTCGACTCCGACAGCCCCTACCTGGTGGCGTACCAGGTGGTGCACGACGAACCGGATGTGTCCGGCGTGCCCGACGATCTGGCGCCGCTCGTCCTCGCCTGCCTGGCGAAGGAGCCGGAGGATCGGCCCACGCCGGACGAGCTGATGGCCCGGCTGCGGCACATCTCGGCGCGATACGACACGCAGGCGTTCATACCCGCGCAGCGGCAGCCAACGATCGAGCAGACAGACGTCAACTCCCTTGAACAGAAGCCGAGTTCACCAGCCCCGCAGAAGCGCCCCCGACCCCGCCCCCGTACCCTCGTCACCCTCGCCGGCGTCCTCGCGCTGAGCGGTGCGCTCACCGTGCCTCTCCTCTGGAGCAGCGACTCCGGCTCGGGCACCGGCACCCGGACCGCCCCGGCCGGCTCCCCCGCCACGTTCCACCCCTGGCAGCGGAAGCTCGGCTCCGATGCCGTGCCCGCCTGTTCGTACGGGGCCGGGAGCCTGAACTGCGCCGTGCCCGGCGCGCTGGCCGTGTCGCTGGATCCGCGGGACGGCTCGGTGCGGTGGAAGCGGAAGGCGGCCGGTGGTGCTTTCGGCGGGGCGGCGCCCGTCGTGTCGGGTGGGCTGGTGCACGCGCTCACCCCCGACGGGTCCCGGCTCGTCGCGATGGCTGCCGATACGGGCAAGTCCCGCTGGTCGATGGACATTTCGCGGTTCCAGAGGCAGGTGCGCCAGGCGGCGGGGCGGGTGCTCCTCGCGGCGCCCGACGGCATGCTCAGCGCGGTCGACAGTGCGACCGGGAGACCGGTGTGGCGCCACCGGCTCCCCGGGGCGTCGACGACCCAGCCCGCCCTCTCGTACGTCAGTGGGGGCCTGGCCTATGCGACGATGCCCGCGCCCGACGGGGCGAACACGCTGGTGAGCGCGGTGGATCCGGAGACGGGTGACGTCCGCTGGCAGCAGAGATCGCCGGGCACGGCGACCCCGGTCGGGGTGTCCGACGGGGTCGTCTGGTGCGCGGAGCGGAACGCGTCGGGCGAGACCGTGGCCGTCGTCGGGCATCGGCTCACAGACGGGGCTGTGGCGCGGCGCGTACGACTGTCCCTGCCGCTGCCGTCCGCGACGGTGGCGCTGCACGGCGATACCGCGTATCTGCTCGCGGCGGGCGGCGCGCTGGTGGCGCAGGACCTCGCGTCCGGAAAGCAGTTGTGGCGGTCGGAGACTTCAGTGAGCCGGGGCTCGGCGCCCGCCGTCGACGCCGCCTCGGACCGGGTGTACGTGACGGCCCCCGACGGCCGGCTGCTCGCCGTGGACCGGCGCACGGGCCGTCCGGTCGGCCAGAGCAGTCCCCGGCCCGCGGGGCGCTCGGACCGGGTGGTGGCCGATATTCCGGCGCCGGTCGTGAGCGGCGGGCGGGTGTACGGGAGCGCGCCGGACGGCACCGTTTCCGGTGCCGCCACGGCGGACGATCCCTAGGGACTACCAGGAACCAGAGGAACCAGAGGGACTAGCCGAGCTTCGACACGTCGCGGACCGCGCCCTTGTCGGCGCTGGTCGCCATCGCGGCGTACGCGCGCAGAGCGGCCGAGACCTTGCGCTCGCGGGCCTTGGGAGCGTAGACGCCGCCCAGTGCCTCGCGCCGCGCGGCCAACTCCTCGTCGGAGACCAGGAGTTCGATGCCACGGTTCGGGATGTCGATGCGCACGCGGTCGCCGTCCTCGACGAGCGCGATGACACCACCGGCGGCGGCCTCGGGCGAGGCGTGGCCGATGGACAGGCCCGACGTACCGCCGGAGAAGCGGCCGTCCGTGACGAGCGCGCAGGCCTTGCCGAGGCCGCGGCCCTTCAGGTACGAGGTCGGGTAGAGCATCTCCTGCATGCCGGGGCCGCCCTTGGGGCCCTCGTAGCGGATGACGACGACGTCGCCCTCCTTGACCTGCTTGAGCAGGATCTTCTCGACGGCCTCCTCCTGCGACTCGCAGACGACGGCCGGGCCCTCGAAGGTCCAGATGGACTCGTCGACACCGGCGGTCTTCACGACGCAGCCGTCCTCGGCGAGGTTGCCCTTCAGGACGGCGAGGCCGCCGTCCTTCGAGTACGCGTGGGCGACATCGTGGATGCAGCCGCCCGCCTGGTCGGTGTCGAGGGTGTCCCAGCGCTCGGACTGGGAGAAGGCCTCGGCGGAGCGCTTGCAGCCGGGGGCCGCGTGCCACAGCTCGACGGCCTCCTCGCTCGCGCTGCCGCTGCGGATGTCCCAGGTGTCCAGCCATTCCTTCACGGAGGACGAGTGGACGGTGTTCACGTCGTCGTTGAGCAGGCCGCCGCGGTACAGCTCACCGAGGATCGCGGGGATGCCGCCGGCGCGGTGCACGTCCTCCATGTAGTACGTCCTGGAGCCCGCGACGTTCGGCGCGACCTTGGCGAGGCACGGGACGCGGCGCGAGACCGCGTTGATGTGGTCGAGGTTGTAGTCGACCTCGGCCTCCTTGGCGGCGGCCAGGAGGTGCAGGATCGTGTTCGTGGAGCCGCCCATCGCGATGTCCAGCGCCATCGCGTTCTCGAACGCGGCGTGGGTGGCGATGTTGCGCGGCAGGACGGAGTCGTCGTCCTCGCCGTAGTAGCGGTTCGCCAGCTCGACGACCGTGGCGCCCGCGCGCTCGTACAGGCCCTTGCGGGCGGTGTGCGTGGCGAGCACCGAGCCGTTGCCCGGCAGGGCCAGGCCGATGGCCTCGGCGAGGCAGTTCATCGAGTTGGCGGTGAACATGCCGGAACACGAGCCGCAGGTCGGGCAGGCGTTCTCCTCGATGCGGAGGATGTCCTCGTCCGACACCTTCTCGTTCACGGCCTCGGACATCGCGTCGACCAGGTCGAGCGTGCGGACCGTGCCGTCGACGAGGGTGGCCCGGCCGGACTCCATCGGGCCGCCCGAGACGAAGATCGTCGGGATGTTGAGGCGGAGCGCCGCCATCAGCATGCCGGGGGTGATCTTGTCGCAGTTCGAGATGCAGATCAGCGCGTCCGCGCAGTGCGCCTCGACCATGTACTCGACCGAGTCGGCGATCAGGTCGCGCGAGGGCAGCGAGTACAGCATGCCGCCGTGGCCCATCGCGATGCCGTCGTCGACGGCGATCGTGTTGAACTCGCGGGCGATGCCGCCCGCCTCGCGGATCGCGTCGCTCACGATGCGGCCGACGGGCGCCAGGTGCGTGTGCCCCGGCACGAACTCGGTGAACGAGTTGGCGACGGCGATGATCGGCTTCCGGCCGATGTCCGCACCGGGTACACCGGAGGCGCGCATAAGGGCGCGGGCGCCCGCCATGTTGCGGCCGTGGGTGACTGTGCGGGACCTCAGCTCGGGCATCGTCGCTCGCTCCTTCAGAGGGATAAAAAATCTGTCTCCCGAGCCTACGCCGCCGATCCGAGCCCTGGACAGGGTGTCCGAATGGCGGGATATCCGTCTCATTGCGTGCTCACGGCCCGGTCGTCACGGGGCGCTCAGGGGGTGGTCGTCGCGGGGGCGCTCAGGGCGTGGTCGTCACCCGGTGCTCACGGCCCGACCAGATGGCCCTGCACCACGGGGGCGATCCGCGCGATGATCCACTCCGGGTCGGCGGAGGCCAGTGGCTCCACCTTGATCACGTAGCGGAGCATCGCCGTCCCGACGAGCTGCGCGGCGGCCAGCGACGCCCGCAGCTCGGCCTCGCCCTCCGGCAGGTCGAGCCGCTGGGCGATCCGTGCGAGCAGCTGCGAGGCGACGAGCCCGCGGAAGACGCCCGCGGCCACCTCGTTGTTCAGCGCGGACCGCACGATGGCGAGCAGCGGCGCCCGGGTTGCGGGCGCGTCCCACACGCCGAAGAAGAAGCGGGTCATGCGCTCGCCGACCCCGTCCAGGGGCCCGTCCGCCAGGGCCGTGGGGGCCTCCAGGGCCGGTGCGAGGACCATCTCGATCGACGCGGCGAACACCTGCTCCTTGGTGCCGAAGTAGTGGTGCACCAGGGCCGAGTCCACGCCGGCGGCCTTGGCGATGCCGCGCACCGACGCCTTGTCGTAGCCGCGCTCGGCGAATTCCTCGCGGGCCACGTCCAGGATCCGCTCCCGCATGCCGGGACCGGCGTCCTGCTGTGCGCGCGGGGGCCGGCCCCTGCGGCGCACCGGCTCGGTCATGAACGCGGGACCCGGGCGGCCGACGCCAGGTGCAGGCGCGCGAAGGCGAGGGCCTCCGCCAGATCGGCCTCGCGTTCGGCGCTGGACATGGCGCGCCGCGTATTGACCTCGATGACGACGTGCCCGTCGAACCCGTTCACGGCGAGGCGGTCCAGGAGTTCGGCGCAGGGCTGGGTGCCGCGGCCGGGGACGAGGTGCTCGTCCTTGCCGGATCCGCTGCCGTCGGCGAGGTGGACGTGGCCGAGACGGTCGCCCATGCGGTCGATCATCTGCATCGCGTCGGTGCGCGCCGTCGCGGTGTGGCTGAGGTCGACCGTGAAGTGCCGGTAGTCGTCCTTGGTCACGTCCCAGTCGGGGGCGTACGCGAGCATCTCGCGGTCCCGGTAGCGCCACGGGTACATGTTCTCTACGGCGAACCGCACATCTGTTTCGCCCGCCATCCGCCAGATCCCCTGCACGAAGTCGCGCGAGTACTGGCGCTGCCAGCGGAAGGGAGGGTGTACGACCACGGTCGACGCCCCCAGCTTCTCGGCGGCGGCCCGAGCGCGCTGCAGCTTCACCCACGGGTCCGTCGACCACACGCGCTGCGTGATCAGCAGACATGGTGCGTGAACGGCGAGGATCGGGATGCGGTGGTAGTCGGAGAGGCGGCGCAAAGCCTCTATGTCCTGGCTGACGGGGTCGGTCCAGACCATGACCTCGACACCGTCGTAGCCCAGGCGCGCGGCGATCTCGAAGGCCGTCGCCGTCGACTCCGGGTAGACGGAGGCCGTGGAGAGCGCGACCTTCGCATCCGGGATGCGCACCACTGGTTCTGCCACGGGGACAGGGTACGGCCCCCGTGTAGGGGCGGGGGCGCCCACCCGGATCATCGCGTCGTCCGGCGGCTCGGGGCCACCCGTTCCCACGTCTCGGGGCGCTGCCCCGGGCCCCGCGGGCTCTCGTACGAAAGGCGGGCTTGATTTGCCCGGAGCCGCTTGATGGGCCGGGGGCGGAAAAGA
>NZ_JBTYHB010000073.1:0-9353 GCF_054871485.1 Streptomyces sp. UC4497 | reverse complement strand
CTCAACCGTCGTCGGCGGGACTGCGTCCCTCATCCCGGGGAACACGTAAATCGACATTCGACAGCTGTGTCGAAACGTCGAAGTGTCGGATCAAGGGGAGGCAGACAGGTATGGAGATCTCCGGCATCTTCACCGCGATCGTCATCGGCATCGTGATCGGCGTGCTGGGCCGGCTGGCCATTCCGGGCCGCCAACGCATCGGCATCCTGTGGACGCTGCTGGTCGGCATCGCCGCGGCGCTCATCGGAACCGGCCTCGCCGGCGCCTTCGACGTCGCCGAGACCGACGGCATCGACTGGATCGAACTGGCCATGCAGATCGGCCTCGCCGCGGTCGGCGTCGCGGGCGTGGAGAGGCTCAAGGGGCGGCGCTGAGCCGAGCAGCGGGACGCCTGGGGTCTGATCCAAAAGGACGGGCCCCAGGCCGGGAGCAACCTCGGTAAACGGCAACGAAGTTGATCGAGCGCGCTTAGGTTGGTCCTCGCCCCGATTCGCACTGTTCGAAGGAGCCTTCCGGCATGCCCGACTCCGCGTCCCGCGACACCGCCGCCGACCCGCTGCGGACGGACGTCTCCCACTCCGCCCGGATCTGGAACTACTGGCTGGGCGGCAAGGACCACTACGAGGTCGACGCCGAGGTCGGCGGGCAGATCCTCGGCTTCGTGCCGGAGCTGCCCCGCTCGGCCGTCGCCGACCGGCGCTTCCTGGCCCGCGCCGTGCGCCACCTGGCCGGCGAGGCCGGAATCCGGCAGTTCCTGGACATCGGCACCGGCCTGCCCGTCGCGAACAACACCCACGAGGTCGCGCAGGGCGTCGACCCGAGCTGCCGGATCGTCTACGTCGACAAGGACCCGGTCGTCCTCAACCACGCCCAGGCCCTGCTCACCAGCACGCCCGAGGGGGCCACCGACTACATCGAGGCGGACGCGCGGGACCCGGAGGCGATCCTGCGGGGCGCCGCGGCCACCCTGGACCTCGAGCAGCCCGTCGCGATCACCATGCTCGGCGTCCTCAACTTCGTCATGGACACCGACGAGGCGGTCGACATCGTGCGCCGCCTCCTCGACGCCGCCGTACCCGGCAGCCACCTCGTCGTCTCGCACCCGACCACCGAGGTCGACGGCGAGGCCATGACGGCGGCGGTCGAGTACTGGAACAGTCAGGGCTCGGCCCCCATGACACTGCGCAACCGTGAGGACCTCGAGCGCATCTTCAGCGGCGTGGAACTGCTCCCTCCGGGCATCGTCTCCTGCTCCCGGTGGCGCCCCGAGCCCGAGGACGGGGACGTCGAGGTCACCCATTTCGCGGGCGTCGGCGTCAAGCGTTGAGGGTTCCTCGACACTCTACGAAAGTGTGGTGCCACGCCATCGGTCTGTAGCAGGAGTCGGTTACCCTGGGGCAACGCCCAGTGGAGGAGCCCGGATTGACCAGGCCGACCGGATCGGGGAGCGCGCGCTCCCTCCTGCTCACCGTGCTCGGTGAGTACGTACTGCCACGGGACGCCCCCGTCTGGACCTCGGCGCTGTTGCACGTGATGGACGGCCTCGGCGTCGAGGAGAAGGCGGCCCGCCAGGCCCTGAACCGGCTGTCGGCGAGCGGCCTCGTCACCGCCGAGCGGTCCGGGCGGCGGGTGCGCTGGGCGCTGACCGACCACGGCAGGACGCTGTTGGGCGAGGGTGCGGAGCGCATCTACTCCTTCGGGCGCGAGCGGGCGCGTTGGGACGGCCGCTGGCTGGTGCTGCTTGTCAGCGTCCCGGAGAGCAGGCGTGAACTGCGCCACCGGCTGCGCACCCGGCTGACCTGGGTGGGCCTCGGCAGCCCCGCGCCGGGGCTCTGGGTGGGCCCGCACACCGCACGCGAGGCGGAGGCCAAGCAGGTGGTGGAGGAGCTGGGGCTCGGTCCGGAAGTGTCCTCCTTCTGCGGGCCCTTCGCGGGGATCGGGTCCGAGCGGGACATGGTCGAGCAGGCGTGGCGGCTCGGCGATCTCGCCGCGGAGTACGAGGAGTTCGTCCGCGCCTTTGCCGGAATGCGGGCCGAACCCGGTACGGACACCCTCCTCGCGCAGATCCGGCTCGTCGACGCATGGCGCCGCTTCCCGGCCCTCGACCCGCAGCTGCCCCTGGAGCTGCTGCCGCCGCACTGGATCGGCGCCCGCTCCGCGAACCTCTTCACCGAGCTGCACGAGCGCTGGCACGCGGACGCGCAGGCGGAGTGGGACCGGCTGACCGCCCCGGTCACCGGCTGACCGCCCCGGTCACGCCTCCAGCTTGAGCCGGTACACCTGCGCCGCGTTCCCCGCCAGGACCAGGCCCGCGGTCGTCTCGTCCGGGCACAGGGCGGCCACCGCGCGGGCGTTCTTCGCGATGCCCGGCACCCCCGGCCAGTCGGTGCCGAAGATCATGCGGCGGGTGAGACGGGCCCAGTCGTGCTTGCCGTAGTACGTGCGCAGGCGGGACGGCGGAAGACCGGAGAGTTCGATCCACACGTGCTCGTTGGACAGCGCCATGAACGCCGCCGCGTCGTACCACCAGCCGCGCCCGCCATGCGCGAGTGCCACGTCGAGCCGCCGGAAGTCACGCAGCACGTCGTCCAGGAACAGCGGGTCGGCGTACTTGTTGAGGGCGCCGGGGAACGTGCTCGTGCCGCAGTGCACGACGAGCGGGATGCCCACCGACTGGCAGAGCTCGTACGCGGGGTAGAGGCGCCGGTCGTTGGCGGCGACGCCCGCGTGCACGGGGTGCAGCTTGCAGGCGACCGCGCCCAGGTCGAGCTGGCGCTGGAGCTCCTCCTCGATGGGGTAGTGCAGGTGCGGGTTGATGTTGGCGATCGCCTTGGCCCTCGACGGGTCGTAGGACGTGATCGGCAGCAGGTCCTCCACCGGCTGGATACCGGTCGCCCGCGGGCTGTACTCCGACAGCAGCAGCGCGATGTCGACGCCCTCCGAGACGAGATGGCGGTGGAACGCCTCGGGGTTCACCGTGTCGCCGTCGTAGATGCGGGCGAGGAGATCGTGGTCTGCGATGCCCTGCGTCCACTCATCGTACGTGGGTTTCAGCGTGGACAGCCGTGCCGGGTGGAGGTGGACGTCGATCAGCGGGTGGCCGTCCAGCATCAGGTCTCCTCCTGCTGTTCTCGGGCAGCGTTCACATCGCCGGCCGCGCGGGCCCGTAGTTCCACGCGGCGGATCTTGCCGGTCGCGGTCGTCGGCAGCGCCTCAGTGAACAGTACGTGCCGGGGCCGCTTGAACGAGGGCAGTCCGGTGCGGCAGTACGCGATGAGTTCACCTGCGGTGACGTCCTGCCCCGGTGACGTGACGACGTACGCGACCGGTTTCTCCAGGCCGTCCGTGTCCGTCGCCGCGACCACCGCCGCCTGGGCTACGGCGGGGTGTTCCAGCAGCCGCGCCTCGACCTCTGCGGGGGACACCCAGATGCCGCCGGCCTTGAGCATGTCCCCGGTGCGGCCGAGACACGTGAAGTACCCGTCCTCGTCGCGTACGTAGGTGTCTCCGGTGCGCAGCCACTCGCCGCGGAACACCTGGCGGGAGTCGTCGTAACGGGCCCAGTAGCCGGTGGCGACGGAGCGGCCGCGCACGTGCAGGGTGCCGGGTGTGCCGGCCGGGGTCTCGCGGTCCTCCTCGTCGAGGACGCGCAGCTCGTAGCCGGGAACCGGTCGGCCCGTCGTTCCCGGACGGATCGCTCCCGGCGCGTTCGACAGGAAGATGTGCAGCGTCTCGGTCATGCCGATGCCGTCGATGATGTCGACGCCGAAGCGTTCGCTCCAGCGGTGCTGCAAAGCGGCGGGCAGCGGCTCGCCCGCGGACGCGGCGAGCCTGACGCCCGAGAGTACGTCGCCGGGGAGGTCGGCGCGGAGCATATTGGCGAAGAACGTCGGCCCTGCGAAAAACAGTGTCGCGCCGAACTCCCGGGCCCGCGCGGCCAGCAACTCCGGGCGCGCGGGCTCCGGACTCCCGGGCCCGCGCGGCCAGCAACTCCGGGCGCGCGGGCTCCGGTTCGAGCACGGTCGTCGCCCCCACCGCGAGCGGGAACAGCAGCGAGTTGCCGAGGCCGTACGCGAAGAACGCCTTGGCCGCCGACAGGCACCGGTCGCCGGTCCTGATGCCGAGGACCCGGGTCGCGTACGTCTCGCAGACCTCGGCGACGGCGCCGTGCCGGTGCATCGCGGCCTTGGGCGAGCCGGTGGTGCCGGAGGTGTAGAGCCAGAAGCCGGGGGAGTCGGCCGTCGTGGCGTACACGTCGGTGTCCGGGTCCGCCGCGGCCAACTCCCGTAGCCGGTGCACCGGGAGGCTGCTCGTGAGCGTGACATCGTCCCCGGCGAGCAGCCCTCGCAGCTCCGGAGCGTCCGGCACCGCCTTGTCGGCCACCGCCGCGTACGAGGAGCCGACGGCGAGGAACGCCGCCCGTGCGTCCCGCAGCAGCTCGGCGAGGTCGCCCGCGTGCAGCATGGTCGACACCGGCACCGGTATCGCACCGACCCGCAGCGCGGCGAGGAAGACGGTGACGAAGCCGGGGGAGTCGGCCATGAACAGCATCACGCGCTGCTCGGGCCGCAGGCCGATCGCGCGCAGACCGTTCGCCGTGCGGCACACCCGGTCGTGCAGGTCGGCGTAGGTGACCTCGCCCGCGGGGCCGGTCAGCGCGAGGCGGGCGCCGTCCCCGTGGTCGATCCGGCGGTCGAGCAGATAGCGGCACGCGTTGAAGGGTTCGCTCATCGTCGACTCCCCGGTCCTCGGCTTCGGGCGTCCTCAGGTCAGGTGCACGTACTCGTAGTCGAACGGCTTGCCGTTGATGCCCTGGCGCGGCGGAGCGATCCAGGAGGCGATCCGGCCGGGCTCGTGCACGGGCCGCATCAGCGAGCGGATGTACGTCTTGTCCACCTCGGTCGGCAGCCAGGCGCCCTTGGAGTCATTCCACGCATCGGCGGTGAGGAGCGTCCCGTCGGGCGCCGCCTCGACCGCGGCGAAGGCGCCGACCTGCCGGTTGAACGCGATGTGCGGCAGGTACAGCCGCCGGTCGATCCCGGCCTCTTCAAGGAGGCGGTTCCAGCGGTTGAGGCCGCTGTGGCAGTCGCGGATGTACTCGCGGCGCAGATCGGTGTTGAGGCCCACGAGCGCCGCGACCTCCCGCTGCCCGATCGCGCCCTCGACCAGCGCGTCGACCAGGAACGAGTCGTCGGCCAGCGTGTGGTCGTCCCCCCGGCGCTCCTCACCCCAGCGGCCCTTGAGGCCCGAGGTGTAGTAGTTGGCGACGTTCGTCGACGTCTCCGAGCCGAACAGGTCGAGCGAGACCGAGTAGTGGAAGTTGATGTACTTCTGGATCACGTCGAGCGGAATGCCGCCGCAGCCGGTCAGGTCCTCGGTGTCGTGCTCGCGCATCAGCTCGGCCGTGCGCAGCACCACCCGGTCGATGCCGGTGGTGCCGACGAACATGTGGTGCGCCTCTTCCTTCAGCATGAACTCGCACGTGCGCGACAGCGGGTCGAAGGCCGACTCCTTGAGCGTGCCCAGCTGGTACTTGCCGTCGCGGTCGGTGAAGTACGTGAACATGAAGAAGGACAGCCAGTCGGGCGTCTCCTCGTTGAACGCGCCCAGGATGCGCGGCGATTCGTCGCTGCCGGAGTTGCGGTGCAGCAGCTCCTCGGCCTCCTCGCGCCCCTCCCGGCCGAAATAGGCGTGCAGCAGATACACCATCGCCCACAGATGCCGGCCCTCCTCCACGTTCACCTGGAAGAGATTGCGCAGGTCGTAGAGGCTGGGCGCGGTGGCACCGAGGTTGCGCTGCTGCTCGACGCTGGCCGGTTCGGTGTCGCCCTGGATGACGATGAGGCGCTGCAGATCGGCCCGGTACTCGCCGGGCACCTGCTGCCAGGCGGGCTCGCCGCGGTGCGCGCCGAAGGCGATCCGGCGTTCGGGCTTCGGCTCGGCGAGGAACACACCCCAGCGGTAGTCGCGCATGGCTACGTGCCCGAACTGGGCCCAGCCGTCCCGGCCGACGTCGACCGCGGTGCGCAGATACACGTCGTCGGTGGGGAGGGTGGGGCCCATGGAGTCCCACCAGGTGAGGAAGTTGGGCTGCCAGGACTCCAGGGCCCGCTGGAGCCGGCGGTCCTCGTGCAGATCCACGTTGTTGGGGATCTTGTCCGTGTAGTCGGCGGTGAGCGCCATCGTCACACCCGCTTCCGGTCGAATTCGGCGCGCTGTCCGGTGCCGTACCTGCGCAGGGCCCCTTCGGGGCCCGAGGCATTGGGACGGTTGAAGATCCAGTTCTGCCAGGCGGTGAGGCGCCCGAAAATCTTGGTCTCGAGGGTCTCGGGGCCCGCGAAGCGCAGGTTCGCCTCGAGTCCGGTGAGGGCGTCCGGGCTGAACCCGGCCCGTTCCTCCAGCGAGATGCGCACCTCCTCGTCCCAGTCGATGTCGTCGGGGGCGAAGGTGACCAGTCCGAGCCGCTCGGCCTCCTCGGCTTCCAGCGGTCGGCCGGCTGCGTCCTGAGCCGCGGCCAACGCGGGAGCGTCCCCGTAGAACCTGGTCTCGAGGCGGCTCAGCCCGTTGCTCATGGGGAGCGGGCCGAGGTTCATCGGGCCGACGACGAGTGCGGCAGGATCGGCGGCCGGGGCGATCTCCTCGAAGACTCCGGCCAGTTGGAAGGACCGGTCGGCCGCGAGGACGGTCTCCAGGAGCGTCCCGGCGAAGCAACTGCCCGGCTCGACAAGGGCGATGAGGCTGCGGCTGCTCAGGTCGAGGCGCTTCAGCATGCGCTTGAGGTAGAGCGTGATCTCGCGGGCGAGCCAGTCGTCGCGGTGCGCGAGCAGCAGGGCGTCGTGGTCGAGGACGCGGGCGGCGTCGCCCCGGCTCCGTACGACCCAGGTGCCCAACTCCGGTTCGTTGGTGCGCAGATCGAGGACGAGGTCGTCGAGTTCTCGGGCCAGGGCGAGCGGCCAGCTCGCGTCGCCCTGCCGGTGCAGGGCGACGAGGTCGGCCGGCGCGTCCTCCGGTGGTCCTTCGAGCGTGATCTCCACGGTGCGGCGGGCGCGGTCGAGGGTCGCGTGCACGTACCGGTACTCGACCCGGTCCTCGGTCCGGGTCTTCTCCAGCGGGGTGAGGCGGATCCCCTCGGGTTCGCCCGTCGGGCGGTCGGAGAGGGCGGCGGCCTCGGCCGCGCGGGCGGCGACGGTGTGCTCCCACTCCTTGCGCGGCACGGCCTCGTCGACCAGGCGCCACTGCGCGGCCCGCCGCCCGCCCACGCCCTCCGGCTTCGTGGCGAAGTAGTCGGCGCGGTCGCGGCGGACGTGCCGCTTGTCGACGAGCCGGGTCAGACCGCCGGTGCCCGGCAGCACGCCGAGCAGCGGCAGCTCGGGCAGTGACACCGTCGACGAGCGGTCGTCGACGAGCAGGATCCGCTCGCAGGCGAGCGCCAACTCGTAACCGCCGCCCGACGCCGTGCCGTTGAGGGCGGCGAGGTAGGTCTGGCCGGAGTGCGCGGAGGCGTCCTCGATGGCGCCCCGCGTCTCGTTCGTGAACTTGCAGAAGTTCACCTTCCACGCGTGCCTCGATCCGGCCAGCATCCGGATGTTCGCCCCGGCGCAGAACACCTTCTCCTTGCCGCTCGTCACCACGACCGCACGCACCTCGGGGTGCTCGAAGCGCAGCCGCTGCACGGCGTCGTACAGCTCGATGTCGACGCCCAGGTCGTAGGAGTTGAGCTTGAGTTCGTAGCCCGGAACGAGGCCGCCCTGCTCCGCCACGTCCATGGTGAGCGTGGCGACGGCCTCGTCGACCTTCAGCGACCAGTGGCGGTAGTGCGTCGGGGCGGTCCGGAACTCGACGCGCATGGCGGTCCCCCAGTCCTCGATGAGTCCTCGGATGACACAACACTCCACGCTCGGCTGCAGCAGCGTCAATAACCCGTAGTACGTTTCCTGGGGGTGGGCAGGGTCTGGACGGGCGGCGGGAGGCAAAAGGTATGGTCGCGAGCATGACGGCCTACAAAACGGTGAACCCGGCGACCGGCGAGACCCTCGAGGAATTCCCCGAGGCGACCGCGAAGCAGATCGAGGCGGCACTGGCCGACTCCCATGCGGCATACCAGAGTTGGCGCAACTCGCCCGTGGAGACCCGCTCCGCGGTGCTGCACCGCGTCGGTGAGATCTACCAGGAGCGCAAGGACGAGCTCGCCCGCATCATCAGCCTGGAGATGGGCAAGCCGCTCGCCCAGGCCAAGGGCGAGATCGACATCGTCACCAGCATCTACGAGTACTACGCCACCCAGGGCCCCGGCTTCCTCGCCGACGAGGAGCTCTCGGTCAGCGGCGGCGGCACTGCCACCGTGCGCACCGCCCCGCTCGGCTCGCTGCTCGGGATCATGCCGTGGAACTTCCCGTACTACCAGGTGGCCCGGTTCGCCGCGCCGAACCTGATGCTCGGCAACACGATCCTGCTCAAGCACGCGCCCAGCTGTCCGCAGGCGGCCCTCGCGATGGAGCAGATCTTCACGGACGCCGGCCTGCCGAGCGGCGCGTACATCAACGTGTTCGCGACCAACGACCAGGTCGCCGACATCATCGCCGACCCGCGCAACCAGGGTGTCTCGCTGACCGGCAGTGAGCGGGCCGGTTCGGCCGTCGCCGAGATCGCGGGCCGCAACCTGAAGAAGTGCGTCCTCGAGCTGGGCGGTTCGGACGCCTTCATCCTCCTGGACACCGACGACGTGGCGAAGACGGCCCGCAAGGCGGCGATGGGCCGGCTCGGCAACGCGGGGCAGGCCTGCAACTCGCCGAAGCGCTTCCTCGTGCAGGAGGGTCTCTACGAGGACTTCGTGCGCGAACTGACCGCGAACGTCGGCGCGGTGCAGGCCGGCGACCCGCTGGAGCCCGGCACCAAGTTCGGCCCGCTGTCCTCGCGCGCGGCCGCCGACCAGCTCCTCGAGCAGATCAAGGACGCCGTCGACAAGGGCGCTACGCTGCACACCGGCGGCGGCCGTGGCGAGGGCCCGGGCGCGTACGTCGAGCCGACCGTGCTGACCGGCATCACGCCCGAGATGCGCGCCTACAAGGAGGAGCTGTTCGGCCCCGTCGCCGTCGTCTACCCGGTGGCGGACGACGCCGCCGCCGTCGAGCTGGCCAACAGCTCGCCGTACGGTCTCGGCGGCGCCGTGTGGAGCGGCGACGTCGAGCGCGCCAAGCGGGTCGCCGACCAGCTCGACACCGGCATGGTGTGGATCAACGGCTTGGCGGGCACGCAGGCCGACCTGCCCTTCGGCGGCGTCAAGCGCTCGGGCATCGGCCGTGAGCTGGGCAAGTACGGCATGGCGGAGTTCGCGAACAAGAAGCTGATCCGCG
>NZ_JBTYHB010000072.1:0-12556 GCF_054871485.1 Streptomyces sp. UC4497 | reverse complement strand
CCACGCTATCCCTATGGGCCCAGCAGCCGTTAGCCATTTTGTAGTTGTTAAATAACGGTTTGGCTTAAAAACCCCCCCCCTGGTTTTGGGGGGGGGGGGGGGGGGGCTCGCCCCCGCCCCCCGCCCAAAAACCGCCGGCGGGGCTTGAACTGCTCACACGTTGAAGCCGAGCGCCCTCAGCTGCTCGCGGCCGTCGTCCGTGATCTTGTCCGGGCCCCACGGCGGCATCCAGACCCAGTTGATCCGCAGCTCGTTGACGATGCCGTCGGTCGCGGACTTGGCCTGGTCCTCGATGACGTCGGTGAGCGGACAGGCCGCCGACGTCAGCGTCATGTCGATCGTCGCGATGTTCGCGTCGTCGACGTGGATGCCGTAGATCAGGCCCAGGTTGACGACGTCGATGCCCAGCTCGGGGTCGACGACGTCGTACAGCGCCTCGCGGACCTCCTCCTCGGAGGCCGGCTTCATTTCCACTGCCGTGCTGTCACTCATGCGGTCTTCGCCTCCTCCGCGAAAGCCTGCGCCGTCGCGTCCTTCCACGCCATCCAGCTCAGGAGGGCGCACTTGACTCGGGCCGGGTACTTGGAGACTCCGGCGAACGCGACCGCGTCCTCCAGGATCTCCTCCATGTCGTCGTCCGGCTCCAGCTGCCCCTTGGACTGCATCAGCTCCAGGAACGTCGCCTGGATCTTCCGCGCGTCCGACAGTTCCTTGCCGACCAGAAGGTCGTTGAGGACGGACGCCGAGGCCTGGCTGATGGAGCAGCCCTGGCCCTCGTACGACACATCCGCGATCTTCTCGCCGTCGTACTTCACGCGGAGCGTGATCTCGTCGCCGCACGTCGGGTTGACGTGGTGCACCTCGGCGTCGCCGTCCCGCAAGCCCCGGCCGTGCGGGTGCTTGTAGTGGTCCAGGATGACTTCCTGGTACATCGAATCCAGCTTCACTGTCCCCAGCCCTTAACCGAAGAAGTTCCGTACGTGCTCCAGGCCGTCGACCAGAGCGTCGATCTCGCCGGGCGTGGAGTACAGATAGAACGACGCTCGCGTGGTCGCAGGAATTCCGTACCGCAGGCAGACCGGCCGCGCGCAGTGGTGGCCGACCCGGACCGCGATGCCCTGCTCGTCGAGAACCTGGCCCACGTCGTGCGGGTGGATGTCGCCGAGCGTGAAGGAGATCGCCGCGCCGCGCTCCTCGGCCGTGGTCGGGCCGATGATCCTCAGGTCGGGGACTTCCTGGAGACGCTTGACCGCGTACTCGGTGAGCGCGTGCTCGTGGGCGAGGATCTTGTCCATGCCGATCGAGTTCAGGTAGTCGATCGCCGCGCCGAGGGCGATGGCCTGCGAGATCGGCGGCGTACCGGCCTCGAACTTGTGCGGCGCCGGAGCGTACGTCGACGAGTGCATCGACACGGTCTCGATCATCTCGCCGCCGCCGAGGAACGGCGGCAGGTCCTCGAGGAGCTCCTGCCGGCCCCACAGCACGCCGATGCCGGTCGGGCCGCACATCTTGTGGCCGGTGAAGGCGACGAAGTCGGCCTGCAGGGCCTGCACGTCGAGCGGCATGTGCGGAGCGGCCTGCGAGGCGTCGATGCAGACCAGGGCGCCGACTTCCTGGGCGCGGCGCACGATGGCCTCGACCGGGTTGTGGGTGCCGAGGATGTTCGACACGAGCACGAAGGAGACGATCTTCGTCTTCTCGGTGATGATCTCGTCGATGTTGCTCAGGTCGAGACGGCCGTCGTCGGTGAGACCGAACCACTTCAGCTTCGCGCCGGTGCGCTGCGCGAGCAGCTGCCACGGAACGATGTTGGAGTGGTGCTCCATCTCCGTGATCACGATCTCGGTGTCGTGATCGACCTTGTACGGCTCGTCGGCCCAACCCAGCATGTTGGCAACGAGGTTGAGCGACTCCGAGGCGTTCTTCGTGAAGACGACCTCGTCGCGGCTCGGCGCGTTGATGAACGCGGCGACCTTGTCGCGCGCGCCCTCGTACAGCGCCGTGGCCTCCTCGGCGAGCACGTGGACGCCGCGGTGGACGTTCGCGTTGTGCTGTGTGTAGTACTCGTCGATGGCGTCGAGGACCTGGCGCGGCGTCTGCGAGGTCGCCGCGTTGTCCAGGTACACGAGCTTCTTGTCACCGTGGAGCACCCGGTCGAGGATCGGGAAGTCCTTGCGGATCGCCTCGGTGTCGAGGAGGCCCGGCAGCTGTGTCACGCGGATACGCCACCCTTCGTGTACTTCTCGTAGCCCTCGGCCTCGAGGGTGTCGGCCAGCTCGGGGCCGCCGGACTCGACGATGCGGCCCGCCGAGAAGACGTGCACGAAGTCCGGCTTGATGTAGCGCAGGATGCGCGTGTAGTGCGTGATCAGCAGCGTGCCGACCTCGCCGGTCTCGCGGACGCGGTTGACGCCGTCCGAGACCTGGCGAAGGGCGTCGACGTCGAGGCCGGAGTCGGTCTCGTCGAGGATCGCGATCTTCGGCTTGAGGAGCTCCATCTGGAGGATCTCGTGGCGCTTCTTCTCACCGCCGGAGAAGCCCTCGTTCACGTTGCGCTCGGCGAAGGCCGGGTCCATCTGGAGGGTCTCCATCGCGCCCTTGACCTCCTTCACCCACGTGCGCAGCTTCGGGGCCTCGCCGCGGATCGCTGTGGCCGAGGAGCGCAGGAAGTTGGAGACGGAGACGCCGGGGACCTCGACCGGGTACTGCATGGCGAGGAACATGCCGGCGCGGGCGCGCTCGTCGACGGACATCTCGAGGACGTCCTCGCCGTCGAGGGTGACGGTGCCCTGCGTGATCGTGTACTTGGGGTGACCCGCGATGGAGTAGGCGAGGGTCGACTTGCCGGAGCCGTTCGGGCCCATGATGGCGTGCGTCTCGCCCTGCTTCACGGTGAGGTCGACGCCCTTGAGGATCTCCTTCGTGGCGTTGTCGGCCTCGACGGTGACGTGCAGGTCTCGGATTTCAAGCGTAGCCATGGGTGTCTCAGGACTCCTGGGTGAGGGAGGCGGTGACGTCGACGAGGACGTTGCCCCCTTCGATCTGTACGGGGTATACGGGGACGGGGCGCGTGGCGGGAAGGCCGGACGGCTTGCCGGTGCGCAGGTCGAAGGCGGAGCCGTGCAGCCAGCACTCGATCTGGCAGTCCTCCACCTCGCCCTCGGAGAGGGAGACGTTCGCGTGCGAGCAGATGTCGTTGATCGCGTACACCTCGCCCTCGGTGCGGACGACCGAGACCGGCGTGCCGTCGAGCTCGACCCGCAGGGGGGTGTCGCTCTCCAGCTCGCTGAGGTCACAGGCGCGGACGAAGGCCATCAGACCGTCGCCTCCAGCTCGGCCGCGATCTTCTCGAGCAGACGCTCCTCGATGTCCGGGACACCGATCTGCTGGACCAGCTCGGCGAAGAAGCCGCCGACGACGAGGCGGCGCGCCTCGTCGGCGGGGATGCCGCGGGCCATCAGGTAGAAGAGCTGCTCGTCGTCGAAACGGCCGGTCGCCGAGGCGTGGCCCGCGCCGACGATCTCGCCGGTCTCGATCTCGAGGTTCGGCACCGAGTCGACCCGCGCGCCGTCCGTGAGGACCAGGTTGCGGTTCAGCTCGTACGTGTCCGTGCCCTCGGCGGCGGCCTCGATGAGGACGTCACCGATCCACACGGCGTGCGCGTCGTCGCCCTGGAGCGCGCCCTTGTAGACGACGTTGGACTTGCAGTGCGGGGTGGCGTGGTCGACCAGGAGGCGGTGCTCCTGGTGCTGGCCCGCGTCCGTGAAGTACAGGCCGAAGAGCTCGGCCTCGCCGCCCGTGGACGCGTAGTTCACGCGCGGGTGCAGGCGGACGACGTCGCCGCCGAAGGTGACGACGACCGACTTGAAGGTGGCGTCGCGGCCGACGAGCGCGTTGTGCTGCGCCACGTGGACGGCCTTGTCGTCCCAGTCCTGCACGGACACGACGGTGAGCTTCGCGCCGTCGCCGAGCAGGAAGTCGACGTTGGCGGCGAGCACCGCGTCACCGGTGTGGTCGATGACGACGACGGCCTCGGCGAAGGCACCCAGCTCGATGACCTGGTGGCCGTAGGCGACGCCGCCCTCGCCGTGCACGGCGATCCGGATCGGCTCGTCGAGGACGGTCTCCTTGGGCACGGAGACGACCGACGCCTGCTCGAACGCGGAGTACGCCTGCGCGGCGACCCGGTCGACGGGCTTGCCGGCCTTGCCGACGCGGGCGTCGTCGCGGCCCACCGACTCGACGGTGACGCCGGCCGGGGCCTGGACGTCGACCTTCACGCCGGTGCCGGTCGCGGTGGCGGTGCCGTCGTGCAGCCCGCGCAGCCGCTCCAGCGGCGTGAACCGCCACTCCTCCTCACGGCCGTGCGGGACCGCGAAGTTCTGCACGTCGTAGGAGGGGGGCGCGCTCATGCGCGTGGCGACGGTCGACTCGGCGGCGACCGCGATGTTTCCGGTGGTCGTCGACCCCGCCGGGATGTTCTGAGCCTCAGCCATGGCTGTCGTAGTGCTCGCTTTCGTTACGTACGTAAGTGGCTTGATGGGAGCGGCAGTTGGCGACCCTTAAGGGGTCTTAACCGACCGCGCCCTCCATCTGGAGCTCGATCAGCCGGTTGAGCTCGAGCGCGTACTCCATGGGCAGCTCCTTGGCGATCGGCTCGACGAAGCCGCGCACGATCATCGCCATGGCCTCGAACTCGCTCAGACCGCGGCTCATCAGGTAGAAGAGCTGGTCCTCGGAGACACGCGAGACGGTCGCCTCGTGACCCATGGACACGTCGTCCTCGCGGACGTCGACGTACGGGTACGTGTCGGAGCGCGAGATCGTGTCGACGAGCAGCGCGTCGCACAGCACGTTCGACTTCGAGCCCGGGGCACCCTCGCCGATCTCGACGAGACCGCGGTAGGAGGTGCGGCCACCGCCGCGTGCCACGGACTTCGAGACGATGTTGGACGACGTGTTCGGCGCCATGTGGACCATCTTGGAACCGGCGTCCTGGTGCTGGCCCTCGCCCGCGAAGGCGATCGACAGCGTCTCACCCTTGGCGTGCTCGCCCATCAGGTAGACGGCCGGGTACTTCATGGTGACCTTGGAGCCGATGTTGCCGTCGATCCACTCCATGGTCGCGCCCTCGTACGCCACGGCGCGCTTGGTGACCAGGTTGTAGACGTTGTTCGACCAGTTCTGGATGGTCGTGTAGCGGCAGCGGGCGCCCTTCTTGACGATGATCTCGACGACCGCGGAGTGCAGCGAGTCCGACTTGTAGATCGGCGCGGTGCAGCCCTCGACGTAGTGGACGTAGGCGTCCTCGTCGACGATGATCAGCGTCCGCTCGAACTGGCCCATGTTCTCCGTGTTGATACGGAAGTAGGCCTGGAGCGGGATCTCCACGTGCACGCCCTTCGGCACGTAGATGAAGGAGCCACCCGACCACACGGCGGTGTTCAGCGCGGCGAACTTGTTGTCGCCGGCCGGGATGACGGTCCCGAAGTACTCCTTGAAGAGCTCCGGGTGCTCCTTGAGGGCCGTGTCGGTGTCCATGAAGATGACACCCTGCTCCTCCAGGTCCTCACGGATCTGGTGGTACACGACCTCGGACTCGTACTGGGCCGCGACACCGGCGACGAGGCGCTGCTTCTCCGCCTCGGGGATGCCGAGCTTGTCGTACGTGTTCTTGATGTCCTCGGGCAGGTCCTCCCAGGACTCCGCCTGCTTCTCCGTGGAGCGCACGAAGTACTTGATGTTGTCGAAGTCGATGCCCGACAGGTCCGAGCCCCAGTTCGGCATGGGCTTCTTGCCGAACAGCTTCAGGCCCTTGAGGCGCAGCTTGGTCATCCACTCCGGCTCGGACTTCTTGGCGGAGATGTCCTTGACGACGTCCTCGTTGATACCGCGCTTGGCAGAGGCGCCGGCCGCGTCGGAGTCCGCCCAGCCGTATTCGTACTTGCCCAGGCCGTCGAGCTCAGGGTGGGCAGTCTCCTCGATGGGGAGAGTCATGCGGGGTTCCTCCCGGCCGTGCTTGCAGATGCGTTGGTGGTCGTGTTGGGGGTGTTCTTGGGGATGAACGTCGTGCAGACCCCGTCGCCATGGGCGATGGTGGCCAGTCGCTGTACGTGAGTACCGAGCAGCTGGGAGAACATTTCCGTCTCCGCCTCGCACAGCTGCGGGAACTGCTCGGCCACGTGGGCGACTGGGCAGTGGTGCTGGCAGAGCTGCTCACCGACCGGTGCGCTACGCGCCGTAGCAGCGTACCCGTCCGCGCTCAAGGCCCTCGCCAGGGCCTGGGCGCGCTCCTCGGGGGCCGCCGCCTCGATCGCCGCCTTGTACGGACCTGCCTGTGCGGCGATCCGTGCACGGGCGAAGGAGACGAGCGCCTCGTCGCCGCCGGCCTGCTCCTTGATCCAGCGGAGCGCTTCCGCGGCGAGCTTGTCGTAGGACTGGTCGAAGGCGTCCCGGCCGCAGTCGGTCAGCGCGAACACCTTGGCGGGGCGACCGCGGGTGCGGGCCCCGTAGACACGCTGGTCCCTGGGCTCCACGACCTTGTCCGCTCCAAGTGCGTCGAGGTGGCGGCGTACGGCGGCCTGAGTGAGGCCGAGGCGCACTGCCAGCTCGGCGACGGTGGACGGGCCGTGGTCCAGGATGGAGCGCGCGACACGGTTGCGGGTGGACCGCTCTCCGGTCGTGAGCTCCTCAGAGGCCTCGCCAACGTTTTTCACAACGCCATTGTTGCGTAATTCCTCAGACCCTGACAAGCGCGGCGGTGATCGCCGCCCGGTGCCGTACATCACTTAGGTAAACCTAAGTCGACACGCGCCGTGACCTGCGGAAACGATCTTTGATCGATCGAAACGCAGGTCGGACCGCCCGCCGGGCCGCGCATGCGCGAAGGGCCGCCACCGACTGGCCGCCGACTAATTCCGTGGCGTCCGAACACCCCCGCGAGGACACTCGCTCCATGCCCACACCCCTCCCGACCGGCCCACTCGTCACGCAGGCGTCCCTCGCGGCGGATTTGAGGGCACTCGGCGTCCGACCGGCGACACGCTCCTCGTCCACACCTCCCTCAGCAGCCTCGGCTGGGTGAACGGCGGAGCGGTCGCGGTCGTCCGCGCCCTCCTCGACGCGCTCGGCACCGAGGGCACCCTCGTCGTACCGACACAGTCCGCGGACCTCTCGGACCCGGCCGAGTGGAGCCGCCCGCCGGTCCCGCGCGAGTGGTGGGAGACCATCCGGGCGACCATGCCCGCGTACGACCCGGCGACCACGCCCACGCGCGGTGTCGGCGTCGTCCCGGAGGCCGTACGGACCTGGCCGGGGGCCCTGCGCAGCGCGCACCCGCAGACGTCCTTCGCGGCGCTCGGACCGCGCGCCGCCGCGGTGACCGAGGGGCACGCGGCCGACTGCCGGCTCGGCAAGCAGAGCCCGCTGGCGCGCCTGGAGGAGCAGCACGCGCGCGTACTGCTGCTGGGCGCCGGATACGAGGCGTGCACGGCCTTCCACCTGGCCGAGTACCGCGTCCCGGCCGGCCACGAGGACGCCGGGAGGCCGGGGCCCCACGGCTGGGAACACGTGCGCGAGGTGGCGATCGACTCCGACCGGTTCGACGAGCTGGGCACCGCCTTCGAACGCGACACCCCGGTCGTCCGCGGCCGGGTCGGCGCCGCCGAGGCCCGCCTCTTCCCGCTCGCGGACGCCGTGGCGTACGCGGAGAAGTGGCTCCCCGCGCACCGCCCCGCCGCTCCCTGAAGGGTGTTTCGCGTACTTGTGCCCCGCGCGTCCGGGAGCCGCGCCGCGTCCCTAGACTTGCCCACCATGCGAAGTGAGCCAGTCGTCCACATCACCGGTCTGGTGAAGCGGTACGGATCCAAGACCGCGGTCGACGGCCTCGACCTCACGGCGGCCCCCGGCATCACGGCCGTCCTCGGCCCCAACGGCGCGGGCAAGACCACCACGATCGAGACCTGCGAGGGCTACCGCAGGCCGGACTCCGGCACCGTCCGCGTCCTCGGCCTCGACCCGGTCAAGCAGGCCTCCGCGCTGCGCCCCCGGATCGGCGTCATGCTGCAGTCCGGCGGCGTCTACTCCGGCGCCCGCGCCGACGAGATGCTCCGCCACATCGCCAAGCTGCACGCCCGTCCGCTCGATGTGAACGCCCTCATCGAGCGCCTGGGACTCGGCAGTTGCGGCCGCACCACCTACCGGCGGCTGTCCGGCGGCCAGCAACAGCGGCTCGCGCTCGCCATGGCCGTCGTGGGCCGGCCCGAGCTGGTCTTCCTCGACGAGCCGACCGCGGGCCTCGACCCGCAGGCCCGGCACGCCACCTGGGACCTGGTGCGGGACCTGCGCGCCGACGGCGTCTCCGTCATCCTCACCACGCACTACATGGACGAGGCGGAACAGCTCGCCGACGACGTGGCGATCGTCGACGCCGGCAAGGTCATCACGCAGGGCTCCCCGGAACAGCTGTGCAAGGGCGGCGCCGAGAACACGCTCCGCTTCTCCGGGCGGCCGGGGCTCGACGTGGCCTCGCTCCTCAAGGCCCTGCCCGCCGACGCCGCGGCCGCCGAGCTCACCCCCGGCTCCTACCGGGTCAGCGGCAAGGTCGACCCCCAGCTCCTCGCGACGGTCACCTCCTGGTGCGCCCAGCACGGCGTGATGCCGGAGAAGATCTCCGTCGAGCGGCACACCCTCGAAGACGTCTTCCTCGAATTGACCGGCAAGGAGCTGCGCGGATGAGCGCCACCGAGACCCAGCGCGGCACCGGTACGTACGCACCGAGCCCCGGAGCCGCCCCGCTCCCCCGCATGATCGCGACACAGGCCGCGCTCGAGACGAAGATGCTGCTGCGCAACGGCGAGCAGCTGCTGCTCACGGTCGTCATCCCGACGCTGCTGCTGGTCCTGTTCTCGGCCGTCGACATCGTCGACACGGGCTCCGGCAAGGCCGTCGACTTCCTGGCCCCCGGCATCCTCGCGCTCGCCGTGATGTCCACCGCCTTCACCGGGCAGGCCATCGCCACCGGTTTCGAGCGGCGCTACGGGGTGTTGAAGCGCCTGGGCGCGTCCCCGCTCCCCCGCTGGGGTCTGATGACGGCGAAGACGCTTTCGGTCCTGGTCACCGAGGTGCTCCAGGTCGTCCTCCTCACGGTCATCGCGTTCGCGCTGGGCTGGTCCCCGCACGGGAACCCGTTCGCCGTTCTGCTCCTCCTGGTGCTCGGCACGGCGGCGTTCTCCGGTCTCGGTCTCCTCATGGCGGGCACGCTCAAGGCGGAGGCGACGCTGGCCGCGGCGAACCTCGTCTTTCTGCTCCTCCTGGTCGGCGGCGGCGTCATCGTGCCGCTCGACAAGTTCCCCGACGCGGCGCAGTCGGTCCTCGGCCTGCTGCCCATCTCGGCGCTCTCCGACGGCCTGCGGGACGTGCTCCAGCACGGCGCCGCGATGCCGTGGGGCGACCTGGGGATCCTGGCCGTCTGGGCGGTCGTGGGGCTGGGCGCGGCGGGGCGCTTCTTCCGCTGGGAGTGAGCCGCCGGATACGCAAAGGGACGTAACCCCCGTCACAGTTGGCGCAGTTACGTCCCCCTCGTGAAGCCGTGCACAAGCAGCCGCCTACGATGGGCCCGTGCCAAAGCTGACCCCCACCGACGCCGCGCGGGCGCTGCGCAATCCGCTCGCCTTCATCGCCGAGTACTGGACTCCCACTCAGCGGACCGTCCAGCGCGCGGCCATGTCCGCCGTCGTCATGACGGTGCTCATCGTCTGCACCGGCGGCGCCGTGCGCCTGACCGGCTCGGGCCTCGGCTGCCCGACCTGGCCCAAGTGCACCGACCAGTCGCTGACCGCGACGAGCGAGATGGGCTTCCACGGAGCCATCGAGTTCGGCAACCGCATGCTCACCTACGTGCTGTGCGCCGCGGTCGGCTGGGCGATCATCGCCGCGCGTTCGCAGAAGCCGTGGCGGCGTCCGCTGACCCGGCTGGGCTGGGCCCAGTTCTGGATCGTGATGGGCAACGCGGTGCTCGGCGGCATCGTCGTCCTGGTCGGCCTCAACCCGTACACGGTGGCGGCCCACTTCGTCCTGACCACCACCCTGCTGACCGTCGCCGTCGTGATGTGGCAGCGCACCCGTGAGGGCGACGCCGAGCCGCGCCCGCTGGTCGGCAAGGCCATCAAGCAGCTGGTCTGGGCCCTGGTCGCGGCGGCCGCGCTGCTGATCCTCGTCGGCACGGTGGTGACCGGCGCGGGCCCGCACGCGGGCGACTCCAGCGACGTCCACCGGATGCCGCTCGACTGGGAGACGGTCTCGAAGGTGCACGCGGTCCTCGCCTGGATCGTGGTGACGCTGACCTTCGCGCTGTGGTTCGTCCTGAAGGCGGTCGACGCCCCCAAGGGCCCGCTGCACCGCACCCGCGACCTGTTCCTGATCCTGCTCGCGCAGGGGATCATCGGCTACGTCCAGTACTTCACGGACCTGCCGGAGATCCTGGTCGGCCTGCACATGCTGGGCTCGGCGCTGGTGTGGATCGGGGTGCTGCGCGTGGTGCTCTCGCTGCGCGAACGCCCGGTGGCGGAGCCGGACCTCCTGTCGAAGTCGGACCAGGAACTCTCGGCGGTCTGACGCCCCGTACGGGTTGGTCTGACGCCTCGTACGGGCCCGGGAACGCTCAGGCGGCCCCTCGGGCCCTTCTGACGGATCTTGCTGGAGTCGCGTGCCCTGGCACGCACATCTGCCGCGTTGTCGTCGGTTGCCAACGCTCCGCGTTGACGCCCTCCTCCGCCTTGCAGCTGCACGCACCAGACCCCGCTCGCCAGCACCGAACATGCACGGCCACCCGCATCCAGCCTGATCCGTCAGAAGGGCCCGAGCCCGTACACCCTCCGCGCCGTCCCGGACGCGATCATCCCGGCGACCCGCTGCGCGTCGCTCAGCGACCACGCTCCCTCGGCGACCCACTCCCCGAGCACCCGCCCGAGCGCCTGCCGGAACAGCCGCGCGCCCACGACATGCAGCTCGGGCAGCCCCTGCGCGCCGGTCGAGAACAGCAGCTTCCCGAACGGCGCCAGCTCCAGGAACTCCGCGAGCAGCCCCGCCGCCCGCGCCCCCGTACGGGCGAGCGCGGGACCCAGGTCCGCGTAGACGTGCGGGAAGACGCCCGCCAGGTGCGCCGCGTGGCGGTGGTACGGGTAGCCGTGCAGCAGCACCACGTCCGTGCCGAGCCCCGCCGTGGCGCGGGCGAACTCGGCGAGCGCCACCGGGTCCGTGTGGTCGAGGTGCCCCCAGCGCAGTTGCAGCGGGCGCCCCGACGCGACGGCGATCCACAGCAGGTGCCGCAGCAGCACCGGGTCCCTGAGAGCGCCGCCGACCTGCCGCCCCGCCAGCCACCGCCCCGCCGCGCCACGCACCTCTCCGGGCCCCGGCGGCTCCGGGGCGAGCGCGAGCCCGTGGCGTACGCCGGCGATCGAGGTGAAGGCGACCGCGCCGGAGGCCGCGGCGTGCACCGATTCGGCGAGGTTGGCGAGGAAGGAGTCGACGGTCCCCGAGGTGTCCGCGACCTGCTCCGCGAGGAGTTCGAGGCGGATGATCTCGTGGGCCTCGCTCTGGGCGGCGGAGGCCAGCTCGGCGGGCCCGGTCAGATCGTCGGCGAGCCCCGTGTCCACGAGATACGTGGTGATGCCGCTGCCGCGCAGCAGCCTGCGCCCCGCCTCGACGACGCCGAGTTCGCGGCGCCTGGCCAGATAGCGGGCGGGCGGACAGTGGGGTTCCAGACCGAGCAGCGGCGGGCACCAGCGGCGCACCGCGAACCCGGTCTGGGTGTCGAAGAAGGTGGTGCCGGGAGCGGGCGGCCCCTCACCCCGGCCGAGATGGGCCTCGAAGGTGCCGAGGCCCAGCTCCGTACGCAGCACCCCATGGCAGTACTGATCCACGAGGGACGGCGTTTCGATCATCCGGGCTCCCGTATGTGGACCGTGCTCCTACAGTCCTAACGGGTGAACGGGCGCCTGGTGTTGCTCGACGTCGGCCCCGCACAAACGCCCGATTCAGCCGCCGAGCTGGATGCCCGCCATCCGCTTCCATTCGTACGGGCCCGTCTCGACCTTGGCCGCGAAGTCGCCGTCGAAGTCCTCGTGGACGGTGATGCCCGCCTTCTCGACGGCCTTCTGCGCGACCTCGTACGTCGACGCCACCAGGTCACCCCAGCCGCCGTCCTCGCCGACGAGCACGATGCGGGTGCCGTGTTCACCGATGTACGCGAGCTGTCCCTCGGCGCCGCCGTGCGCCTTGGCGAACGCGCCGATCTGCTGGGCCAGCCGGGCCGCCCGGCGCTCGTCCTTGGCTGCCTTGCGGGGCGCCTCAATCGTCTGAGTCTCTGCCATGGACAGGATGCTACCGACGAGTAGTCAAACAAGCGATAAGTGGGGTGGGGGGGCGGGGGCCCCCCCCCCCCCCGGCCGGGGCGGGGGGGTGGGGGGGGCCCCCCGACCGCAACAACCCCCTAGCCCCCAACACCACCCGCAACGAGGTTGTGGGCCCGGGGGACAACCCCCAAAACCAGAGCCTAC
>NZ_JBTYHB010000071.1:0-14243 GCF_054871485.1 Streptomyces sp. UC4497 | reverse complement strand
CGCGCCCCCGCACCCCGGGCCCGCCCCCCCCCCGGGGGGCCCGGCCCGGCCTTCGGTGCGGGGCCCCCGGCCCGGCCCCCCCCCACACCGGCGGGCGGGGCCCCTGCACGTCAGGTGGTAGGCGTCTTTGTCAGACGACGGCGATCGACCGGCCCGCCCACTCCGGGGCGGGCTCCGTCAGCTCGGTGAAGCGGTCACGGACCGCGGCCGGGAACTCGGCCGCCTTGCCCGCCTCCTGGTCGACGTGGATCGCGAGCAGCTCGGTGGTCGCCACCGGGGCCGCGTCCGGGCCCGGCTCGGCGGCCTCCTCGTCGACCACGAACATCTCGTGCGTGAAGCGCGCCTTCTTCGACGCCGCCCCCAACACCCGCGTACGGATGGCGAGATGGGCGCCCTCGGGAACGTCGCGCAGATAGCGGATGTGCGACTCGACCGTGTAGAGCGAGCAGTGGGTGGACTCGCGGTACGTCGAGTCCAGGCCCGTCTCGATCATCATGGCGTCGGTGGCGTGACCGAAGGCGAGGACGTAGAACGCCTCGCTCATGTGACCGTTGTAGTCGATCCACTCGGGGCGGACCGTGCGGTGCAGCAGGGGAAGCGTGCTCATCGCGGGTCGGCCTCCCCGTTCTTGTTGCCGTTCAGCCGGCCCGTCGCGCGCAGCACGTCGATGACGCCCTGGTCGCGCTCGGCGACGAGCTCGGCGATGGAACGGCCGTCCGCGGCGACATCGCAGCCCGCGACCACGGAGTCGTACAACTCCTTGTCCAGCTCCGGGGCCTCGAGCCGCGTCCACGGCGACTTCAGGGACGGGCCGAAGTGGTCGAGCATGTGCGCCATGCCGCCCTCGCCACCCGCGAGCGCGAACGTCAGCATCGGGCCCATGAAAGCCCAGCGCAGGCCGGGGCCCTCGGTGATCGAGTCGTCGATCTCCTTCACCGTCGCCTCGCCGTTGGCGACCATGTGCAGCGCCTCGCGCCACAGGGCCTCCTGGAGGCGGTTGGCGATGAAACCGGGCACCTCGCGGTCCATGGTGATGACCGACTTGCCGGCCACCTCGTAGAAGCGGGAGGCCCAGGCGGTGGCGTCGGCGTCGGTCTTCTCGCCGCCGACGACCTCGACGAGCGGGATCAGGTACGGCGGGTTGAACGGGTGCCCGACGACCAGGCGCGCGGGGTTCGCGGCCGTGGTCTGCATGTCGGTCATCGGGTAGCCGGAGGTCGACGAGGCGATCACGACGCCGGCGGGGGCGGCCGCGTCGAGCCGGGACAGCAGATCGCGCTTGAGGTCGAGGTCCTCGGGGGCGCTCTCCTGCACGAACTCGGCGTCGGCGACGGCCTCTTCGAGGGTCGGGCATACCGTGAGGCGCTCGCGCGAGGCGCCGTCGGCGAGGCCCATCTCGGTGAGGGCGGGCCAGGCGGCGTCGACCAGGCGGCGCAGCTTCTGCTCGGCGTCGGGGGCCGGGTCCCAGGCCGTGACGTCGTAGCCGCGCGCCAGGAAGTGGGCGACCCAGCCGCCGCCGATGACGCCGGCTCCGACGCACGCGACCCGGCGGACGTCCTCGGGAGCGGTGAGGGGGGAGGTCATGAGGGTGGTGTTGCCTTCCGGTTGCTTACTGAGGGGAGACGTCAGGAGCGCGGCTTGAGGCCGAGCAGCGCGCGGGCCTCGTCCGGCGTCGCGACGCGCGAGCCGAGGGACTCCGTGATGGTCACGGCGCGCTCCACGAGCTGGGCGTTGGTCGCCTTGTTGCCCTTGCCGAGGTACAGGTTGTCCTCCAGGCCGACGCGGGCGTGCCCGCCGAGCAGGATCGACTGCGCCACCCACGGCATCTGCATGCGGCCGAGCGCGAAGCTGGCGAACTGGGCGCCCTCCGGCAGCATGTTGACCATCGACTGCAGCACGCCCGGGTCGGCCGGGGCGCCCCACGGGATGCCCATGCACAGCTGGAACACGGTCGGGTCGTCGAGCAGACCCTCCGCGAGCAGCTGCTTGGCGAACCACAGCTGGCCGGTGTCGAAGATCTCCAACTCCGGCCGCACGCCCAGCTCCTGGATGCGCTTGGCGCCCTGGCGCAGCATGTCGGGCGTCGACACGTACAGGTTCGAGCCGTCGCCGAAGTTCAGCGAACCGCAGTCGAGCGTGCAGATGTCGGGCAGCAGCTCCTCGACGTGCGGCAGCCGGTCGAGGCCGCTGACGAGGTCGGTTCCGGGCAGGTGGTTGAGCGGCTCGTCCGGGTCGATGACCAGGTCGCCGCCCATGCCGGCGGTCAGGTTGATGACGACGTCGGTGCCGGTCTCCTTGATCCGCTCGACGACCTCGCGGTACAGCTTCGTGTCGCGCGAGGGGTCGCCGGTCTCGGGGTCCCGTACGTGGATGTGCACCACGGCAGCACCCGCGTCGGCCGCCTCGACGGCGTTCTTGGCGATCTGCTCCGGAGTGACGGGCACGTGCGGGCTCCGCCGCACGGTGTCACCGGCACCGGTGAGAGCGGCGGTGATGATGACGTTTTCAGTGGGCATAGGGGGACCTCCCAGGTGTCTTGCCGCGTACGGCGGCCGTGCATTTCGAGCGGGTGGGCAAATCAAGCGGGTGGGCAAATCAAGCCCCGCTTTGGGACGAGAGCCAGCGGGGTCCGGGGCAGAGCCCCGAGTCGTCGACTACGGCTTCGTGATCACGCCGTCCACGTAGGAAAGCAACGCCGCATGCATCGCATCGGCGGCACCCGCGGCCGATTCCCGGCTCACGGAGAGGGCCTGCGTGGCCAACCCATCGATCAGCGCGGTCAGCGCATACGCCGCGGCGTCCGGCTCGACGGACGACCGGAACACACCCTGGTCGACCCCGCGACGGAGGACATCCGCCACGGTCTCCCGCCACTGCCGGTAGTAGTCCGTGTGCAACCGCCCCACCGTCGTGGACCGCGCCGCCTCGGCCCACAGGTCGAGCCACACCTTCCACTGCCGCCGCTGCTGCTCCGTGCGCGGCGTCTGCAACTCGATGAGCTGCCGCAGCTCCGCCGCCGCGTCGTCCGCCTCCGCGAGGTGGGCGGCGCGGCGCGCGGTGTCCTCGTCCATGCACCAGCGCACCGCGGCCTCCAGGAGATCTGCGCGGCCGGGGAAGTGGTAGTGGATCGCGGCGGTGCTGGTGGCGCAGGCACGGGCGATGTCGGAGACCCGCACCGCGTGGAACCCGTGCTCGGCGACCAGCCGGACCGTCTCCTGGACGATCTGCAGCGGCCGCCCGCCCTCCACGGAAGCGGGCACGGGCGCCGCGGCCTCGGCCTCCTGCGGCCGCGCGCCGAGCAGCCAGCCCGGGTCGACGCGCGCCTCGTCGGCGATCCGCGCCAGCTCCGCCACCGTGAACCGGCGGGTCCCGCTCAGTGAGCGGGAGAGCTTCGACGGATCCATGACGATGCGGCGCGCGAACTCGCGCTGGCTGACACCGGCCGCCGTGATGACCTCACGGACGCGGGCGGCGGTGTCGGCAGGGCTTGCCTCGTTGCTGGATTCCACGGGGCACGACCCTAACCACATGTTGAGAAGAACTCAACACGATGTCCCTCAATCAATGGAAAACGCTGGCCATTGAGCCTCTGACTGTCCCATCAGTCACCATCGCAACACACCGGTCGGAACCTGGCGCCCCCGCGGGCGACGCGCCACGCACCCAAAGGTTGCGCTGTGAATCGCGCCAACAGCCTTGCCCGCTAGGGGAGTTGACCCCATAGGGTGCGGGCTCTACGTTCCCGCTGAGCACCAGGGCTCCCAGGGGGATACCCATGCGTTGCACGCGCCGCACACTCACCGCTGTCACCGCCACGATGCTCCTCGCCGCCACCGCTGCCTGCGGCTCCGGCTCGGACAGCCCGAAGTCCGAATCCACCGGAGACGCCGGCACCACGAACCTCAAGATCGGCATCATCCCGATCGTCGACGTCGCACCCCTGTACCTCGGGCAGAAGAAGGGCTTCTACAAGGAGCAGGGCCTCAGCCTGTCCATGACCATGGCGCAGGGCGGCGCGGCGATCGTGCCGGGCGTGGTCAGCGGCCAGTTCCAGTTCGGCTTCTCGAACTCCACCTCGCTGATGGTCGCCCAGTCCAAGGGCGTCCCCGTCGAGGTCGTCGTCAACGGCGTCGGCTCCACGGGCAAGGAGGACGCGGACTTCGGCGCCGTCGTCGTGAACAAGGACAGTCCGATCAAGTCCGCCAAGGACCTTGAGGGCAAGAAGGTCGCCGTCAATACGCTCAAGAACATCAACGACACCACGGTCCGGGAATCGGTCCGCAAGGACGGCGGCGACCCCTCCAAGGTGAAGTTCGTCGAGCTCGCCTTCGACCAGATGCCCGCCGCGCTCGACAAGGGGCAGATCGACGCCGCCCAGGTCGTGGAGCCGGCCGCCGCCACCGTCAAGGCGCAGGGCGGCCGCGTGATCGCCTCCAACTTCGTCGACACGGCACGCAAGTTGACGGTCGCGATGTACTTCTCGTCGAGTCAATACGTGGATCAACACCCGGACATCGTCAAGAAGTTCAAGGCCGCCACCCAGAAGTCCCTCACCTACGCCAACGGCCACCCCGACGAGGTCCGCGACATCATCAGCACGTACACGAAGATCCCGCAGTCGACCCTCGACAAGGTGACGCTCCCGGCCTGGCCCGCGCAGTGGAACCGCGCCTCCCTCGACACCCTCGCCGAGCTCGGCGAGAAGGACGGCCTGTTCGAGAAGACCCCCGACCTCGACGCGCTGCTGCCGTGATCGCTGCCGTGATCCCCGCGGTGCCCGGGCTCCTCGGGCTGCTGGCGTGCGCGGCGCTGTGGGAGGCGGTGCCGCGCCTCGGCCTGGTCGACCCGGACTTCCTGCCGCCCTTCACGACGACCCTGAACGCCCTGCACGGCGAACTCGCCGACGCCACCTTCTGGGCCGCGCTCGGCGACACCCTCACCGGCTGGGCGCTCGGCCTCGCCCTCGCCACCGCGGGCGGCGTCCTCGCGGGCCTCGTCATCGCCACGGTCCCGCACCTGCGTGAACTCACCGCTTCCACCGTCGAGTTCCTGCGCCCCATCCCGTCCGTCGCGCTCATCCCGCTCGCGATCCTCCTGTACGGCACGGAGCTGCGCTCGGTCCTGCTGCTCGTCGTCTACGCCGCGTTCTGGCAGGTCCTCGTGCAGGTGCTGTACGGGGTGCAGGACGTGGACCCGGTCGCCGACGACACGGCGCGCGCCTTCGGCCTCGGTGCGTGGGCGCGCGTGCGACACGTCGTGTGGCCGACGGCCCTGCCGTACGTCATGACCGGCGTACGGCTCGCCGCAGCGGTCGCGTTGATCCTCGCCATCACCGTCGAACTCGTCATCGGCGCACCGGGCTTGGGGCACCGGATCAATGTTGCGCAGAGTTCACAGGCCGTCCCGGACATGTACGCATTGATCCTTGTCGCCGGCTGCCTGGGCGTATTGATCAACACTGGAGCGCGGTTCGTGGAACGTCGCGCCCTGTCCTGGCACCAGTCCGTACGGGCGGAGGACCCGGCGTGAACCGCCCCCTCCGCACACTCCGCGCCGCCGTCCTGGCCGTGGCCCTGCCCTGCGTCCTGGTCGCCATCTGGTGGTTCGCCTCGGCCGCCAGCACCAGCTTCTACGCGCCACCCTTGCGCACGATCCTCGCCCGCTTCGACGACACCTGGACGGCAGAGCGTCTCCAGGACGACGTACTGCCCAGCGTGCTGCGTCTGCTCGCCGGATACGCGGTCGCGGGCGTCGTCGGCGTCGCCCTCGGCGTCGTCATCGGCTCCTCGCGCCGCGCCCGCGCCGCGACCGAGCCCGCCCTGGAGTTCCTCCGAGCGGTCCCACCACCGGTCCTGGTCCCCGTGATCATGCTGTTCGCGGGCATCGGCGACACCATGAAGGTCGCCGTGATCGCCTCCGGCTGCGTCTGGCCGGTGCTGCTCAACACGACCGCGGGCGTGCGCTCCGTGGACCGGGTCGCCGCCGAGACGGCCCGCTCGTACGGCATCGGGGGAGCGGCCCGGCTGCGTCACCTGGTGCTCCCCGCCGCGAGCCCGCAGATCTTCGCGGGCCTGCGCCAGGCCCTGTCCATCGGCGTCATCCTCATGGTCATCAGCGAGATGTACGCCTCCAGCAGCGGCCTCGGCTTCGCCGTCGTGGAGTTCCAGCGCTCCTTCGCCGTGCCGGAGATGTGGACCGGAATCCTCGTCCTCGGCCTGCTCGGCGTACTGCTCGCGCTGCTGTTCCGGCTCGTCGAACGGCGGGCGCTCGGCTGGTACCACGGATCGCGCGGGGCGCGGCGGAAGGCGGGGGACGGCGGTGCTTGAGGTCACGGGACTGCGCAAGCTCTACGAGGGCTCGGGTCGGCAGGTGGAGGCGCTGCGCGACCTGACGTTCCGCCTCGGGGCGGGCGAGCTGGTGTGCGTCGTCGGTCCCTCCGGCTGCGGCAAGACGACGCTCCTGAAGTGCGTGGCCGGGCTGCTGCGGCCGACCAGCGGCTCGGTGACGCTGGACGGCGCACCCGTGACCGGCCCGCGCCCCGGCCTCGCCGTCGTCTTCCAGGAGTACGGGCGCAGCCTCTTCCCGTGGATGCGGGTCGCCGAGAACGTCGAACTCCCGCTCAGGCAGCGCAAATCGATGCCGAAGGCGGCCCGCCGCGCGCGGGTCGCGGAGTCCCTCGAAGCGGTCGGCCTCGCGGGCGTCCACCGCGCCTACCCGTGGGAGCTGTCCGGCGGCATGCAGCAACGCGTCGCCATCGCGCGCGCATTGGCGTACGAGCCGGAGGTGCTCCTGATGGACGAGCCCTTCGCGGCCGTCGACGCGCAGACCCGCGCCGACCTGGAGGACCTGGTGCGCGGCCTGTGGCGGGAGCGCGGCATGACGGTCCTGTTCATCACGCACGACATCGACGAGGCCGTGTACCTGGGGGAGCGGGTGCTGGTCCTGAGCGCGTCACCGACCGTGGTCCTGGAGGACGTGCCCGTCGAACTCCCCGTACAGCGCGACCAGTTGACGACCCGGGCCGACGCCCGGTTCACGGCCCTCAGGAGCCGGGTCCTTGAGCTGATCCGCGCGGGCGGCGGCGCGAGTGGCGGCGCGAGTGGCCCGGCGAGCGGCGACGAGGCAGGCGGCGCGGCGGCAACTGGGGAAGAGGACGGCGGGCACGGGCCGCAGGACCAGGTGATCAAGAGCCCCAGTAACCCCAAAAGCCCCCGGTGACCCCGAGTGCGCCCGCACGCCCCGCCCGATTTCCCCGGCGCACCCCAGGATGCCTTACCGTGTGGCCGTGGACAGTCAGGGTGAGCGGGCGGTTCGGCTGCGCCTGACCGGGGCCGCGGCCCTCGCCGCAGTATCGGGTGTGGCGGGCGTGTGGGCGTACGCGCGCAGTGGCGCGTCTGCGGGCGATCTCGTACGGGACCTCGCGGTCGGCTGGGCGTTCGTGGTCGCCGGGCTCGTCGCCTGGCGGCGCAGGCCCGCCAACCACACCGGGCGCCTGATGGTGTTCGAAGGCATCACCTGGTTCTTCGGCAACCTCCAGGGCACCGCCGTCCCGGCACTCTTCGCCTTCGGCGCCTGGTGGGAGGCGCTGAACATGGCGATCCTCCTGCACCTCGTCCTGTCGTTCCCCGAAGGCCGCCTGACCACGGTCCTCTCGCGCCGCCTGGTGCAGTTCGCGTACGGGCTCGTCGCCGTCGGCGGATTCGTCCGCACGCTCCTGTTCGACCCGGCGGCCCAGTCCGGGGCGACGTACCTGGACTGCCGCGACTGCGGCCCGAACCTGCTGCACGTGCCCGCCTGGGACGGCCTCTTCGGCCCGTTCGACGCCGCCTACCACGCGGCGGGCTGGGTGCTCTCGGTCGTCGCCGCCGTCGCGATCGTGCTGCGCTGGCGGAACGCGTCCGCGGCCCGCAGGCGCGCGCTGCTGCCCGCCTGGATCGGCATCGGCGTCGCCACGGTGTTCCTGATGTGGGACATGCTGTTCTACGTAGTGCCGTGGTTCGGCGGAGTCGGTTCGGTGCCCGAACAGGCCGTCTACTTGTTGTCCGACCTCGCCCAGGTCGCCGTCCCCTTCGCCTTCCTGGCGGGCCTGCTCCGCATGCGCCTGCAGCGCGCCGAGGTCAGCGGGCTCGTCATCGACATCGGCACCGACTCCGACCCCGCGCGGCTGCGCGAGGCGCTGGTCCGCGTCCTCGGCGACCCGACGCTGCGGCTCGGCCTGTGGGACGAGGAGCGCGGCGGATACGTCGACGGTTCCCGCCGCGAGATCGGCAAGGACGGGCCGGGGCGCACCCCGGTGGCCGCTTCCGACGGCCGCCCGCTCGCCCTGCTCCACCACGACCCGGCGCTCTCCGAGGACCCCGAACTCCTGGAGTCCGTGGCGGCCGCCCTGCGCCTCGCCCTGGAGAACGTCTGGCTCCGTACGCGCGCGAAGGACGTCGCCACCCGCATCGTGCAGGCCGCCGACGCCGAGCGCGGCCGCCTGGAGCGCGATCTGCACGACGGCGCGCAGACCCGCCTCGTCTTCGCCCTGATGTCCGTACGCCGCGTGCAGAAGGGCCTCGCGGACCACCCGGACGCGACGCTGCGCGAGGCCGCCGACGAGGCCGAGGCCGGCGTGCGGCACGCCATCGAGGAGCTGCGCGGCATCGCTCACGGCATACACCCCGCCGTCCTCACCCGCGAAGGGCTCGCCGCCGCCCTGAGCGAGCTCGCCGAGCAGGCCGCCCTCCCGGTCGTCGTCGCCGCCGAGTCCCGCCGCTACGACCCGCTCGTCGAGTCCACCGCGTACTTCACCGTCTGCGAGGCCCTCACCAACGCGGCCAAGCACGCGGAGGCCAGGGCCGTCAGCGTCTCGGCCCGGCACCACGACGGACGGCTCGTCGTGGAGACCGTGGACGACGGTGTCGGCGGCGTCGACCTCGCGCGCGGCACCGGCCTGCGCGGCCTCGCCGACCGGCTCGCCGCCGTCGACGGCGTACTGCACATCCACAGCCCCGCCGGGGGCGGAACCAGAATCAGGGCGGAGCTGCCGTGCGCGTGATCGTCGCCGAGGACTCGGCTCTTCTTCGGCTGGGGATCGTACGGCTGCTGACCGACGAGGGCGTCGAGGTGGTCGCCGAGTGTGCGGACACCGCGCCGCTGCTCGCCCTGGTCGCCGAGCACACCCCGGACGCCGTGCTGCTCGACATCCGTATGCCGCCGACCCATACCGACGAGGGCCTGGTCGCGGCGGCGGCCGTGCGTGCCGCGCACCCCGACACCGGTGTGCTGCTGCTGTCCCAGTACGTGGAGACGACCGCGAGCGTCCGGGCGCTCGCCCGGCGGCCGGAGGGCTTCGGCTACCTCCTCAAGGAGCGCGTCGCCGACGCGGAGGAGCTGAGCGGGGCGCTGAAGCGGGTGGCCGCGGGGGAGACCGTCGTCGACCCGCTGGTGGTGGCCCGCCTCATGGACGCGCCGCGTCCGGCGGGGCCGCTCGACGACCTCACGGGCCGCGAGCGCGATGTGCTCGCGCTGATGGCCGAGGGGCGCTCCAACGAGGCCATCGCGAACAAGCTGGTCATCGGCGGCAAGACGGTCGAGACCCATGTCCGCAACGTCTTCGCCAAGCTGGGCCTCGAGTCGGACCCGGCCGAGCACCGGCGCGTCATGGCCGTGCTGCGCTTTCTGCGCGGCTGATTCCACGCAGCCTCCGTAAAGAGCCTCCTCCGTAAGGAGGCTTCGCGTCCCTGAGGACGCTTCCCCCTCCGTAAGGAGGGAAGAGGTTCCGGCTACCCGCTCCGTCGGACGACGCGCCACCCCCGTAGCCCCCGTGCTCCCCCGAACGTCGTCCGCGGAGCGGTGCCGGACCTCAACCGTAGGCGGGCCGACCTGTAAGGACATCAGGGCCAGCCCTGAGATCCGGAAGTGACCCAGGGCACATACCGCTCGGTCGGGGTCGAGGCGTAGAGTCCCACCAGGAGGACAAAACTAGCGGCGCTAATTTACTGCTACGGAATCCCTCCCGACCTGGTCCACCGCCGAACCAGCAGTCAGTACGGAACGGAGCGCTACCCGATGGCCACCCTCTCGCTCGCCGCGATCCTCGCCGAGAACGCCCGCCGGTACCCCGACAAGACAGCCCTCGTCGCGGGCGAGCTGCGCAGCACCTTCGCCGAGCTGTGGCTCCAGGTCCGCAAGCAGGCCGCCGCCCTCGCCGAGCTCGGCGTCCGCCCCGGCGACAAGATCGCCCTCATGGCGCCCAACACCGCCGAGTTCCCGCGCGCCTACTACGCGGCCATCGCGGCCGGTGCCGCCGTCGTCCCCGTCCACCTGCTGCTGTCCGCGCACGAGGTCGAGCACGTCCTCAAGGACAGCGGCGCGACGCTCCTGCTGTGCCACCCGGCGCAGGCCAAGACGGGCGAGGCCGCCGCCGAAGCCGTCGGCATCCGCACCGTCGCGCTCGGCGCCGACGGCGAGCTGGAGAAGCTCACGGACGCCGCCGAGCCCGTCGCCACGTACGCCACTCGCGACGCCGACGACGCGGCCGTCGTCTTCTACACGAGCGGCACCACCGGCGTCCCCAAGGGCGCCGTGCTCAGCCACCTGAACCTCGTCATGAACGCGACCGTCGACGCCTTCGACTGCAACCAGTACAGCCCCGACGACATCGTTCTCGGCGCCCTGCCCTTGTTCCACGCCTTCGGGCAGACCGCCTCCATGAACGCCGTCTGGCGCGCCGGCAAGACACTCGTCCTGATGCCGCGCTTCGACGCCGCCAAGGCCGTCGAGCTGATGGTCCGCGAGCACGTCACCGTCTTCCAGGGCGTGCCCACCATGTACGTGCACCTGCTCGCGGCGGCCGAACAGGCGGACACGCTCCCGAAGTTGCGCGTCGCGGTCTCCGGAGGCGCCTCGCTGCCGGTCGCGGTCCTCGAACGCTTCGAGCAACTCTTCGGCGCCCCCGTCCACGAGGGCTACGGGCTGAGCGAGACCTCGCCCGTCGCCGCCGTCAACCAGCCCTGGTACGGCGCGAAGGCGGGCACCATCGGCCACTCCATCTGGGGCGTCGACGTCGAGGTCGCCCGCGCCGAACTCGACGACCGCATCGAGCTGCTGCCCACCGGCGAACTCGGCGAGATCGTCGTGCGCGGCCACTGCGTCTTCTCCGGCTACCTCGGCCGGCCCGAGCAGACCGCGGAGGCCCTCGTCGATGGCTGGTTCCGCACCGGTGACCTCGGCACCAAGGACGAGGAGGGCTACCTGCGGATCGTCGACCGCAAGAAGGACGTCATCATCCGCGGCGGCTACAACGTCTACCCGCGCGAGGTCGAGGAGGTGCTGATGCGCCACCCCGCCGTCGACCACGTCGCCGTCATCGGCCTGCCCGACGACGTGCACGGCGAGGAGGTCTGCGCGGTCGCCGTCCTCAAGGCCGACACCACGCTCGACGCCGCCGAACTCACCACGTGGTCCAAGGAGCACCTGGGCAAGCACAAGTACCCGCGCCGCGTGGAGTTCACCGACCAGCTGCCGCTCGGCCCGAGCATGAAGGTCCTCAAGCGCGAGCTGCGGGAGACGTACAAGGGCTGAGGACGGGCGGCCCGACAGGGCCCCCGGGGCGCCCCTGGCCGGCGGATGGTCAGAGGATCCTGCGCAGCGCGATCGCCACTGCCGTCAGGGTGACGGTGTCCCACGACGGCCGGTCGGCCAGCCGGATGAGGGCCGCGGCGGTCAGGAAGTCGAGCAGCACGGCCAGGGCCTGTCGCACGGTGTGCGTCAGGCGCCAGGCCGCCACTGCGGCGAAGAGGCCGAACGCGCAGACCAGCACGGCCGCCCGCGGCAGCCACTCGCTCATGTCGGCCGTCCGTCGGAGCCGGGCGCGGGCGCCGAGCGGCCCTGCTCGATTTCGGCCCGCTCCTGGGCGATCTCGCGCCCGAGGAAGTAGTTCAGCGCCGTACGGATGGCCGCGATGGCCGCCAGTTGGCCGATCTCCGCGAAACTCGGTGCGACCGCTGTGCGCAGCACGTCACCGGCGAGCTGGAACTCCAGGCCCAGGACAAGGAACCGCCCCAGACCGAGCCTGATCCGGCTGAATTCCGCCTCCTTGCCGCGCCTGCGCACACCTGCCCGGACGAACTGTGCGAAGGCCCATGCGGCGCCGATGAAGATGATCAGCGCGCCCGCGGTCTCGACCAGCCTCACCAGCAGGCCGATCACGTCATGCAGCGTGGACTCGGGCAGCACTTCTGCCAGCGGGGTCATGGAGGGAGACTCGTCCCCAAATGGCCTGAACACAAGGACGAGTTCGCGCCGCCGGAGGGCCGGGCGCCGTGCATCCGGGCCTACGGGTCCGGCGAAACGTAACCCGTATCACCATGTGGCGCCCCTGACGCCCGACAGATAGTTGGGTCTAGCATCTGACCCCGCTATGCACGACATATTCGGGATCACACCCTGGGAGTTCTCCGCCCTGGCCGCCGCGGCCATGGTGGTGGGGTTCTCCAAGACGGCCGTCAGCGGCGCCAATACGGTCAGCCTCGCGGTCTTCGCCGCGATCCTGCCCGCGCGCGCCTCCACCGGGGTCCTGCTCCCCATCCTGATCTGCGGCGACATCCTCGCCGTGCTCACCTACCGGAGGCACGCCCACTGGCCCACCCTGTGGCGCCTGTTCCCCGCCGTCGGCGCGGGCGTGGTCCTCGGCACGGTCTTCCTCGGCTTCGCGGGGGACGGGGCCGTACGGATGTCGATCGGCGTGATCCTGCTCGTCATGGCGGGCGTGACGGTGTGGCGCCGCAAACAGGCGGCGGCCGCCGCTGCCGAATCCGAGTCGACGCAGACCCGCGCGGCCCGCGTGAAGGCGGGCTCGTACGGGGTGCTCGGCGGCTTCACCACCATGGTCGCCAACGCGGGCGGCCCCGTGATGTCCATGTACCTGCTGTCGGCGGGCTTCAAGAAGCTCGGCTTCCTCGGCACCTCGGCGTGGTTCTTCCTCATCGTGAACTCCGCGAAGGTGCCGTTCAGCGTGGGCCTCGGCCTCATCGACGGCCGCTCGCTGCTCCTGGACGCAGCGCTCTGCCTCTTCGTCGTGCCGGGTGCCATCATCGGCAAGGCGTGCGTGAACCGGATCAACCAGCGACTCTTCGAGCAACTGGTCATCGCGGCGACGGTGTTGGGCGGCCTCCAGCTCCTGCTGAACTGAAGGCCGTTGGCGACCCCGCACCGGTCCTACACGGTGTCGATCCCGCATCGGTCCTACATGGGCACCAGGGCCCGCTCCGAGCCCGACTGGCTGGTGAGCCCCTGCGCCATGTCCTCGGCGAGCAGCCGCTTCGCGATCGTGTCGACCGCCCTCCGCAGCTCCGCGTCCGCGGGGCGGCCGACATCGGCCTCGACCTTCTGGCTCAGCCAGTCGCCCCAGGCGCTGTTGATGACCTCCGACTCCCGGTGCCCCGCCTCGGTGTGCGAGAAGTACGAGCCCGTACGCGTCAGATAGCCCTCGTCGATCATCCGCTGGAACACCGGCACCAGCACCTCCGGCGGCACCCTGCGGCGCGCCGCGATCATCCCGAGGCTCGCGTGCCCGACCATCCGCGTGAAGAAGTCCACCTGCATCACGGCCCAGGCACCCGCGATGTCGAGCCGGGTCTCGGACTTCTCCAGGATCTGCCGCGCGGTGTTGAGGTTCGTCTCCTTCACCAGGTTCGCCACGGCCCGCTCCAGCACGTGCGAGGGATCGCCCGACGACGGCTGCGCGAAGCCCTCGCCCATGTCCGAGGAACCCGCGCGCGCGGTGTCGCGCAACTGCACCTGCTTGAGGAACAGCGCCACCAGGAAGCCGATGACCGCCACCGGCACCGTGCACAGGAACACCGTATGCAGCGAATCCGCGTACCCGTTGACGATCGGCTCGCGCGCCGCTTCGGGCAGCCCGTGCAGCCCCTGAGGGCTCTGCGCGGCCTTGGCGAGGGTCGCGGGCGGGATCCCGGTGCCGGCCTGCGCCGCCTCCTGGATGCCCTGCTTCAGATTCGGCTCCAGGCTGTTGGCGTAGATCGTGCCGAACACGGCGGTGCCGAACGAGCTGCCCAGCGTACGGAAGAACGTGACACCGGAGGTGGCCGTACCCAACTCCGCGTACTCGACGGTGTTCTGGACGGCGATGGTCAACACCTGCATGCACAACCCGATGCCGAGCCCCAGTACAAACATGTACACGGACTCGAGCCACGCACTGGTCGAACTGTCCATCAGGGACAGCAGATACAGAC
>NZ_JBTYHB010000070.1:0-14363 GCF_054871485.1 Streptomyces sp. UC4497 | reverse complement strand
GGGGGGGGGGGCGGGCGCGGGGGGGGGGGGGGGGGGGGGGGGGGGGGGGGGCGGGCCCGGGGGGGGGGGGGGGGGGGGGGCGGGGGGGGGGGTGGGGGGGGAGCGGGGGGGGGGGGGGGGGGGGGGCCGGCCCGGGGGGCGCGTGGCGGGCCCACCGCTTTTGTGTGGGGCGTGTGAGGGGTGAGGACGTAGGGGTGAGTCCGATGAAGTCGGTGGCCGGAGCCCCTTACGCGGCAGGCGGGTGACCCTTACCCTGATCACTGCCCCATGGTTACTCGCCAGTTAAACAAGCCTCGTATCAACCAGCCGCGCAGTCTGAGACAAGCCGCACTGTCGCGGGCCCCGGAGGACGTCGTGAGCGACACACAGACCTTGATCGAGAACCGTCCGCCCTCCGTGGCGAACCTCTTCCTGGAGCGCGTGACGGCGACACCGGACGCCGAGGCCTACCGCTACCCGGTGCCCTCGGCCACCGGCACGGGCCCCGACGACTGGAAGTCCCTGAGCTGGGCGCAGGCCGCGCAGCGCGTGTACGCCATCGCGGCCGGCCTGGTCGAGCTGGGCGTGGGTCCGCAGGAGCGGGTGGCGCTCGCCTCCTCGACCCGTGTCGAGTGGATACTTGCCGACCTCGGCATCATGTGCGCGGGTGCGGCGACCACGACCGTCTACCCGCAGACCAACGAGGACGAGTCGGCGTTCATCCTCTCCGACTCCGAGTCCAAGGTGCTGGTCGCGGAGGACGCCGCGCAGCTCGCCAAGGCGCGGGCGCGCCGGGCCGAGCTGCCCGAGCTGCGGCACGTCGTGGTGATCGACGCGACCGGGGTCGAGCCCGACGCGGGCGACCCCGACGGCTGGGTGCTCACCCTGGAGGACCTGGAGGCGCGCGGCGCCGCGTACCTGGAGAAGAACCCCGAGGTCGTCAAGGAGCGGGTCGGGGCGATCCAGAAGGACCAGCTCGCCACGCTCATCTACACCTCCGGCACCACCGGGCGGCCCAAGGGCGTCCGGCTCCCGCACGACAACTGGTCGTACATGGCGAAGGCCATCGCGGCGACCGGCCTGGTGAGCGGCGAGGACGTGCAGTACCTGTGGCTGCCGCTCGCGCACGTCTTCGGCAAGGTGCTCACGTCCGGCCAGATCGAGGTCGGGCACGTCACCGCGGTCGACGGCCGCGTCGACAAGATCATCGAGAATCTGCCGGTCGTGCAGCCGACGTACATGGCCGCCGTGCCGCGCATCTTCGAGAAGGTCTACAACGGCGTCGCCGCGAAGGCGAAGGCCGGTGGCTCCGCCAAGTACAAGATCTTCCAGTGGGCGGCCGGCGTCGCGCGCGAGTACGCGAAGGTCAGCCAGGACAACTTCCGGCGCACGGGCGTCGCCTCGGTGCCGTTCGGACTCTCCTCGAAGCACAAGGTCGCCGACGCGCTGGTGTACAGCAAGCTGCGGGAGGCCTTCGGCGGGCGGCTGCGGGCGTGCGTGTCCGGCTCGGCCGCGCTCGCTCCGGAGATCGGCTACTTCTTCGCCGGCGCCGGAGTGCACATCCTGGAGGGCTACGGACTGACCGAGTCCAGCGCCGCCTCCTTCGTGAATCCCGGTGAGGCGTACCGCACCGGCACCGTCGGCAAGCCGCTGCCCGGCACCGAGGTGCGGATCGCGGACGACGGCGAGATCCTGCTGCGCGGCCCCGGCATCATGGAGGGCTACCACGGGCTGCCCGACAAGACCGCCGAGGTCCTGGAGTCCGACGGCTGGTTCCACACCGGCGACATCGGCGAGCTGTCCAACGACGGCTACCTGCGGATCACCGACCGCAAGAAGGACCTCATCAAGACGTCCGGCGGCAAGTACATCGCGCCGGCCGAGGTCGAGGGCCAGTTCAAGGCCGTGTGCCCGTACGTCTCCAACATCCTGGTGCACGGCGCCGACCGGAACTTCTGCACGGCGCTCATCTCCCTCGACGAGCCGTCGATCCTCGAGTGGGCGAAGGAGCACGGCCTCAGCGGCTCCTCCTACGCGGAGGTCGTCGCGGCGCCGCAGACGGTGGAGCTCGTCGAGGGCTACGTGAAGGAGCTCAACGAGGGCCTGCAGCGCTGGCAGACCATCAAGAAGTTCAAGCTCCTGCCGCGCGACCTCGACATCGAGCACGGCGAGCTGACGCCCAGCCTGAAGCTGAAGCGCCCGGTCGTCGAGCGGGAGTACAAGGCGCTCCTCGACGAGATGTACGCCGGAAGCCGCGAGGGCTGATACCCGCCGAGGAGACGCCGCGGATGGTGCGCCCCGGACCTAGCCCCGGCGCACCAGCCGCAGCGTCTCCTTCATTTCCCCGATGTCGTGGCGCAGTTCCCGCACATCGGGGTTCTCGTTCTCGGCCAGGCGGCGCTCCATCGTCGTCATGCGGTCCGCCAGGTCGTCCAACTGCTGGTGCTCGCGCGCCAGGAGGCGCTGCAACTGGCGGTTCTTGCGGTGCAGGTCCAGGAAGACCGTCACCTTCGCGCGCAGCACCCACGGGTCGAAGGGCTTGGTCAGGTAGTCGGCGGCGCCGGTCGCGTAACCGCGGAAGGCGTAGCCGGTGTCGGCCTCCGTGCCCGTCAGGAAGATGATCGGGACGTCCTTCGTCTGGTCGAGGCGCTTGATGTTCGTCGCCGTCTCGAAGCCGTCCATGCCGGGCATCCGGATGTCCAGGAGGACGACGGCGAACTGCCTGCGCAGCAGCGCCTTCATCGCCTCCTCGCCCGAACGGGCTCTGACCAGCGGCTCGTTGAGCGGTCCGAGCACGGCTTCGAGCGCCGTCAGGTTGTCCTCCATGTCGTCGACGAGGAGGATGCTGGCCCGATCCGCCGAAGTGGACTCTGCAGTGGTCATGGTGACGGTGCCTCACTCAGTGGTCGCCGGAGTGCCGGAGGCCTCGGTGGCGGACGCTTCCGCCTCCTCGGGGGCCAGCAGTTCGCACACGACATTCAGCAATTGGTCGACGTCCACCGGTTTCGGGACGTAGTCGTTCGCGCCCTTGGCGATCGACTTCTCGCGGTCGCCGGGCATGGCCTTGGCGGTGAGCGCCACGATGGGAAGACCGGCCCACCGTGGCGTACCGCGGATGACGGAGATCGTCTCGTAGCCGTCCATCTCGGGCATCATGATGTCCATCAGGACGAGTTCGACATCGGGGTGGCTCTCCAGCGTCTCGATGCCCTCGCGGCCGTTCTCCGCGTACAGGACGGGCATGCCGACGCGGCCCAGTACGTGCGTGAGCGCGAAGACATTGCGGATGTCGTCGTCGACGATCAGGACGCGGCGGCCCGGCAGGACCAGGCCCGGCCTGCCCGTCTTCCACCGCTCCAGCTTCGTCGGCGTCGGCCAGTTGTCCTCCTGCTCCTGCGGCTGCAGGGACGCGTACGTATCCATGGAGACGCCCTGCTCGGGTACGAGGGCCGACTGCGGCAGGGCGGACGGCTCCTGCCCCGAGGGCGGCTCGTGCCCGGGGCAGCGCACGGGGACGTACAGGGTGAAGGTCGAGCCCTCGCCGGGCTCGCTCTCCGCGACGATGTGGCCGCCGAGCAGCGCGGAGATCTCCCGGCTGATGGACAGGCCGAGGCCCGTGCCCCCGTACTTGCGGTTCGTCGTGCCGTCGGCCTGCTGGAACGCCTCGAAGACGACGGCGAGTTTGTCGCGCGGGATGCCGATCCCGGTGTCGGTGACGGCGAAGGCGAGCAGGTCCTCGCTGTCGGCCAGCTGGGCCCCTTCGGGGGCCTTGACCAGGCGGACCCGCAGCTCGACCCGGCCCTGAGCGGTGAACTTGATCGCGTTCGACAGGAGGTTGCGCAGGATCTGCTGGAGGCGCTGCTCGTCGGAGAACATCTCGCGCGGCACGTCCTCGCCGACCGACACCTCGAAGGCGAGGCCGCGGTCGAGGGTGATGGGCCGGAAGGTCGCGTGGACGTAGTCGAGGACCTTGATGAGGGGGAGTTTCTTGGGGCGTACGTCCATCCGGCCGGCCTCGATCTTCGACAGGTCGAGGATGTCGTTGATGAGCTGGAGCAGGTCCGAGCCGGAGCGGTGGATCGTCGTCGCGAACTGGACCTCCTGGTCGTTGAGATGGCCGTCCGGGTTGTCGGAGAGCAGCCGGGCCAGGATGAGCAGGGAGTTGAGCGGGGTGCGCAGCTCGTGCGACATGTTCGCCAGGAACTCCGACTTGTACTGCGAGGAGGTCGCCAACAAGGCGGCCTTCTCCTCCAGTTGGGCGTTCGAGCGCTGCAACTCGGCCTGCTGGCGCTGGAGTTCGTTCGACCGGTCCTGGAGCTGGATGGCGAGCCGCTGGGACTCGCCGAGCAGCGACTCCGTACGGGAGTTGGCGATGATGGTGTTGATGGCGACGCCGATGGTGTTCACGAACTGGTCGAAGAACGCCAGGTGGACGTCGGAGAACCGGGAGAAGGAAGCGAGCTCGATCACGCCCAGGAGCGTGTCCTCGAAGAGGATCGGGATGATCACGACCGACGCGGGCGCCGCCTCGCCGAGCCCGCTGTTGATGTTGATGTAGTCCGGCGGCACCTCCTCCACCAGGATCCGCTTCTTCTCCAGCGCCGCCTGCCGTACGAGGCCGTGGACCGGCATCCCGCCCGTGTTGATGACCGAGGCGGAGCCCGATCCGTAACCGGCGATGTACGCAAGTCCCTTGGTGGGCACGGCCATGGGCTGCTGCGAGCCGTCGTCCTCCTCCTCCGCGAGGAAGAACGCGCCGTACTGGGCGTTCACCAGCGGCGTCAGCTCGCGCAGGATCAGGTCGGCGACCTCCATCAGGTCGCGGTGGCCCTGCATCAGGGCGGCGAGGCGGGCCAGGTTCGACTCCAGCCAGTCCTTCGCGCGGGTCGTCTCGCGAAGGTTGGCCACCATCAGGTTGATGTTGTCCTTGAGCTCGGCGACCTCGCCCTGCGCGTCGACCGTGATCGAGCGGGACATGTCGCCCGAGGTCACCGCGGAGGCGACCTCGGCGATGGCGCGGACCTGCGTGGTCAGGTTCAGCGCCAGCTCGTTCACGTTCGTCGTCAGGCGCTTCCACGTGCCGTACACGCCCTCGACCCGTGCCTGGCCGCCGAGCTGACCCTGGGAGCCGACCTCGCGGGCGACCCGGGTCACCTCGGAGGAGAACGAGGAGAGCGTGTCGACCATCGTGTTGATGGTCGTCTTCAGTTCGAGGATCTCGCCGCGCGCGTCGACGTCGATCTTCTTGGAGAGGTCGCCCTGGGCCACGGCCGTGGCGACCTGCGCGATGTTCCGCACTTGTGAGGTCAGGTTGTCCGCCATGTAGTTGACGTTGTCGGTCAGGTCCTTCCAGACGCCCGACACGCCGTGAACGGTTGCGCGTCCGCCGAGGCGGCCGTCCGTGCCGACCTCGCGGGCGACGCGGGTCACCTCGTCGGCGAAGCCGCGCAGCTGCTCCACCATCGTGTTGACGGTGTCCTTCAGCTCCAGGATCTCGCCGCGCGCGTCGACCGAGATCTTCTTGGAGAGGTCGCCCTGGGCCACGGCCGTGGTGACTTGGGCGATATTTCGGACCTGGGAGGTCAGGTTCGACGCCATGAAGTTGACGTTCTCGGTCAGGTCGTTCCAGACGCCGGCGACGCCGCGGACCTGGGCCTGGCCGCCGAGGTTGCCCTCGGTGCCGACCTCGCGGGCCACGCGGGTGACCTCGTCGGCGAAGGCGGAGAGCTGGTCGACCATCGTGTTGATGGTCGACTTGAGTTCGAGGATCTCGCCCTTCGCCTCGACGGTGATCTTCTTGCCGAGGTCGCCCTGGGCCACCGCCGTCGACACGAGCGCGATGTTGCGCACCTGCGACGTCAGGTTGTCGGCCATGAAGTTGACGTTGTCGGTGAGGTCCTTCCAGACGCCGGAGACGCCGCGGACCTGGGCGCGGCCGCCCAGCTGTCCTTCGGTGCCGACCTCGCGCGCCACGCGGGTCACTTCGTCGGCGAAGGCGGAGAGCTGGTCGACCATCGTGTTGATGGTCGACTTGAGTTCGAGGATCTCGCCCTGCGCGTCGACCGTGATCTTCTGGCTCAGGTCTCCGTCGGCCACGGCGGTCGTGACCTGGGCGATGTTGCGGACCTGGGAGGTCAGGTTCGACGCCATGAAGTTGACGTTGTCGGTGAGGTCCTTCCAGACCCCGGAGACGCCGCGGACCTGGGCGCGGCCGCCCAACTGCCCTTCGGTGCCGACCTCGCGGGCGACACGGGTGACTTCGTCGGCGAACGCGGAGAGCTGGTCGACCATCGTGTTCACGGTCAGCTTGAGTTCGAGCAGCTCGCCCGTCGCCTCGATCGTGACCGTACGTGTCAGGTCGCCCTGCGCCACCGCCGTCGTCACGAGCGCGATGTCCCGCACCTGCGCCGTGAGCCGCGACGCCATGGTGTTGACCGCCTCGGTCACATCGCGCCAACTCCCGGACAGACCAGTGACCTTGGCGCGCCCACCGAGTCTTCCCTCGGTGCCCACCTCGCGGGCCACCCGGGTCACCTCGCCGGTGAACAGGGAGAGCTGGTCCACCATCTTGTTGACCGAACGACCCAACCGCCGCAGGTCGCCCCGGAGTTGACGGGTCCCGTCGTGCAGGTCGACACGCTGGTTGAGGTCGCCGCCCGCGACGGCCTCGAGCACCCGCGTGGCGTTCGCGGCCGGTGCGACGAGCGCGTCGATGATGGTGTTCACGTCGCCGACCCGCGTCACCCAGGCGCCCTGTCCGGGGCTCGCTTCCAGGCGCTCGTCGAGCCGGCCGTGCCGGGTGATCTCCCGCCGCACCCGCGCCAGTTCGGCGTTGAAGTGCACGCTGCGGTCGGCGAGCTGGTTGAATGTCGCGCCGAGCTCACCGACGATCCCGTCCGCCGTGATCGGTACATGCGCGAACGTGCCGTCCCGGGCAGCCGTCAGCGCGGCCAGCAACGGCCGGAGATCACTAGGGCGGATGGCTTCGTCACCGTAGCCCTTCTGAGGTGCACGCATACCACTGTTCTCACTCATAGCGGCCTACTTAGGTAACTCCACGCTTATGGGCGTGGTCAGTCTGTCACTCTGTTGGTGTCGCCTGAGGCGTCTTTGCCACAACTACTCAGGAGCCGAAACGTGGGTTCCATTCCGATCCAGCGGGAGAGCGCCTTCGGCGCCCCGGACGCGCCTGACCAGCCGACCGGGGTGCCGGTGGTCGCGCGCACATCGCTGCCCGGAAACCCGCTCGCGCCCGCGGCCGCCCGTCGTTTCCTGCGGGCCGCGTTCGTCGACTGGACCGAACTGCCCGAGCTGTCGGAGTCCCTGACGCTCGACGGGCGCCTCATGGACGACGCGACCGTCGTACTCAGCGAACTCGTCACCAATGCCGTCGTCCACGCGGGCACCGGCGTCGACCTCCTGTGCCGCCTGGAGGGCGCCGCCCCCGACGGCAGTGTCACCGCGGGACTCGTCGTCGAGGTCACCGACCGGCACCCGGCCCGCGCCGTCCGCAACGACCGGGCCTTCCGCTCGCCGGAGACCCCCGAATACGGCCGCGGACTCCAACTCGTCGCCTCGCTCTCCGAGTTGTGGGGCATCACCTACGGTCACGGCGCCAAGACCGTCTGGGCCCGGATCCCCGCCGACGCCCCGACATCCGCCGCGGAAATTCCCGACACCCCGGCCGGCGTGCGCAGCCTGCAGAGGGGCTTGCGGGCCGCGGAGATCCTCGCGCCCGCGTCCCGGCGCGCCCCCCAGGACCAGGACTGGATCAACCGCGGCGCGCTCTCCTTCCTCGCCGAGGCCTCCGACCTGCTCGCGGGACAGCTCGACGAGGACATGGTCGCCGCGCTCGTCGGCCAACTCCTCGTGCCGCGGCTCGCCGACTGGTGCGCCGTCTGGTTCTACGAGGAGGAGGGGCGCGGCCTGCCGGGCGTCGTCGAGCACGACATGCGCGGCGCGGACCCGATGCCGCTGCCCCGGCTCGCCCGCGTCTGGCACGCCCACGAACACCGCACCGAAGAGCTCCGCGGGCTCCTGGAGAAGGAACCCCCGCGGCTGCCCGACCGCCTCTCCGGCGCCGTCCCCGTGCCCTGGCCCTTCGACGGGCAGAGCGGCCCGGCCGCCCAGGACACGGGCTCGGCGCTCGCCTACCGGCTCTCCGCCGGCGGCCGCGCGCTCGGCATCCTGCTGATCGGGCGGGCTGGGCTGCACCGCTTCCCCGACGAGGTCACCGGGCTCGTCGAGGACTTCAGCCGGCGCGTCGGCCTCGCCGTCAGCGCGGCCCGCCGCTTCACCCGGCAGGCCACCATCAGCCGCATCCTGCAGCGCGGCCTGCTGCCCACGTCGATGGCCGAGATCCCCGGCGTGGCGAGCGCCCTCGTGTACGAGCCGAAGGAGGCGGGAGGACCCGGCGGCGACTTCTACGACGTGTTCCCGGCCGGCGCCGGACGCTGGTGCTTCGCGCTCGGCGACGTCCAGGGAAAGGGCCCGGAGGCCGCCGTCGTCATCGGGCTCGTACGGCCCTGGCTGCGGCTGCTCGCCCGCGAGGAGTACCAGGTCGCGCAGGTCCTCGACCGGCTCAACCGGCTGCTGCTCGACGACGCGACCGAGGCCTCCGACGCGGCGGCCCGCGCGCTCGCCGCGGCCGACGGCAGGGGCGTGCCACCGGAGGGCTCCACGTCCCGCTTCCTGTCGCTCCTGTACGGGGAGCTGACGCCCACCGAGGACGGCGTGCTGTGCACCATCGCCTCCGCCGGGCACCCGCTGCCGCTGCTCATGCGGCCCGGCGGGGAGGTCGTCGCCGCGGCCTCGCCACAGGTGCTGCTCGGTGTCGTCGACGATCCGGACTACACAAGCGAAACGTTTGTGATGCGCACCGGCGACACGCTCCTGGGCGTCACCGACGGGGTCACGGAGCGGCGCCGCGGGGCCCTCCAGTTCGACGACGGGGACGGGCTCGCGGCGGCGCTCGCCGGGTGCGCGGGCCTGACGGCGCCGCTGCTCGTCGAGCGGATCCGGCGGCTCGTGCACGCCTTCGGGGACAGCCCGCCGGACGACGACCTGGCGCTGCTGGTGCTCCAGGCGCAGTGACGGTGGTGCGGGTGGAATCCACGGAGGCGGGACAATGGGTCCATGCCTTCCGCACTTCCCGACGGTGAGCCCGTGCCCGACGACGGCTCGCTGCCCGCGTCCGCCCTCGCCGGGGCGGGGTCCCGACCCCTCGGCTTCTATCTGCACGTCCCGTACTGCGCCACGCGCTGCGGCTACTGCGACTTCAACACGTACACGGCCACCGAGCTGCGCGGCACGGGCGGCGTGCTCGCGTCCCGTGACAACTACGCGGAGACGCTGGTCGACGAGGTGCGGCTCGCGCGCAAGGTGCTCGGCGACGACCCGCGCCCGGTCCGCACCGTGTTCGTCGGGGGCGGTACGCCGACGCTGCTGCCGGCCGCCGACCTCGTACGGATGCTGGGGGCGGTCCGCGACGAGTTCGGGCTCGCGGACGACGCGGAGGTCACGACCGAGGCGAACCCCGAGTCGGTGGACCCGGCGTACCTGGCGGAGCTGCGGGCCGGCGGCTTCAACCGGATCTCGTTCGGGATGCAGAGCGCGCGGCAGCACGTGCTGAAGGTCCTCGACCGTACGCATACGCCGGGGCGGCCCGAGGCCTGTGTCGCGGAGGCGCGGGCGGCCGGATTCGAGCACGTGAACTTGGATTTGATCTACGGCACGCCGGGCGAGACGGACGACGACTGGCGGGCCTCGCTGGACGCGGCGCTCGGAGCGGGTCCGGACCATGTCTCGGCATACGCTCTGATCGTCGAGGAGGGCACGCAGCTGGCCCGGCGGATCCGGCGCGGCGAGGTGCCGATGACCGACGACGACGTGCACGCGGACCGCTATCTGATCGCCGACGAGGTGCTCGGGGCGGCAGGGTTCGACTGGTACGAGGTGTCGAACTGGGCGACGTCCGAGGCCGGGCGCTGCCTCCACAACGAGCTGTACTGGCGCGGGGCCGACTGGTGGGGGGCCGGGCCCGGGGCGCACTCGCACGTGGGCGGGGTGCGGTGGTGGAACGTCAAGCACCCGGGCGCGTACGCGGCGGCGCTCGCGGAGGGGCGGTCGCCGGGGGCCGGCCGGGAGATCCTCGCGGAGGAGGACCGCCGGGTCGAGCGGATCCTCCTCGAGCTACGGCTCCGTGACGGATGTCCGATGGAACTGCTTCGGGCCGACGGGCTCGCGGCGGCGCGAAAGGCTTTGGCGGACGGTCTCCTGGAGGCGGAACCGTTCGCGGCGGGCCGTGCGGTCCTGACGCTGCGAGGCCGTTTGCTGGCGGACGCGGTGGTCCGGGACCTGGTGGATTGATCTGGGCAGGGGGTGGGCAAGGCGGCGGCAGGCTCAGGCCGGGGCCGTGACGAAGTCGATGAGTTCTTCTACTCGGCCGAGAAGTTCCGGTTCCAGGTCCTTGTACGTGTGGACCCGGGACAGGATGTGCTGCCACGCCTCACCCGTGTTGGCCACCCGCCAGCCCAGTGCCCGGCACACGCCCGTCTTCCAGTCCTGGCCGCGGGGGACGCGCGGCCACGCCTCGATGCCGACCGAGGACGGCTTCACGGCCTCCCAGATGTCGATGTAGGGGTGGCCGACGACCAGTGCGTGCTCGCTCGTCACCGATTGGGCGATGTGCCATTCCTTCGAGCCGGGGACGAGGTGGTCGACCAGGACGCCGAGGCGGGCGTCCTGGCCCGGGGCGAAGTCGGCCACGACCGACGGGAGGTCGTCGACGCCCTCCAGGAATTCCACCGCCACGCCCTCGATGCGCAGGTCGTGGCCCCAGACCCGCTCGATGAGCTCCGCGTCGTGCTTGCCCTCCACGTAGATGCGGCCCGCCCGGGCCACCCGTGCGCGGGCGCCGGGGACCGCCACCGAGCCGGACGCGCTGCGGGCGGGTCGGGTCGGGGCCGGCCCCGAGGGGCGTACGAGGGTGACGACCTTGCCGTCGATCATGAAGCCGCGCGGCTCCATCGGGAACACCCGGAGCTTGCCGAAGCGGTCCTCCAGGGTCACCGTCGGACCCTGCGCCGTCTTCTCGACCCGGATCACCGCTCCGCAGAAGCCCGTGGTGACCTCCTCGACGACGAGGTCCGGTTCGGCCGGAACCTCGGGTACCGGCTTGTTCCGCTTCCAGGGGGGAGTCAGGTCGGCAGAGTACTGGCGCATCCGGCAGACGATAAGAGAACAGCGCAGGCCAGGGCTACGACACGCCGAAACGCGTCGCCAATGTGGCGCGTTGCGCGCGGACGAACCGCGCATTCACCGCCGAACCGTGCCCGGGTACGTACACCGCGTCCTCGCCGCCGAGGTCGAGCAGCCGGTCGAGCGCCGCGGGCCAGTGGCCCGGCGCCGCATCCGGGCCCGCCTGCGGCTCGCCCGACTCCTCCACCAGGTCGCCGCAGAAGACGATCTCCGGGCCGCCGGGGCCTCCGGGCACGAGTACCGCCAGGTCGTGGCCGCTGTGCGCAGGACCGATGTTCGCGAGCAGCACCGTCAGGCCGCCGCCCAGGTCGAGCGTCCACTCGCCGCACACCCGGTGCGCCGGGGTGACGAGGATGTCGACCGCCTCGGTGGCCGCCTCCGGGTCGACACCGTGCCGCACCGCGTCGGTCCGCAACCCCTCGGCGCCGCGCTCGAAGAGGACGTCGATGCCCACCGCCCCGTACACCTCGACGCCCGCGAACGCGGCCGTGCCGAGCACGTGGTCGAAGTGCGGGTGGGTCAACGCGACATGGGTCACTCTCCGGTGTGCCCCGAGGAGCGCGCGGGCGTCGGCACGCAGCCGGGCGCCTTCACGGAGTGAGGATCCGGTGTCGATCAAGAGCGCCGCGTCTTTACCGATGACGAGGCCGCTCGTGCAGTCGAGGCCGGGCAGCCGCACCCGCCCCACGTTCGGCGCGAGACCCTCCCATCCCACCGAGGACCAGTCGATACGCTGCGCGAGCTCCATACCTCGACGCTAGCGCCCTTGCCGGGCCCGTACCCACCGGCCGTACACTGAGCCGGGGACGATTGGCACTCGCCCACAGGGAGTGCCAAAGACAGGATGATCGCAACGGCTGTTTCTGGAGGTGTGCGCCGATGCTCAATGAACGCAGGCTCGAAGTGCTGCGCGCAATCGTCCAGGACTACGTCGGTACCGAGGAGCCCGTCGGCTCCAAGGCGCTCACCGAGCGGCACAAGCTCGGGGTCTCCCCGGCGACCGTGCGCAACGACATGGCGGCCCTGGAGGACGAGGGGTTCATCGCCCAGCCGCACACCAGTGCGGGGCGCATCCCCACCGACAAGGGCTACCGCCTGTTCGTCGACAAGCTCACCGCCGTGAAGCCGATGGCCGCGCCCGAGCGGCGCGCCATCCAGAACTTCCTGGACGGCGCCGTCGATCTCGACGACGTCGTCGGACGCACCGTACGGCTGCTCGCGCAGCTCACGCGGCAGGTGGCGATCGTCCAGTACCCGTCCCTGACCCGGTCCACCGTGCGCCATGTCGAACTGCTCTCGCTCGCGCCCGCCCGTCTGATGCTCGTACTGATCACGGACACCGGGCGCGTGGAGCAGCGGATGATCGACTGCCCGGCGCCGTTCGGCGAGTCGTCCCTGGCGGACCTGCGGGCCCGGCTGAACAGCCGTGTCGCGGGCCGCAGGTTCGCCGACGTGCCGCAGCTGGTGCAGGACCTGCCGGACGCCTTCGAGCAGGAGGACCGGGGCACGGTCTCCACGGTGCTCTCCACTCTTCTGGAGACACTCGTCGAGGAGACCGAGGAGCGGCTGATGATCGGCGGAACCGCCAATCTCACTCGCTTCGGACATGATTTTCCCCTCACCATCCGGCCCGTTCTGGAAGCCTTGGAGGAGCAGGTCGTGCTCCTCAAGCTCCTGGGCGAGCTGGGGGATTCGGGCATGGCCGTACGGATCGGTCACGAGAACGCCCATGAGGGACTCAACTCCACGTCCGTCGTGTCGGTCGGCTACGGTTCGGGCGGCGAGGCAGTGGCCAAGCTCGGCGTGGTCGGACCGACCCGCATGGATTACCCGGGAACGATGGGAGCAGTACGCGCAGTGGCACGTTACGTCGGACAGATCCTGGCGGAGTCGTAAGTGGCCACGGACTACTACGCCGTACTAGGCGTGCGCCGCGACGCTTCCCAGGACGAGATCAAGAAGGCTTTTCGGAGGCTCGCACGCGAGCTGCACCCGGACGTGAATCCGGATCCGAAGACCCAGGAGCGGTTCAAGGAGATCAACGCCGCCTACGAGGTGCTCTCCGATCCGCAGAAGAAGCAGGTCTACGACCTCGGGGGCGACCCCCTGTCGCAGGCCGGCGGAGGTGGCGGGGCCGGTGGCTTCGGCGCCGGCGGGTTCGGGAACTTCTCGGACATCATGGATGCCTTCTTCGGTACGGCGTCGCAGCGCGGACCCCGGTCCCGTACGCGGCGCGGCCAGGACGCCATGATCCGGCTCGAGGTCGAGCTGGACGAGGCCGCCTTCGGCACCACGAAGGACATTCAGGTCGACACGGCTGTGGTCTGTACGACCTGTAGCGGTGAGGGCGCCGCGCCCGGGACCTCGGCCCAGACCTGTGACATGTGTCGCGGTCGCGGTGAGGTCTCCCAGGTCACGCGGTCCTTCCTCGGTCAGGTCATGACCTCGCGGCCGTGCCCGCAGTGCCAGGGCTTCGGCACGGTCGTGCCCACTCCGTGCCCGGAGTGCGCGGGCGACGGGCGCATTCGCTCCCGTCGGACCCTGACCGTGAAGATCCCGGCCGGTGTGGACAACGGGACGCGGATCCAGCTCGCGGGTGAGGGTGAGGTCGGCCCCGGTGGCGGCCCCGCCGGTGACCTGTACGTGGAGATCCACGAGCTCCCGCACCCGACGTTCCAGCGGCGCGGCGACGATCTGCACTGCACGGTCACCATCCCGATGACGGCGGCGGCTCTCGGCACGAAGGTGCCGCTGGAGACGCTCGACGGCACGGAGGAGATCGACATCCGGCCGGGTACGCAGTCCGGTCAGTCGGTTCCGCTGCACGGGCGTGGTGTCACGCATCTGCGGGGTGGCGGTCGTGGTGACCTCATCGTGCACGTCGAGGTCATGACGCCGCAGAAGCTGGATCCGGAGCAGGAGCGGGTGTTGCGGGAGCTGGCCAAGCTGCGTGGTGAGGAGCGGCCCACGGGGCAGTTCCAGCCGGGGCAGCAGGGGCTTTTCTCCCGCCTGAAGGACGCGTTCAACGGCCGTTGAGCCAGCCGCGCCTTGCCCACCCGTTGCCTCAGGGCGGCGGGTGGGCGTTTTTTGAGCCCCTGCGGCGGTTGAGCAGCGGGGGCCGGGGC
>NZ_JBTYHB010000069.1:0-16499 GCF_054871485.1 Streptomyces sp. UC4497 | reverse complement strand
ACCGCGAGCCCGACCTGATCCAAACGACAGACCCTATGGGGCCGTGAGTTCCACGAGCTTCGTCACGGTGTTCCAGTTCCGACTCGTCGCGATCAGGCCCTTGTTGAGCGCAGGTCGGGACAGCTGGGCCGCCAGCTTCGAGACGCCGAGGCCCTGGGGTGCGTAGAGATAGAGGGCGCGGTCGCCGACGCGGAAGTCCTCGGGGGCGTACGCGGCCGGGTCCACGGCGGCGAACCGCTCGGCGGTCACGGGCCCCGAGAAGTACGTGACGTGCAGCTGCTTGGCCTCCAGTTCGGCGGCCGGGAACGGGCAGTCCGCCATGACCGCCTTCAGATAGGCGTGGCGGCGCACGATGACGTCGACGGTGAAGCCGAACTCGCCCTCGATCGCCGTGCCGATCGCGGCCGCGAGCGCCTCCTCGTCGCCGCCGTCCGGCGCGGTGAAGGCGACGTTGCCGCTCTGGAGGTAGGTGCGTACGTCGGTCAGGCCCAGGCCCTCGATCAGCGGCCGCAGCACGGCCATCGGCACCTTCTTGTTGCCGCCCACGTTGATGCCGCGCAGCAGCGCGGCGCAGCCCTCGGCCATCGTCCCCTGAGTCATGCGCACACGATAAGCGCACACGGCAAGGCGGCCGCCGTTCCCCGTGGGGGTGGGCACGGCGGCCGCCGATCATCGAGCCGAAACGTTTACTCGACGACCTTCAGGAGCTTGTTCGCGGTGCCGTCGGACGCGTTCTTGATGGCGTCCGGGGTGGCCCCGTCGGTGAGCGCCTTGGCGACGTCGGCCGGGGCCGCGTCCTTGTGACCGGCCAGGTAGACGGCCGCCGCGCCGACGACGTGCGGGGTCGCCATCGACGTACCGGAGATGGTGTTGGTGGCGTCGTCCCCGGTGTTCCAGTCGGACGTGATGTCCGATCCAGGCGCGTAGATGTCGACGACGGAGCCGTAGTTGGAGAAGTCCGACTGCTCGTCGTCCTTCGTGGAGGAGGCGACCGTGATGGCCTCCGGGACCCGGGCGGGGCTGGACTGCGAGGCGTCCGCCGACTCGTTGCCCGCCGCCACCGCGTAGGTGACACCGGAGTCGATGGACTTCTTGACCGCCGCGTCGAGCGCCTCGTCCACGCCGCCGCCGAGCGACATGTTGGCGACGGAGGGACCCTGGTGGTTCTCGGTCACCCAGTCGATGCCCGCCACGACCTGCTCGGTGGTGCCGGAGCCCTGGTCGTCGAGGACGCGGACGGCGACGATCTTCGCCTTCTTGGCGACACCGTGCGCCTCACCGGCGATGGTGCCGGCGACGTGCGTGCCGTGCCCGTTGCCGTCGTCGGCGTTGTCGTCGTTGTCGATCGCGTCGAAGCCGGAGGAGGCGCGGCCACCGAAGTCCTTGTGGCTGACCCGGACCCCGGTGTCGATGACGTACGCGGTCGCGCCCTCGCCGGCGCTGTCCGGGTACGTGTACTTGCTGTCGCCCGCGGTGTCCGCCTGGTCGATGCGGTCCAGGCCCCACGACGGCGGGTTGTCCTGGGTGGCGTCGATGTGGAACTTCTTGTTCTGGACGACCTTCGACACGGAGCCGTCGGCCGCGAGGCGCTTGGCCTCGGTGTCCGAGAGGCCGCTCGCCGAGAAGCCGTTGACGGCGGAGCTGTAGTTCCGCTTGAGCGTGCCGCCGTACTCCTTGGCCAGGTCCTTCTTGGCGGAGGCGCCCGCCTTCTGGTCGAGCAGCACGATGTAGCTGCCGGACACGGCGCCCTTGGCGTCCTGCCCGTAGACCTTGCCCTCGGCGGGGGCCGCGGTGGCGGAGAAGCCGCCGAACATGGTGACGCCCACTGCTGTAGCCGCCGTGGCTATGGCCGCGGTGAGCTTCATCGTGCGCGCATGCTGGTTTGTTGCCATGAAGAGGGATCTCCTCAGTGGTGTGTGGGGGGAATTCCAGCGCCCCAGGACGAACCATCGCGAAGGTTGTCAAACTCCGGAAGATGTCCGGGGGTTGAGACGAAACCCTGACCGATTGACGCGATCAGATCAAGACCTACATGAACCTGTGACGTGCTCAACAAGGTTTCGTAATAACAAATCGGGCGGTTGCGGAGATTCGGATCAAGGTTCGACGGTTCATCCCCCGATGGCTCAACCCCTTATAGATGTAGGGGACTCGGGTCATCCTCCCCGGGGACCCCCGCCGCCCGGACCTCACCGAACAGCACGACGAACCGGCCTTATCCCGGCCATACCTTCGAATCCGGAGGTGGACCTGATGGCCAGGAACGGGGAACGGCCGGAGCACCGGGTACGCGGATTCGCGGCCCGGGCCGGCGGATGGAGCGCCCGGCACAGGTGGGCGGCGGTGGGGATCTGGGTGCTCTTCGTCGTGGTGGCGATGAGCCTCGGGTCCGTCGCGGGGCGCGTGGACGTCTCGGAGGACGACGGACTCAAGGGAGAGACCAGCCAGGCCGCGCGCATCATCGACGACGCGGGCATCGACGAACCGGCGGGCGAGACCGTGCTCGTACAGAGCAAGAACGGTCAACTACGGGCCACCGCACCCGAGTTCAGGACCGCGGTCGCCGACGTGGTGAAGGCCGTCGAGGGCACCGGCGAGGTGACCGGCGTCCGCTCGCCGTACGCCGCCGACACCCGGACGATCTCGAAGGACGGCCGCACCGCGCTCGTCCAGTTCGACATGCGGGGCGAGCCCGACACCGCGGCCGACCGGGTCGAGCCGGTCCAGAAGGCCGTCGCGGGTGTCGCGGACGACCATGACGCGCTGCGGATCGAGGAGATCGGCGCCGCGAGCATGAACAAGACCTTCGACGACGCGTTCGGCGAGGACTTCCAGCGCGCCGAGTACTCGGCGGTGCCGGTCGCGCTCGGCATCCTGCTGATCGCGTTCGGCGCGCTCGTCGCGGCGCTGGTCCCGGTGGCGCTCGCCGTCACGGCGATCATGGCGACGATGGGCCTGATGGGCATCGTCAGCCATCTGCTGCCGATGAGCGAGACCGCCAACTCGGTGATGCTGCTCGTGGGCCTGGCGGTCGGCGTCGACTACTGCCTGTTCTATCTGCGGCGCGAGCGCGAGGAGCGGATGAAGGGGCACGACCCGGGGACCGCGCTGCGCGTGGCCGCGGCCACCAGCGGCCGGGCGATCATCGTCTCCGGGGTCACGGTGTGCGTGGCGATGGCGGGCATGCTGTTCACCGGGCTCGCCGAGTTCCAGGCGATGGGCCTCGCCTCGCTGATGGTGGTGGCGGTCGCGATGGTCGGGTCGGTGACCGTGCTTCCGGCGCTGCTCTCGCTGCTCGGGGAGCGGGTGGAGAAGGGACGGATCCCGTTCCTGCACCCGACCAAGCGGCGGGGCGGGGGCAACGGAGCCGGTGGAGAGGACGGCAGCCGCTTCTGGAGCCGGGTGCTGACCGTCGTACTGGCGCGGCCCGCCGTCTCCGTCGCCGTCGCGGTCGTCGCGCTGCTCGCGATCGCCGCGCCCGCGCTCGGCATGAAGACCCAGAACCTCACCCTGGACCAGGAGTTCGGCGACTCGCTGCCGATCGTGGCGACGTACGACCGGGTCAACGCGGCGTTCCCCGGCGGCTCGGATCCGGCCGAGGTGGTCGTGAAGGCCGACGACATCAACGCCGCCGACGTGCGCGCCGCCCTCGCGGACTTCCGCGCGCAGGCCGTGAGCTCGGGTGCCTCGCGCGGCCCCGTCGAGGTCACGGTGCACCGAGACGAGAACGTGGCGGTCATCGACGTACCGCTCGTGGGCGGATCCGATCAGGACAAGGCCGAGCAGAGCCTGGCGCTGCTGCGCGACGAGGTGCGGCCCGCCACGTTCGGCGAGGTCGACGGCGCCGAGGCGCCGATCACCGGGCAGGTCGCGGGGTCGAAGGACTTCAACGACCAGATCGTCGGTTCCGTCGTCCCGGTCTTCGCGTTCGTCGTCGCCTTCGCGTTCCTGCTGATGCTGCTCTCGTTCCGCTCACTGACGATCGCGATCACATCGATCGTGCTCAACCTGCTGTCGGTGGGCGCCGCCTACGGGGTCCTCGTCGCCGTCTTCCAGCACGGCTGGGGCGCCTCACTGGTCGGCGCGGAGGGCGTGGGCGCCATCATCGCGTGGCTGCCGCTGTTCCTGTTCGTGATCCTGTTCGGCCTGTCGATGGACTACCACGTGTTCGTGGTGTCCCGGATCAAGGAGGCGCGTCTTCAGGGGCGTACGAACCTCGATGCGATCCGGCACGGCGTCGTCACCACCGCGGGCGTGGTCACCAGCGCGGCCGTCATCATGGTCGCCGTGTTCAGTATCTTCGGGACGCTGTCCATGCAGTCGATGAAGCAGATGGGCGTGGGCCTCGCGGTCGCGATCCTGATCGACGCGACCGTCATCCGCGGAGTGCTGCTCCCGGCCGTGATGGCGCTGCTCGGGGAGCGCAACTGGTATCTGCCGAAGTGGCTGCGCCGGATGCCGGACCTGACGCACGACGAGGCGGGCATCGAGCCCGCCCCGGTCCCGCGCGAGGGCGGCGAGGAGGTGCGCGTCTGACGACGCGCGATCCGTCCTCCCGCCGGTCCGAGGGTCTGTCCACCGTGTCGCGTCACGCGACGGTGGACAGGCCCTCCTCCTTGAGACCGCCGTCCTGCTCACGCACGTCCTGATCCAGGCCGTTCCGCGCCGCCAGGGCGTCGCGCTCGCGGCCGTCCTTCTCGAAGGCCTCCAGCGTGCGGCCGAAGTCGCGCGTGGACAGCAACAGCTTGTAGACGATGGCGAGTTCGAAGACGAGCAGCAGCACGCCTGCCACGACCGTCGCCCCGATGACCTGGTCGATCAGCGGCCCGACGATGAAGACGGCCATCTGGAACTCGATGCCGCTGATCAGGTGCGTACGGATGCGGTGGCGCAGCAGGAAGGACCGGAAACGCAGATAGACCGGGAAGCGGCTGCGGAACTCCTGGTGCAGGTCGACGACCTTGGGCCGCGGGGCCGGCTCGACGGCCTCGACCGTCCCCGTCTCCGTCTGCGTCGTCGGCTCGAAGGTCTCCGACTGCTGGGCCGCGCCCTCCTCCGTGGCGGCGGCCGCCCCGCGCAGGTCCTGCTCGATGTCCGCGGACGGGTTGGCCCGCAGCAGGTCCTCCATGAAAGCGACGTCGTCCGCGTTCTGCGCGCGACGGGCCGCCCGCATGCGGGCCTTGATCTGCTTGCGCATCGTGTGCCGGGTCTTGAAGATCTCCAGCGAGTTGATGTAGCGCAGCCCGTCGAGGAAGACGACGACCACGGCGAGCCAGACGTAGATCAGGTCGCCGGTGCGGTGGAACTGGCCGCCCATCAGCGCCACGGCACAGGCCATCACGCGAACGCGGTCGAAGATGTAGTCGAGCCAGGCGCCGAACACGGAGCCCTGCCCGGTCAGCCGGGCGACCTTGCCGTCCATGCAGTCGAGCACGAAGCTCAGGTGGTAGATCAGCGCTCCGGCGATCAGCCAGCGCCAGTCCCCCATCGCGAAACAGCCGGCCGCGCCGAGCCCCAGGATCAGGGCGCCCCAAGTGATCTGGTTCGGGGTGATGCGCGTCCAGCGCGCCGTGACCCGTACGAGAGGTGTGGCGATCGGGTCGACGAGCAGCACGGTCCACCACGCGTCACGCTTTTTCTGGGTGATGCGCCGCACTTCGGGCAACGACGGTATGTCTCGGGGCATGAGGCGCGCCAGCTTCCTTTGTTCAAAAGTAGGTTCACCTCACCGTAAGAATCCGTTATGGAGAAGTTCAAGAACGTACGAACGCAACCTTTACTGGGGGGTATCGGTCGTACGTGACAGGCGAGTCAATTTCGTTATCTGTTAGGCACACGCTTTTCACGGAACGGTGGAACCGTTCCGTGAAAAATCGCGTCTACCCCACCCCGATGCCAAGGCCGGCATCAGGGGCCGGCGTCAGGGGCGCAGTTCGGCCTCGATGAGGTCGGCCGCCTGCCGCGTTCCGCCCTCGCCCGCCATGTCCTGCTGAAGGGCGGCGAGTCGGCGCGCCACTTCCGGGTCGTCGACCAAGGCGAGGACTGCCTCGCGGAGCGTCTCCGCGTTCGCCTCCTCCATGGGTACGTGTCGGGCGACGCCGAGGCCCTGGAGGATGTCGGCGTTGCCGAACTGGTCGACGGCCTGCGGCACGGCGACCATCGGCGTCGCCGTGGCCAGGCCTTCCTGGCTGCCACCCGCGCCGGCGTGCGTGATGAAGGCGTCGGCCTTCTTGAGGATCGCCAGCTGCGGCACCCACTGCCGCACCTCTACGTTGCCGGGGACCGCCCCGAGATCCTCGGCGGTGACATGCTTGCCGACCTGGAGCACGACATGCCAGCCCGGCAGATCGCCGAACGCCTTCACGCACTCCCGGTAGAACTCGGGCTGCTTGGTGAACGACGAGCCGAGCGACACGAGCAGTACGCGCTCGGCGTCGGCGGGGCGCTCCCAGTCGCCCTGCGCGGACCGGTCGCCCTGGCAGGCGCCGACGAAGGTGTTCTTCTTCTCGTCCACCCGGTCGGCATTCGGCTGGAGCGCCTTCGGAATGAGGACGAGGGTGCGGTCGTAACGGCCCCAGAATTCGTCGGCGGTCTTCGGTACGCCGGCCTCCTTGAGCCACGCGTCGAACTTCTCGTAGTAGGCCTTGCCGCGCGGAGTCCTGCGGGGCTCCTCCCACATCGGCTTCGCGACCTCGTCCTCGTATCCCTCCCAGGCGACGAGGTTCGGCGAGAGCGTCACGGCGGGCACGCCCCAGCGGTGGGCGAGGACGCCCGCCGGGTACGAGGTGATGTCGTGGATGACGAGGTCGGGGACGCCGACGCCCTCGGTTTCGCCGTTCCCTTCGTAGGCCTCGATGAGCTGGGGCAGCGCCTGGATCGCGTCGTTCAGGAACGGCTCCACGTTGTCGAGCAGCGTCGTCCCCCACGCCGCCGGGTCGTCGTCGGGGCCGGGGAGCGTGGTGCGGTAGAGGACCGGCTCGGCGCCGGTCTCGGCGATCTTCTCCTCGAACAGGTGCGGGATCGCGTACGTGACGCGGTGCCCACGGGCGACGAGCTCCCGGATCACTTCGAGACTCGGGTTCACGTGCCCGTGGGCGGCGATGGAGAACATGGCGATGTGGGCACGTTTGCCGTGGTTCGGGTTCGTCATGACCCCACCGTAAGCGAGACGAGACGTCTCGTGCAACCGGTTAACGGCGGTTGGTCATTTGACGTCGGCCGTTGGACGTCCGCCGTTGGGCGTCGGCCGTTGGGCGGGGTCAGCGGTTCAGGGCGGCCCACAGGCTCAGCCATTGATCCGGTGCGGCCTGCCCGACGAGCGCGCCGGGCGGGATCCCGGCCTCGCGCAGCGCCGCGTCGACCCGGCGGCGCGGGTGGGCGCGGGTCAGGGAGGCGCGCAGGCTGCCGCCGACCCCGGAGAACCCGAGCGTGACGAGCCGTTCGTACGCCGGGTACTCGGCCGGGGCCAGCAGCGGCGTCGCCCTGCGCTCGATGCGGAGCACGCCCGCGTCGACCCGTGGGGCCGGGCGGAACGCGGTGCGCGGCACCCGGCCGAGCAGCCGCCACTCGAAGTGCGGCCAGGTGAGGACGGTGCGGCGGGTCCAACTCCCGTAGTCACCCGTGCGTTTGCGGGCGTACTCGAGCTGGGTGAGCAGCACGGCGCGGGTCAGCGCGTCGGCGCGCAGGCACCAGTCCACGACGTCGGAGGTCCGCGAGAACGGCACGTTCCCCGCGACGGCGAACGGCGTCCGGGGCGGCCGCACCGCGAGGAAGTCCGCGTGCCGTACGCGGACGTGGGGCTGCCCGGCGAACCGCTCGCGCAGCCGCGCGGCGAGCCGCCCGTCGATCTCGTACGCGACGAGGTCCGGGGCGCGACGGGCGAGCGGCGCGGTCAACGCGCCGCTCCCTGCGCCCACTTCGAGCAGCAGCGGGGTGGGATCCGGTGTCGCCAACCGTGCGAAACGGCGCGCTGCGGCGCGGTCGGCGAGAAAATTCTGCGAGAGGGCACGCGAACGCGACGTGCCGGTGAAAGACGTGCCGGTGGAACGGGCGGCCATGGCCTGCGGTCCTTGTCATCCGTACGGAAAAGGGCGGATGAAGGCGCTGACCGGGACCGCGATCAGCCGCGCACGCTCAGGTGCGCGGAGTTCGCGGAGTTCGCGGAGGCGGAACCGGTCAGAGCGCCGGGCCGACGCGCAGCCGAACGGCGTGCGCGCAGCCCTGAACCTGGCGGGTCACCGAAACGGCCATCGTGGCTGCGCTGCACATGCCACACATGCTGGTGGAACGCCCGGCGGCCCGTCCACCGAATTAACGCGGGGTGCGAGACTGACCCTCGTACCAGGTGAGACGCAGGAGGCACAGGATGGACGAGGCACGGGCACGGGCCGTACTGGCGCAGGCGGATGTCGTGGACGGCACCGCCGCCACGGCGGAGCTGATCGCGCTCGGTGAGAACGCGGTGTTCGGCGACGGCGACCTCGTCGTCAAGATCGGCCGCAGCATCGAGCAAGGCGGCGCCGAACTCCTCGACCGCGCCCGCCGCGAACTGGCCATCGCCTCCTATCTCGCCGGGCACGACGTCCCCGCGGTGCGCGCCGCGAAGGACGAGGCGCTCGTCGTGGACGGGCACCCTGTGACCGTGTGGCACCGGATCCCGGCCGCCGTCCGCCCGGCCGAGCCGCGTGATCTGGCGCAGCTGCTCAAGCTGGTGCACGCGCTGCCCGCGCCGACCGGTTTCGAGCTGCCGCGGCGGGAGCTGCTCGGCGGGGTCGAGCGCTGGCTGCGGCTCGCGGGCGACGCGATCGACCCGGCCGACGCGGACTATCTGCGCGAGCGGCGGGACGGGTTCGCGGCGGCCGCCGCGGCGCTGGCCCCGCAGCTGCCGCCCGGGCCGATCCACGGTGACGCCCTGCCGCGCAATGTGCACATCGGGCCCGAGGGACCCGTCCTCGTCGACCTCGAGACGTTCTCCTCCGATCTGCGGGAGCACGATCTGGTCGTCATGGCCCTGTCGCGCGACCGGTACGGGTTGCCTGCGGCGGCGTATGACGGGTTCGTGTCCGCGTATGGGTGGGATGTGCGGGAGTGGGAGGGGTGTGCGGTGCTGCGCGGGGCGCGGGAGACGGCGTCCTGTGCGTGGGTTTCGCAGCATGCGCCGTCCAACCCGAAGGCGTTGGCGGAGTTTCGGCGGCGGGTCGCTTCGCTGCGGGACGGGGATCCTGCGGTGCGGTGGTATCCGTTCTGAGGCGGATGTTCGTGTAACGACTCGGGGGCTTCGCCCCCGGGCCCCCACTCCTCAATCGCCGGAGGGGCTTGATAGGCCGGACGGGCTCGATAGGCCGGTCCGGCTCGATGCGCCAGTTCCGCTGGATATATGGCGCATCGGCCATACCGTGTCGATCACCGCGTCCGGATTGCCCTTCCTGCGTAGGAAGTTCTGGAAGTCGGCCGCCGACTCCGCGAACCACTCCACCTGTCTGCGATGCAGCTCGGCCACCCCGAGCTGCGCGACCTTCGCATGCCGCTCGCCTATCGCGCGGGCGAGCAGCGCCGCGGCCAGGGCGTCCGCCGACGCGTCGTGCGCGGCGTCGAGCGGGACGCCGTACTCGGTGCAGACCGCTTCGAGGTTGCGCTTGCCCCGCCGGTAGCGGTCGACGGTGCGGTCGATCGTGTAGGGGTCGATGACCGGTGCCGGCTCGACCCCCGCGAGGCGCTCCCGCAGGGACGGCAACCCGTGCCTGGCGAGCTCGGCGGAGAGCAGGGTGAGGTCGAACGTCGCGTTGTACGCGACCACGGGGACGCCCGTGCGCCAGTAGCCCACCAGGATCTCGGCGAGGGCGTCGGCGACCCGGTCGGCCGGCTCGCCCTCGGCGACCGCCCGCTCGTTGGTGACACCGTGCACCGCGATCGCCTCGTCCGGGATCCGCACTCCGGGGTCGGCCAGCCATTGCCGGTGCCCGAGGACCGCGCCGTCCTTCACCTCTATGACGGCGGCGGTGACGATGCGCGCCTCGCGCGGATCTGTCCCGGTCGTCTCCAGGTCGAAGCCGATCATCAGCTCGCGGTGCCAGCCCATGGCAGCCCCCTTCTTCGTGGTGCGTTCCCCCGATGACCAACACCATCGCACGCCCCACTGACAATCAGGCCGGACGCCCGTCGGAGCCCGGCCCGATCCGCACTACAGGCGCTACGAGACCGGCCGCGCGTCCGCCCAGGCCTGCTCGAATTCGTCGCGGTACGTCACGAAAAGACCGTTCTCCCCGGTGTCCGACGACGCGCTCGCCTTGACGATGCGGCCCCCGCCGCGCAGCACGAGGACCGGTGCCTCCATCCCCCGCGTCCTGCGCAGATAGGACTGGACGACCGCGATGCCGTCCGATCCGTCGCCGTCGACGAGGTAGGCGTTGAAGCGCGGCGTCTCGTCGAAGACGCGGATCTCGAAGGCGCCGGGGTCCTTGAGGCGGGCCCGCACCCGGCGCATGTGCAGGATGTTCATCTCGACGGAGCGGCTCAACTCGCCCCGCTTGATCCCCAGTTCCCGTTCGCGCCGTTTGACCGCGCTGGACGCCGGGTTGAGGAAGAGGAGGCGTATCCGGCAGCCCGACTCGGCGAGGCGGACCAGGCGGCGGCCCGAGAAGTTCTGCGCGAGCAGGTTGAGGCCTATGCCGATAGCGTCCAGGCGCCGCGCCCCGCCGAATAGATCCTCGGCGGGGAACTGGCGCAGCAGCCTGACCCGGTCGGAGTGCACCCCCACCACGTCCGCGTACCGGTCGCCGACCAGCTCCTCGACGGCGTCCAGGGGCAGCCGGCGGGCCGAGGGGACGTCGGAGCCGGCGCCGAGTATGTCCAGGAGGCGGGAGGAGGCGCGCTCGGCCTGGGCGAGGACGGTCTCCGAGAGGGCGCGGTTGCGGGAGACCACGTTACGCGTGACCTCCAGCTCGTCCAGGGCGAGCTCGACGTCGCGGCGGTCGTCGAAATACGGCTCGAAGCACGGCCAGTGCTGCACCATCAGCTCGCGCAGCTGCGGCAGGGTCAGGAACGACAGCACGTTGTCGTCGGCCGGGTCGAGGAGATAACCCTTGCGGCGGCTGACCTCGCGCACCGCGACGGCCCGCTGCACCCACTCCTGTCCGGCGGGACCCGCCGCCGCGACCACCCAGTCCTCGCCGTGCACGGGCGCGTAGACGGGGCGGAGCACGGCGGCGACGACGGCGCGCAGCCGCTGTTCCACCAGGTTCAGCCAGATATAGGCCCGCCCCGCGCGTTGCGCGCGCGTACGGACCTCGCTCCAGGCGTCGGCGCCCCAGTCCAGTTCCGGTCCGATCTGGGACGCGACGTCCATGGGCCTGGCCAGCGACACCGCTCCGGGCGGGATCTCCGTGGAGGTTGCCTCCTGGCTGTCCTGGCCCTCGTGACCGTCGTCACCAGGGGGCAGCTCCAGCCCTCCCGAGCTCACCCGCTCCGCACCGCCTTCCGCTCCCCCGAGCTTGTCGAACCCGAACTGTGGAGCACATCCCCCAGCAACGATCAAGGAAGGGTACTCCGGGAGCGGGTGGCGATGCAGCCGGATGAGGCCGCTGGTTTCTCAACTACCGTTTCGGGGAACCCCGTTCTGCCCCGCGAGGTCGGCCGGAGTGAGCGGATTCATAGCGGTCACGTCCCTGGGGGCCAGCGAAAAGCCCTGCCAGTGCACTGGCATGGGCTGCTGGTCCTCGTCACGGGCGATGTGGTGGAACCCGATGTTGACCCAGGTGATCGGGTGCTTGAGCGTCTGACCGTTCACCCACTTGTTGACGCTGGTGCCTCCGCAGTTCGCCGCCGGGTTGTCGCTCGCGTACTGCTCGCACTTCTTGTACTCGGTGAAGTAGACGTCGTGCTTGGTGAAGGCACGTCCCGGGAAGCGGTTGGAGCGGCCGGGCACGAACTCGTACGACCTGGGGTGGTTGTCCTTGTTCTTGCCCGCGGTGGAGACCACGCGCCACCACCGCATGTCCTTTACGTCGCCCGCGAGTTCCTTGGTGACGGGGGTGCGGGTCGTCTTCGTGGTGGGCGATCCGTCCCCGTTCGGCGGGGTCACCTTGGAGTCGTACTGCTCGACCTTGGCCTTGGGCGAGCCGTCCAGGCCGAAGTTGAGCCGCCAGAAGACGTTGTGGCTGTGGCTCTCGGCGTAGGCGCTCGCTCCCTTGCCTATAGGCCAGCCCTTGCCGTCGGTGCCGTCGTAGTCGTACGGGGAGAGGCTGCCGGTGGCGCCCACATTGGACGTGATGGTGCCGTCGGAGGCGAAGCGCCACTCGGTGATGTACTCGTACCAGGACGCCTTGTTGACCGTGTAGACGAGCAGGTCCTTGCCCTGGGACTGGTAGACCTTGCCGGTGCCTCCGGTCGACTCGTCGTCGCTGAGGCGGTACGCGTGCCCGCGCGCACGCGTGGTCGTGCAAAGCCCCTTCACGTTGCCGATGTCGGGGACCTTGACGGTCTTGATGGTGCCGCCGGGGCATTCGGCCGCCTTCAGGTTCTGCAGGGCCTGCCCGAAGTCGGTGCCGGTGACGTCGTCGTACTCGGCCTCCCCGTCGTCGTACGGGACATGGACCTGCGCGAGCCGGGCGCTGGTGAGGACGCGGATCGGCTGGGCCTCGCCCTTGGGCTGGTAGCTGACGTCGTCCAGGACGAGCCCTGCCAGCGTGTTGTAGTGCCAGCACATGCGCCAGGTGGTGCCGCCGTCGAGGGTCTGCTCGATGCGGTACGCGTCCGAGCAGGCGGGCGCGGCGGCAGCGGGCGCCTTCGGCGGAGCGGCCGTGGCGGCGGGTGCGGTGGCGAGGGTGCCGGCGAGCAGCGCGGTGACCGCGAGGCCCGTGGCGACTGCGGCGGGCCGGATGCGGGCGCGCAAAAGTCTTGTGACGTGCATACGGAAGCGCTCCTTCATGGAGGAGAAGTCGGTGAGGTCCTCAGCCGAGGCGGGAGACGGTGCGTGCGCTCAGGTCGACGATCAGGGCGCGGGTGTCGATCCACGGCCCGTTGACGACCTTGGTGATGACACGCAGGCAGCGGTGCTCGCCGCACTCCTTGAGATCGGCGGGGACGTCGGCGACGGTCTTCTTGCGGAACACCATGCCGCTCAGCTGGAGTTGGTCCGGCTTGGTGAGCTGCTTTCCGGTGGCGTCCTTGTAGTCGCCCTTCAGGTCGGCGCCCAGCCGGTCCGCGATCAACAGCTGCGCTGCCTCTGCGAGTTCGCCCTGGCTGGGCGGCGGCTGCACGCCCTGGTCGGTCCTGCTGTCCTCGACCTTCCCCGTGTCGAGGTTCACCGTCTTCGTGACGACGGCGTCGCTCTTGTAGTCGTAGTACACGACATCGGCACGGCGTTCGCCGGCGGCGGCGTCGCTGAGGCCGGGATCGACCTCCGTCAGGTTCGTCGACAGGTGCTGGGGGCCTCGGTCGCCCTCCACGTCCCGCGCGTCCATCCGCAGGGCGTTGCCCGCCGTCGCCAGCTTCTCGGCGCGCTCCGTCTCGGCGTCCGTGAGCGGATCGCGCCCCACCCCCTTCGCGCCCTGTGCGGGTGCGGGCTCCACGGTGCCCTCAGGGGCCACCGCGTCCTGCCGCGCGGCCCCCGCCCTGGCCAGGTCGCTCCCGCCGTCCTCCGGCAGTGTCACGCCGACCGCGACGGCGCCGCCCGCGACCGCGAGCGCCACCACCGCCATCAGCTTCCCCAGATGGCGTCTTACAGCTGTGCGCACATCTTCCCCCAACTTCCCCGGCAGCCCCGGTCGAGGGCATGCCGGACCGACATGGTCGCCGTGTAAGAGGGCACCAACTCCCGTGTGGTTGCTTCACTTTCGGGCAGAGACTGTCCGATGCCGCCCGGACCGCCGGGTCAATGGGGTATCCCCTGCTCTTAGGTAGTCGGGAGCTCGGGCCTGTCTTCAAACTCCCGTCGTCGCCCGGAGGGCGGCCCGGCGGCGTCTGGTGCGTGCGATCGCAAGGCGCCGGAGAGTCCTAGTAGCGGAGCTACTCGGGCTTTTCGGCAACGCAGCGAGCGTGCGTGCCAGGCGTCGCCGGGCAGACGGGAGTTTGAAGACAGGACCGAGGGAAGGAAGAGTCGTCAGCATGCAGGTCTGGCCAGGACAGGCGTATCCACTGGGTGCCGCGTACGACGGCGCCGGGACGAATTTCGCGGTCTTCTCGGAGGCCGCCGACCGTATCGAGCTGTGCCTGTTGCACGACGACGGCTCGGAGACCGCGGTGGAGCTGCGGGAGGCCGACGCCTTCGTGCGGCACGCCTATCTGCCGGGGATCATGCCGGGGCAGCGCTACGGGTACCGGGCGCACGGCCCGTACGAGCCCGCGCGCGGCCTGCGCTGCAACTCGGCGAAGCTGCTCCTCGACCCGTACGCGCGCGCCATCAGCGGGCGGATCGACTGGAACGAGTCGGTGTACGGCTATCCGTTCGACTCACCGGACGAGCGCAACGATCTGGATTCGGCGCCGCACACGATGGCGTCGGTGGTGGTCAATCCGTACTTCGACTGGGGCGACGACCGGCTGCCGCGCACGGAGTACCACGAGACGGTGCTCTACGAAGCGCATGTGAAGGGCCTGACGATGCAACACCCGGCGCTGCCGGACGAGTTGCGCGGCACTTATGCGGCACTCGCGCATCCGGCGGTCATCGACCACCTCACGGAACTGGGCGTCACCGCGCTGGAGTTGATGCCGGTGCACCAGTTCGTCACCGACCACCGGCTGGTCGACATGGGGCTGAACAACTACTGGGGCTACAACACGATCGGCTTCTTCGCTCCGCACAACACGTATGCGTCGTGGGGCGACCGCGGCGAGCAGGTCCTGGAGTTCAAGTCCGCGGTGCGGGCGCTGCACCAGGCAGGAATCGAAGTCATTCTGGACGTCGTCTACAACCACACGGCCGAAGGAAATCACCTGGGTCCGACGCTGTCCTTCAAGGGGCTCGACAATCCGTCCTACTACAGGCTGACCGACGATCCGCGTTACTACATGGACACCACGGGGACGGGAAACTCGCTCCTGATGCGGTCCCCGCACGTACTCCAGATGATCATGGATTCGCTGCGCTACTGGGTCGAGGAGATGCACGTCGACGGGTTCCGCTTCGACCTGGCCGCCACCCTGGCCCGGCAGTTCCACGAAGTGGACCGCCTGTCGTCGTTCTTCGACCTCGTGCAGCAGGACCCGGTGGTCTCCCGCGTGAAGCTGATCGCGGAGCCCTGGGACGTCGGCGAGGGCGGCTACCAGGTGGGAAATTTCCCGCCCTTGTGGACCGAGTGGAACGGCAAGTACCGCGACACCGTACGGGACTTGTGGCGCGGTGAGCCGCGCACGCTCGCCGAGTTCGCCGGCCGACTGACCGGCTCCTCGGACCTCTACCAGGACGACGGACGCCGCCCCCTCGCCTCCATAAACTTCGTGACCTGCCACGACGGTTTCACCCTGCGCGACCTGGTGTCGTACAACGACAAGCACAACGACGCCAACGGGGAGGGCAATCGCGACGGCGAGAGCCACAACCGGTCGTGGAACTGCGGCGCCGAGGGCGAGACCGACGACCAGGCGGTGCTCGACCTGCGGGCCCGCCAAATGCGCAATTTCATCGCTACGTTGATGCTGTCGCAGGGCGTCCCGATGCTCAGCCACGGCGACGAGTTCGGGCGCACCCAGGGCGGCAACAACAACGCCTACTGCCAGGACAACGAGGTGGCGTGGGTGCGCTGGGCCGACCCCGAGGCCGCTCCGGACCCGTTCCTTGAGTTCACGCGCGCGATGGTGCGGCTGCGCAGCGACCACCCGGTGTTCCGCAGGCGGCGCTTCTTCCACGGCCGCCCGGTCGAGGGCACGCACGACGACCTGTCGGACATCGCGTGGTTCACCCCGGAGGGCGAGGAGATGACGCAGGAGGACTGGGGTGCGGCGCAGGCCCGCGCCCTGTCCGTGTTCCTCAACGGCAACGCGATCTCGGAGCCCGGCGCGCGCGGCGAACGCATCCAGGACGACTCGTTCCTGCTGCTGATCAACGCCTCGCCGCAGCCGATGGACTTCGTGGTCCCGGTCGACCACGGGCGCCAGTGGCAGGCCGTCGTCGACACGGCGCTGCCCGAGGGCCTCACGTCGGGCGAGGGCCAGAAGGTACAGGCCGGCGACCGGGTCACCCTCCAGGGCCGCAGTCTCACGGTGTTGCAACGGCCGGCGTAGCGCTCTCACCGACCGCCTGGAGGGGCCGTACGCGCAGTGCGACGAGGAAGGCGAGCCCGGCGGCCAGGCTGCCCACCGCGAAGGCCGCAGCGGCCCCGTGGGCCTGCGCGAGACGGCCCGCCACGGCGAGCGTGACGGCCTGTCCGCCGACGAACGCGCTCACGGCGGCCGTCATGCCCTCGCCGAGTCGTTCGCGCGGCACGGCCTGCTCGGTGAGCCCGAACCCGGTGATCAGGTTCGGGGCGAACAAGGCACCGAACACGGTCACCGCGACGTAC
>NZ_JBTYHB010000068.1:0-17156 GCF_054871485.1 Streptomyces sp. UC4497 | reverse complement strand
GTTGCGCTCCCGCTTCGCGGGAGCGCTGGCGGGATGCTGCGCATCCCGCTCAATCCCCATGCTGCGCATGGGGATTGATGCTCCGTTCGCTGCGCTCTCGGAGCCGGTTCGAGCTGCGCTCTCACCTGGAGGCTTTCGCTGCGCTTCAGCCTCCGAGGCAGGTCCGCTGCGCTCCCCTGCCTTGAGGTTCCTTCGGCTTCGCCTGCGGAACTTGGGCCCGCTGGCGCGGGCCGGGCTGGCTGCATGGGGTCTGAGGGTGTTGGTGTCTCGACTGCATCAAGCTGATGCAGTATGTATCTTTGGCAGAAATATGAGGAACCCTAGGGGTGAGATCCTCGCCTGAATGAATTCAGGCATTGAGGGGGGAAGGAGATGTCAGCGATTCGACTCAAGGAGCACCAGGTAGCTCAACGCTCCGCGTTTCGCCGGTGGGTGGGGTTCCCTGAAAGGACACCTGCGCCCCCGCAGGGTGCCCGGGGCACGATCGTGTCCGCGACCGGCTCGGGCAAGACGATCACGGCTGCTGCGTGCGCGCTGGAGTCGTTCCCAGCCGGCCGGATCCTCGTGATGGTGCCGACCTTGGACTTGCTCGCGCAGACCGCCCAGGCGTGGCGGCTGGTGGGCCACCGGTCGCAGATGGTGGCGGTGTGCTCGCTGGAGAACGACCCGGTCCTGGGTGCGTTGGGGGTGCGCACCACCACCAACCCGATCCAGCTCGCCCTGTGGGCCGGTTCCGGGCCCGTCGTCGTGTTTGCTACGTACGCCTCGCTGGTGGACCGCGAAGATTTCGACGACCCTGCGGGTCAGCGGAAGGTTCGCGGGCCTCTGGAGGCCGCTCTCGCAGGCGGGGAGCAGCTGTACGGACAACGGATGGACGGCTTTTCGCTCGCCATCGTCGACGAGGCGCACTCAACCGCAGGCGATCTTGGCAGGCCATGGGCGGCGATCCACGACAACGCCCGCATCCCCGCCAACTACCGGCTCTACCTCACCGCAACCCCGCGCATCCTCGCCGCGCCCCGCCCGCAGAAGGCCCCGGACGGCAAGAAGGCAGAGATCGCGACCATGGCCGATGACCCGAACGGCACGTACGGCGCATGGCTCGCAGAGCTCGGGCTCTCGGAGGCGATCGAACGCGAGATTCTCGCCGGATTCGAGATCGACGTCCTGGAGATCCGCGACCCCTCCCCCGTGATCGGGGAGTCCAAGGAAGCCCGGCGGGGCCGGCGCCTCGCGCTCTTGCAGACCGCGCTCCTGGAGCACGCCGCCGCGTACAACCTCCGTACGGTCATGACGTTCCACCAGAAGGTGGAAGAGGCCCGCGCGTTCGCGGGCAAGCTGCCCGAGACCGCTGTCGAGCTGTACGTCGACGATGCCTCCGGCGAGGACCTGGCTGCCGCTGACGGACTGCCGAAGTCCTCCATCGACGCGGACTTCTACGAACTCGAGGCCGGCCGCCACGTCCCGCCGGACCGGGTGTGGTCGGCGTGGCTGTGCGGCGACCATCTCGTTGCCGAACGCCGGGAAGTGCTCCGGCAGTTCGCAGGCGGCATCGACGCGGCCGGGCGCCGGGTGCACCGGGCGTTCCTCGCCAGCTGTCGCGTCCTCGGGGAAGGCGTCGATATCACCGGCGAGCGGGGTGTGGAGGCCATCTGCTTCGCCGACACCCGCGGCTCCCAGGTCGAGATCGTCCAGAACATCGGCCGCGCACTCCGGCTCAACAAGGACGGCTCCACCAAGGTCGCGCGGATCATCGTGCCGGTGTTCCTGGAACCCGGCGAGAACCCGACCGACATGGTCGCCAGCGCCAGCTTCAAGCCGCTCGTGGCCGTGCTCCAGGGCCTGCGCTCGCATGATGAGCGCCTGGTCGAGCAGCTCGCTTCCCGCGCGCTCACCAGCGGCAAGCGCACAGTCCACGTGCAGCGCGACGCGGACGGGCGGATCGTCGGGGCCGGCGACGAGAGCGACGGCGGGGACCAGAAGCAGGACGGTACCGACGCCACTGCCGAGTCCGCGCTGCTGCACTTCTCCAGCCCGCGCGACGCCGCGACGATCGCCGCGTTCCTGCGCACCCGGGTCTACCGGCCCGAGTCCCTGGTCTGGCTGGAGGGTTACCAGGCGCTGCTGCGCTGGCGGGCAGAGAACCAGAACACCGGCGTCCACGCCGTCCCGTACGACACCGAGGTCGAGGTCGGCGTCACCAAGAACTTCCCCCTCGGCAGATGGGTGCACCAGCAGCGCAAGGCACTACGGGCCGGGGAACTGGAGGAGCGGCGCAAAGTGCTGTTGGACGCCCCAGAGGCCGGGATGGTGTGGGAACCAGGCGAAGAGGCGTGGGAAAACAAGCTCGCCGCGCTCCGCTCCTATCAGCGGGCCACCGGACACCTCGCACCCCGGCAGGACGCGGTCTGGGGCGAAGGCGAGACGCTGGTGCCCATCGGGCAACACCTCGCCAACCTCCGGCGCAAGGGCGGCCTCGGGAAGGACACGGACCGGGCAGCGATGCGCGCACAGCAGCTGACCGAGATCGACCCGGACTGGGACTGCCCGTGGCCGCTGAACTGGCAGCGGCACTACCGCATCCTCGCCGACCTCGTTGCCGATGAACCCGACGGCCGGCTCCCCGACATCGCACCCGGCGTACTCATGGACGGCGACGACATCGGCAAATGGCTGAAGCAGCAGAAGCAACCGGGCACCTGGAAGCTGTTGTCGACCGAACAACAAGAACGACTGACCAAGCTGGGGTTGAAGCCCGTTGAGGCTCCGGCTCCCGCCCCAACGAGTAAGCACTCGGCGAAGGGCCCGAGCAAAGCGCAGCAGGCGTTCCAGCGCGGCCTCGCAGCCCTCACGCAATGGGTAGAACGCGAAGGCGCCCACCGGCCCGTCCCGCGCGGCCTCAGCGAGGAGATCGTGGTCGCCGGCGAAACGGAATCGGTGACCGTGAATCTCGGCGTATGGATCACCAACATCAAGTCGAGACGGGACAAGTTGAGTGCGGAGCAGCTACACGCGTTGCGCAAACTCGGCATCGAATGGGTGTGACGCGTTTGGTCGTGGGTGGGCCGCTAGTTGTTGCGAGTCAGGACGTTGGTGACGGCCCATAGTGGTGGGCGAGGTCGGTGGCGAGGTCGCCGAGGTGAGTTATGGCTTCGGCGGGGCCGTGCACAGTGATGGTGCTCCCGAACGGCAATAGTGTTCGCACGTCCTCCAGGTGCGGGAAGCGGATCCTCACCCTGTGGCCGGTGGTGGATTCCTCATGGTCGTCCTGGACGAGTCGTTGGCCGAGGATCCGTCGCGCTCGCTCGATCTGGGTCTGGTCGATGGTGGCGCTGACCTCTATCGCATGGTTGTGTTCCCACTGGTCAACGAGCGCTGCAGCGACGGTGGCCAGGGTCTGGTTCTCGCGGATCCGTCGTGGCTGGTCGACTTCTTTCCACGTGGTGATCCGTTCGAGTCGGTACATCCGTGGCACGCGGGCACAGTCGGCGACGAGGTACCAGATGCCGGCCTTGGCGAACAGCCCGTAGGGGTCCACGACCAGGTCACGTGGGCATGACTCGCGTGTGCTGTCGTACTCGATCCGTAGCCGGCGGCCTCGCCGCACCGGGCCGATCAGCGAAGCCGGAGTCGTGCCTGAAGTTCGTGCCTGGAGCCAGGGACGGCTGTCCACGTGCACTACGTCGGTGAGCGGCAGGAGCTCATCAACTCGACGTGGCGGTGCAGCGGCGATCTTGGCGAGAGCGCGCCGGCTTTCGACCGATGCGTCGAGCTCCGCTCGTTGCTTCTCGTCCAGCCCGGCGAGCGAGAGATGATCACGCTCGCCCGGCGTGAGTCGCGTGAGGTCGGGCCCGGACCCGGGCAGCATGGTCACACCTCCGAGGCGGCCCCGTTGCGCGATCACCGGCAGACCGGCGTCGCGGAGCCAGTTCAGATCCCGGGTGATGGTTCGAAGGGACACCCCGAGCGCCGAGGCAAGTTCCTGTGTGGTCACGGCATCCCTCGATGCGAGGAGCAGCATCAGGGAGAAGAAGCGGTCTGGGGTCACGCACCAAATTTTTTCAGGAATTGCGACATGGGGGCGGCGCATATTCCGGTGAGGCTGGTGGGTGCGTACCTACGAGCTGTGAGAAGGAACAACCATGACCACATCCGTCGTGTCCATCGTCTATGTGAACGACGCTCCCGCCGCAGCGCGCTTCTACGGCGACCTCCTCGGCATGAGCCCCTCGTTCGAGACTCGGAGATACATCACCTTCGACCTCGGGCCAGGCGCTGACCTCGCTTTGTGGTCTGGCCGGTTCGACGATCTGTCAACGGACGTCCCGCGCACCAGTGAGGTTTGTCTGGCCAGCAACGAGGGGCCCGACGCGATCGGTGCGATCTTCAAGCAGTGGCAGTCCAAGGGCGTCACGATCCTGCAGGAGCCACATGATGCGGGGTTCGGGCTGACCTTCCTCGCAGCCGATCCTGACGGGAACCGTATCCGTGTCGCACCGCGGGACTGAAAGGCGGCAATGCGGCAGGCGCGCACGATAGGTGTCGCGCCTGCCGTCGTCTGACTTCGAGAGGACGACGAGTGCCCCACGCGAATGCGCCCCTGAGCGTCGAGGGCCGTAGGCGGCAGAGGCGGCCGGTGCAGCCGCCGCCTTCGCCGAGCTTCTCGCCGACCACGAGCGAGTGCTGGGCACCGACCACCCCCGCACCCTCAGCAGCCGCGAGCAGGACCGTCGTCGAGGACGGGGGCGAGAAAAGCCGGGAGGCAGGTTACATCGGGGCGGTTCCAGTGGGTGTTGCGACCTGCTGCAGTTTGGCCTCGCTCAGTCAGTTGGCCTCCCCGTGCCGTTCTGCGCGACGGTGAAGTGCCGGTCTCTGCGGGGTCGTTCGAGTTCGTCGAGTACCGCTGTTGCGAGGTCTTCGACGCTGATCCGGGAGGTGCCGTCGGGGTCGGTCAGCAGGGTGGTTGTGCCGCGGCGGTAGCTGCCGGTGCGTGTGCCGGGTTCGAGGACGGCCGGCGGGCTGAGGTACGTCCAGTTCGTGTTCTCGTGCGCATCGCAGGTCCGCAACTGGGTCGTGCTGGCTCCCGCGATGGCACGCCATTGGGTTGGGACATGATCCGGGTCGTCGATCACCAACCGTCCGAGGCGGCCTGGCGACTTCAGGGGCCCCGCTCCGCCGACCACCAGCAGTCGGATGCCGGCGCGGGCGGTCGCGTCCAGAACGGCCGATGTCAGCGGTGCGATCGAGTCCTCCTGGCCCGGGGCCGGCCGGATGGCGAGGACGGCGGCGTCGGCCTTGTTGAGCGCCGTATCGAGAGCGACGCCGTGCTGTCCGGCGGTGTGGGCGTCCACGGCTACGGGGGTAATGCCGGGGGTGGTTGTTTCGAGCGGGCGCCGGGATGCGGCGACGACTTGGTGTCTGCGCAGGACTGCTTCGGTGACCAGGCGGGAGCCGACCATTCCGGTGGCGCCGAGAACTGTGATGTTCACGAGACGAGGCCTTTCGGTGTGCGAGGTGCTGGAGTGGTCTGCCCGGCCGCCAGTGCCGCGAGGGCGAGGGCGAAGCCGAGGAGCTGAAGTGGATCGAGGCTCTCGTCGGCGAGAAGCACACCGAGGGCTGTCGCGACCAGGGGCGAGAGCAGGCCGAGTAGGGCCGTCGCCGTGACCGGCAGAGAGCGCAGGCCCCTGAACCAGAGGGTGTACGCGATCAGTCCGCCCGCGCTCCCCAGCCACAGGTACCCGGCCACGGCCTGAGTGTCGATGCCGCCGGGGATGCCCTCGACAAGCAGCGTCGGGACGAGCAACACGAGGCCGCCCGCAGTGAGTTGCCATCCGGCGAAGGCCACCGCGCTGACGCCTTCGGGCCGGCCCCAGCGCTTGGTGAGCACGATGCCGGTGCCCATGGCCGCGGCCCCGGCGAGGCCGGCGAGGATCCCGAGCGGGTCAAACGTGGCGCCGGGGCCCAGCACGACGAGCCCGACCCCGACGACTCCGACGACACCCCAGGTAAGGCGCCAGGGCGACAGGCGCTCGGAGAGGATCAGGGTGGCGAGCAGGGCCACCAGGATCGGCTGGGTGGCCCCGAGGGTCGCGGCCACTCCGCCGGGGAGGCGTTCAGCGGCGATGAACAGCAGCGCAAAGAACGCGCCGACGTTCAGGGTCCCGAGGGTCGCGGCCTTCCACCACCAGGTGCCGTGCGGCAGGGTGCGCGCGATGAGCAGTCCGAGTAGGCCGGCGGGAAGGGCGCGCATGAGTGCGGCGAACAGCGGGGCGTTGGGCGGCAGCAGTTCGGTGGTGACGATGTACGTCGTCCCCCACACTGCGGGCGCGAACGCTGTGGCGAGTGTGAGTCCGGCTCGGCCGGTCGCGGGCGTTGAGGCCGGCTGCGTCGGCGCCGGCGGATCTGTCGTTGTGGTCACCCACGCCACTCTGGGCCCGGATCATCTATGAGTCCAACGAATGGTTTTCATGGGATCGATCGTGTAGCACGATGGGTGGATGGAACTCCGACAGCTTCGATACGTCCTGGCCGTGGCCGAGACCCGGAACTTCACGCGTGCTGCCGCGCAGTGCCATGTGGTCCAGTCCGCGCTGAGCCATCAGATCAAGGCGCTCGAGGACGAGATCGGGGCGCGCCTGTTCGCGCGCACCAGCAGAAGAGTCGAACTCACCGCCGCGGGTGAGGCGTTCCTGCAGCCGGCCCGGGTGAGTCTGGAGGCCGCCGAGCGCGCCGTCGCCGATGCGGCGGCGGCCGTCGGGGAGATCCGGGGGCCGGTCACCATCGGCATGATTCCGACCATCACCTCCCTTGATCTTCCACGGGCGCTGCGGGTCTTTCACCAGAGCCATCCTGCGGCGCGCGTCACCCTGCGCACGGCGGCCAGCGACGAACTCGTCTCCTCCGTGGCATCGGGCGCCGTGGACATCGCGGTCCTCGGGCTGCCGGAGACCGTCACACCGGCCGGTGTACAGGCACTGAGGTTGTCCAGGCAGAAGCACGTCGCTGTCGTCCCCATCGAGCACCGCCTGGCCGGGCGGTGCCGCCTGCGCCTGGCCGACCTGGCCGGGGAGACATTCGTCGACTTCACGGCCGGCACTCCCGGACGCACACAGACCGACCTCGCCTTCGAGGCAGCAGACATCCAACGCGACGTGACCTTCGAGGCCATGTCCACCCACCTCATCCTTGACCTCGTCGAGCAGAACCTCGCCGTCGCCCTGCTGCCACCGGCAACCCTGCGACCGGGCAGCCCCGTCGCGGCCATCCCGGTGACGGATGGCCCGACCCGCAGCGAGTACCTGACCTGGAGCGCGTTCAACCCCACACCGGCCGCCACCGCGCTCCTGGCGGTGCTGCGCACGTGTCTGACCGGCCTGCCCGCGCCCGCCTAAAGTGCCCTGGTCACGGGCAGCACGGCCCGCTCACTGTCCGACGAGGCGCAGACGCCCGAGTCGCATGCCGTGTCCGGCTCGCCGCTCTGGTCCTCGCCGGCGCCATGACGACCGCCCTCGCAGGCACTGCGGTCGTCGCCTCGCAGACCGCCGGGCGCGCCCTGAACTCGATCATCCGGTACTCGACGGTGATGTTCCACCACGGCCTCTACCTCTGCGACTACTACGAGTTCGTCGACGAGGTCCGCGCCATGGCCACGGCCCGCGGCACCGTGCAGGCCCAACCCCCGCGGCAGATCCGCCTGGAAAGAGCCTCCTACACCTACCCGGGCAGGGAGGCCCCGTCCCTCCGGCCGATCACGCTCACCCTGAACCGCGGCGAGGTCGTGGCCCTGGTCGGGGAGAACGGCGCCGGCAAGTCCACGCTGATCCGGATGCTCACCGGGCTGACCGTCCCGACCGGCGGCAACGTCTTCTGGGATGGCACCGACCTGGCCGGCGCCGACGCGGAGTCCGTGTGGCGGCACGTGGGCCTGGTGCCGCAGAAGAGCGGGCACTGGCCGCTCGCCGCCCGGGAGAACATCACCCTGGGCCAGCCCCGCGAGTACGGCGATGGGCGGATCTGGGAGGCGGTGCAGCGGGTCGGCATGACCGAGGCCCTGCGCCAACTCCCCGACCAGCTGGCCACGTTGCTCGCCCGGTCGGTGTGGGGCGGCCACGAACTCTCCGGAGGCCAGTGGCAGCGCTTGGCCTGTGCAAGAGCGATGTACAGGGAGCCGGCCGTACTCGTCCTGGACGAGCCGACCAGTGAGATGGACGCCCGCGGGGAGCACACGGTCTTCCGGGAGCTGCGGGCCATGGCCCCGGACCGGATCACCGTGGTGGTCACCCATCGCCTCGACAACGTGAGGATGGCCGACCGAGTGATCGTCCTCGACCAGGGAGCCATCCGGGAGCAGGGGCCCTTCGACCGACTCATCGCTGCCGAGGGGAGTTTGCTCGGCGAGCTGTACGCCCTCGCCCAGGACCGCTGACCCGCTAACCCGCTGCCACCAGCACAGGCCGACACGGGGCCGCGCAGCCGGCGCGGCCCCGCTACTCCCCCGACACCAAGGAACACCACGCACAACCCCGACCCCGGCCCCGGCCCCAGCCCCGACGCAGGCCCTGGCCCCGGCGCCGACGCCGACGCCGACGCAGGCAACGCCCGTTCCTGGAACACGTATCGAGGCCCCCCGGCAGCTGCGAGTCCGTCCGTCACCGTGACCAATGAGCGCAAACCGGGCACAGCGACGACGGTCGATGTGCCGACCGGGCAAGAAATTTCGACGAGAGTTCGCCATCTGGGCGGCCGGTCCGTGTAGCGTCATGATCAGCTGTCTGGTTCCGAAGTACCCCGGTCGCCCGTGAGCACGAAGCACGGGCGATTCACTGTTCCACGTCCCGAAGGACCAAGACGATCACCTCCGGTACCCGCACGGAGCGGGACCGATTTTCGAGTCTCCTTGGAGGACGACATGGCTACTGGAACCGTGAAGTGGTTCAACGCTGAAAAGGGCTTCGGCTTCATCGAGCAGGAAGGCGGAGGCCCCGACGTCTTCGCCCACTACTCGAACATCAACGCCCAGGGCTTCCGTGAGCTCCAGGAGGGCCAGAAGGTGAACTTCGACGTCACCCAGGGCCAGAAGGGCCCGCAGGCGGAGAACATCACCCCCGCCTGATCCGCAGCTCCTCGATGCCCGCCCCGGCCTGCCGGGGCGGGCATCGTGCGTGAGGCCGACCGTCCATCAGCCGCGCGTACGCGCAGGAGCACGACCTCAACCGGTATGGCGTCGACAGGCAGCTCCGTCGGGTCACTGAGAACCCACCGAAGCGGGAGGGGTGGCCACTTCGGGAGCGGCCGCAATGGCCGCGTTTCCCTCAGCCGTCCCTGTCGTGTTCCCGGTCCTGTCCACGGCCCGGGGGGATCGTTGTGTCGAGACAGGGCGGCAAGGCTCCCCGATTGGCTACCAGTTCATGTGGCTGGGCATGCCGCACGTCCCGGAGGCGTCCCGCGTGGGGCAGTCGCCCGCGCCGAGCGCGAAGAGCGTCATGGCCAGCGCCAGCACTACGAGCAGGATGGCGAGGCCGGTACGCGTGGCCAGGAACCGGCTGATGCGGGTGCCGGAGCGGCCAAGCCGTTTGTCGCGGGAGACCGTGGCCCGGCGCAGGTTCCAGATGCCGAAGACGCCGACGGTGACGATGCCGAAGGCCGCCGCCACCCAGCCGTCGTGGAAGAGGCCCTGGGCGACGTAGGCGACCATGCCGCCGAAGATCAGCGCGTACATGACCCGGACGAGGATCTTATTGATCATCTGTGTCCCTCCGGCGCCGCCATCTTTTTCCCGTAGATGCGAACCAGCCGGAACAGGAGGCTGAGGACCACCAGCAGGCCGAGTTTCAGGCACGCGTACGCGAAGGTCCGCCCGCTTGCGAACACCAGCACTGCGATGCAGCCGGGCACGGCGAGCGCGGGCCCCACGATGCGTACGAGGGTCTCGGACGTCATCGTTCGGCCTGTGGCCGGCCGGTGCGGCGCCACCACCACTGATGGATGAGATGGCTCCCGGTGGCGCTGGTCCCCACGCCGATCGCCATCGGCCAGTCGCCGGTGACGGGCCCCATGGCGCCGAAGACGCCGGTCGTGACGACGTTCACCGCGATCTCCCGGACGGTGAGCTGCTTCGGCGGGTCCGCGATCACACCCGTGAACGTCAGCCACCGTTTCCCCCGCTGCTTGACCGGTCCGCCTTCTCCAGACGGAGAAGGTCGCGGACATCGATGACGATGACCACGATCAGAACGACGAGGACGGCTCCCACGGGGGCGCACAGCCACCACGGCATGGGGGCGCCGCCGGATCCGCCCCAGGTGCCGCCGCCGACGCCGCCCATGCTCACCGCAGCACCGCCGGGCACGGCACCGAGCTTCTTCAGACGCTTCTTCATCGGCGCCTCACCTCGTCCCGCAGGAGCCGGTCGAGGCGCGTCAGCAGGGCCTGGCGCTCGGCGCGCCACGTGCGGCGCTCACGGTAGAGGTGCCGGGCCGGATAGCTGATGACGTGGACGGCGACGGCCGGCCAGAACACACGCGCCCAGCCGGTGTGGCTCGTCATGACGTTGCAGAGGGCGGCGATGAGCATCCCGGCCAGGGCGACGGCCGGCCACTTGTCCGAGCGCGTCACCGGTGTCCCCGGGCGTCCGCGCGCGCCCATCGGACCGGGACGATCCCGAAGGCGCACAGGGCGAGCGGCGCGGCGCCTGCCCACCACGGGGCTTTGAAGACGAAGATCCCGATCAGGCCGAGGATCTCCGCAAGGACGGCGCCGCAGAGGGTGACCCGGGCCGCGCCCCGCTGCACCGCGGCCTTCACACGCGGCGGGTGCGTGCCGTCGCGGCGCTGCTTGTACCGGCCGTAGACGGCCAGCCCGATCAGGACGGCGAAGACGAGCACCAGGACCGGCCCCACCCGCCCCGTCGGGCAGCAGGGCGGACATGAGGCTCCCGGAGCCTGTGCCGCTGCAGGCCAGGGTCATCACGTGCTGTCGCTCCGCCCGATAGGCCCCCGGCTGTCGATGTGTGCGGGGGACGCTAGGCGGCGGGCCGGACGCGGCGGAAATTGATCACGGGGGTTCGTTGCATGTCTCACACAGTTCGGCTGTCGGGCGCCTCGGCCACGCGTAGGCGCCGTGGGCCCGCAAGGTCACCCGGCACCCCGCAGTCGCCGCAGCGGCAGGCCCTGACCGGCCGGCGCCGCCGCGCCGGCCGGCATCCGGGCCGGGGCCGCGCGGCCAAGCCCCGGTGCGGGCCCAGGGGCGCCCAGGTGGCCCCGCAGGCGCACGCCCGAAAAGCGCAGCCCACAGGACGGCCCACGGCTCTGCGCAGCGGTCATGGACCGGCTCACCTTCAACGCCGCCTTGACGGAGGCCGGGACCGCGTCCTGCCGCCCGGCCCGCACCCAGGCGAACAGGCACCACGGGATGAGGTGACAGAAGCGTCCCTCGGCTGCGGACGCGGGCGACACGGGGTCAGTGCCCGCCGCACAGCGCGTTGAGGATGTGGGGCCAGGCGGCCGCTCCCAGGGCCGCGTCGGCCTCGGGCGTGCCCCCGTACAGGAAGTGCGGGGAGGCCGGCGCGGCACTCTCCCCAGGAAGCCGCGGGCGGTGTCCGGCGTCGTGGCGGGCGATCACCCGCACGGCGGCCCCGGCTGAGCGCCGGCGCGCGGCCAGTTGTCCGGCGAAGGGAAGGGACGGCCACATCGCGTCGTCTCCGCCCGCGACCAGCAGGAGATCGGCCCGGGCCTGGTCCACGGCGATCTCCGCCGGAGAGAGCAGGTGAGCGTACGTCAGCGCGCTGCGTTCGTACCATCCGCGGATGGCGACCGGCCCGCTTCCCGGCTTGGCGGGAGTCCAGGAATCATCCATCGGGACGAAAGGCAGCGCCTGTTCCCGCCAGGTCCAGGACGACCGGTACGGCCGCTGCGCTCCGTCGCGCCCCGGTCCGACGTTGCACCAGACGCGCGACGTGGGCGACAGCGCGATCACTACGTCCACGCGCGGATCGTGCACGGCCGTCAGCAGAGCCGCCTCGGCCCCCTTGGAGCTGCCCAGCACGCCGATGCGTTCCGCCCCGTTCGCCCGCAGGAAGCCGACGGCGGCGGTGAAGGTCTCCAGAGGGATCTCGCAGATTCCCGGGGACTGGCCCGGCCCGCCGAACCAGCGGATCGACAAGGCCGTCATGCCCTGCTCGGCGAGGATGCGCGCCCTCTCCCGTTCGATGCGCCCGCTGGAACCCGCCAGCACCACAACACCGATGCCACTGCCGCAGACGGGAGCGACCAGAACCCCCTTCCAGGGATCGGCCAGCTCGCGCTCAACGACCTCCACGTGCCCCCCCTGTCGGTGCGCTTCAGGCTGGCAGCGCAGCCCCATCGGCTGTGCTGCCCTTCCCGGACCGGCCGCACACGCCCCGCATCTCCGGCGACAGCATCAATCGGGTGGTCCCGCCCCGCCTCGGCCCGGCCCGGCCCGGCCCGGCCCGGCCTCCGGAGCCAACTCAAGTCGCCTGATCTGCACCAAGCATCCGTGAAATGGGGCCAGTTGGAGGCGCCCAGGTGGAGCCGCAGAAGGCCGCCCCAGCCAGCTCCCCCCGTCCCCGGCAGCCGTACAGGAGGAGTCGGGGTCTCGGCCGGCAGGGCACCTTGGGCTGTGGGAGCGGTGGTACCCCGCAATCGCGGCGCCGTTCACGGCCCCGTCCCTGCCCCCTGCGGTCGCAGGGAGCGGGAGGGGGCAGGGACGGGGGTAGCGGGGGCTGTGGGAGTGTCAGCGCAGGTGGACGGCTCCGGTGTGGGCGTTCAGCGTGTAGTGGTGGCCGTGGGCGCGGGCCGTGCTGTGGCCGGCGTCCAGGGCGGCGATGCGCACGCCGTGCCGGGTGATCCAGGCCTGGTAGGTACCGTTGGGCAGCTGGGTGACGTGGGCGGTGGCGCCGTCCGCGAGCCGTACGTCACGGGTCTTGCCGGGCCGGTTCGTGTGGTGCTTGCTCTTGTGGTGCTTGCTCTTGTGACCGTTGTGCTTGTGGTCGTTGTGCTTGTGGTGCGTGTGCTTCTTCGCCGGGTGCTGGGGCACGTTCTGCTCGCTGTGCCAGCCGCCGGGGTGCACCACGCCGACGAAGCCGTTCGCCTGGTTGAGCGCGTACGTGTAGCCGTGCACGCGCTGGGTCTTGTGCGCGGAGTCCAGCGCCGCGATCCGCACGCCCTTGTGCGTGATCCAGGCCTGGTAGGTGCCGTTGGGCAGCCGGGTGACGTGGGCGGTGCTGCCGTCGCTGAGCGGCAGGGTCTGGGTGCGGCCCGCCGCGGCGGTGTGCTGGGTGGCGGTGGCGGTGACCGCGGGCCCGGTGGACGCCGGAGCGGCTTCGGCAGTGGCGGCGACGGCGGTCACGGCGCCGAGACCGAGAACGGCGGATGCCACAGACGTGCGGAAAATACGAGAGGTCTGCATGCGCCGGCCCCTTTCCATGAGTCGAACAAGTCGAGCGAGTCGAGCAGGTCGAGCGGGTTGGCTGAGTCGAACGCGTCGTGGGGACCGCGTACTCATGAAGCTAGGCTGCACACATCAAGGCATTCCGCACAGAACATCACAGACATGTGACAGCACCCTGAAAAGGCGCAGATAGGGAGTAACTGCCCGGCCGGGGCGGGACCTTCGCCCCGGGCGGAGAAGGATCTGGAGTCCCGTGCCCCGCCCGGCTCCGGGCCTGCCGTCCCTGAAGGGGGTGTATCTGATCGGCTGCCGGTCTTGGTTATCGGGGTGGGCCATGCGTGGGCGGGGTGGGGCGGCCCCTCAAGGTGGGTGTGCGCAGCGGCCCCGTTGCCGCCGGTGTCGGCGCAGCGGGCGGCTTGGAGAGTTCATCCTCCAAGTTCCCCTGGTGGCCGGGGGATCGGTGTGGCGCCGGTCGCGGCGAGGGACAGGTCCCACAGCCGGGCCGCCTCGTCGGGGTCGATGGCGTGGGCGCGGACGCCGCCGTCGTCCATGGGGGCGCCAAGGGCGCAGACACGGGCGATGTAGCAGTCCTCCAGGTAGAGGCCGCCGCGGTTGTCCAGGAGCGGGGACGTGGCGGCCCACAGGCCGGTGGCGGCGCCCTGGGAGGGGGTTTTGAAACCGGTGCCGACGACGTTGCCGTGTTCGTCCACCCAGCCGCGGTCGATCTGCTCTTGGCGTGTCATCTCCCGCTGGAGGCCGGTGATGATCTTTCCGGGGTGGAGGGCGAAGGCCCGCACGCCGTCGCTCGCGCCGAGGGCGTCGAGGTGGACGGCGAACAGGGCGTTGGCGGTCTTGGCCTGCCCGTAGGCCAGCCACTTGTCGTAGCCGGTACGAAAGTGCGGATCGTGCCAGCGGATGCCGGTCAGGGCGTGTCCGGCGGAGCTGTTGACGACGACGCGTGCGCCGTCCGCGGCGGCCAGCAGCGGGTAGAGCCCGCAGGCGAGGGTGAAGTGCCCGAAGTGGTTGACGGTGAGCTGGCCCTCCCAGCCGGGCCCGACGCGCCGCTGCGGGGTGGCCATGACTCCCGCGACGGCCATCAGGAGGTCGAGCCGGCCGAACCGGTCACTGATGTGTGCGCAGGCCGAGCGGACGCCGGCGGGGTCGGCCAGGTCCATGGCGATGACCTCGCAGTTGTCCACCCCCTCCAGCGCGGCACGGGCGACGTCGGGGCGGCGGGCGGGAACCACGACCCGGGCTCCGGCGGCCGTCAGCGCCCGGGTCGTCTCCAGACCGAGCCCGCAGTAGCCGCCGGTCACCACGGCCGTCCTTGCGGAGAGATCGAGGCCGGCCATGACGTCCTCGGCGGTGCTGGAAGCGGAGAAGGGCGAGGAGAAGGGCGAGCCGAGCGGCTGCTGGTGATGATCGGTGAAGGGCATGCCGGGGACGCTACGATCTAGAGCGAGGTCTAGATCAAGCCCCTGGGAGTGAGCGGCATGACCAGCACCGGGGCTCCCGTGCAGTCGCTGGGCATCGGCGAGGTCGCCCAGCGGACCGGGCTGAGCGTGCACGCCCTGCGCTTCTACGAGCGCGAAGGCCTGCTCGTCGGGCCCCTCCAGCGCACATCCGGCGGCCGAAGGCGCTACACCGCCCCCGACGTCGACTGGCTGCTGATCTGCGTCAAGCTCCGCGCATCCGGCATGCCGCTCGCCGACCTCAAACACTTCGCCGCACTCGTACGCCAGGGACCGGGCAACGAAGAGGCGCGCCTGCGGCTGCTCGATGCCCACCGCCTGCGCGTCGACGCGCAGATCCAGGCCCTGGAGGAGTGCCGGTCCCTCATCGCCTGGAAGACCGGCGTCTACGCCGAACACCTCGCCCGCGGTGACGCCGGCGGCCTCTGGGACCCGACCGCCTGAGACAACCGCCCGCCCCGTGCTGCTCCGCGCGGCGGTCGTGGCGGTGAAGTGCCGTCCCTCACGGGGGCGTTCGGGTTTGTCGGGGCAGCGCTGGAGCTGCGCCCGGGCCCTGATGCGGGCCAAGGCGCGCCCCCGGCCGGCCAGGTGCTGCCGGGGGGGGCGACCGGGTGCGGCTCGCCGTTCGGGAACACTGGGGCGCCGGGCAGAGCGTTACCCTGCGGCCAAGCACCGCCCGGTCAGCAGCAGGAGGGGTGTGGCGCGCAGCTTCTCAGCGGGTGGGAGGTCGTGCGGCGCCGGACTTTCCCGGGAGCGGGGGTGGAGGGCATGGCGGTGGTCGCCGGGGTGACCGTCGCGCCGGGGCCGGAAAACGATCACCGGGGCGGCCGCTGGGGGCTGGGGGCAGTGGTGGGTGTTGCGCAGGCCGGTGCTGAACGGTGGGCCGCGGCCTGTCAGTTGTCTGCTCTAGGGTCGCCCGCGTGGCTGAGCTCTCCTACCTGACCGCCGTCCGCGAGTCCTACGACACGGTCGCCGCCGATTACCTCGAACGCGTCCCGCCGCCGTCCGCGATGGACCCGCTGTCCCGCGCCATGCTGGCGGGGTTCGCCGAACTCGTACGGACCGCCGGCCTGGGGCCGGTCGCGGACCTGGGGTGCGGCCCCGGCCGCGTGACGGCACACCTGGCCGGGCTGGGTGTGCCCGCCTTCGGCGTCGACCTGTCGCCGAAGATGGTCGGACTGGCCCGGCGCGCCTACCCCCAACTGCGGTTCACCGAGGGCTCGATGACCGCGCTGGAAACGAAGGACAGCACGCTCGGCGGCATCCTGGCCTGGTACTCCACCCACCACACGCCCCCGCAGTGGCTGCCGGCGGTGTTCGCCGAGTTCCACCGCGCGCTCGCACCCGGCGGCCACCTGCTCTGGGGGGACTACGTCGGCGATGAACGGCTGCAGCCGACCCACGGCTACGGCCGCCCGGTGTCCTACGAGTCCTACCTCCTGCCCCTGGAGACCATGGCCGGCCTGCTGCAGCAGGCCGGACTCGTCGTCACCGCGAGACTGGAACAGGAACCCGCCGGACGCGTGACCCGGCCGCACGCCTGCCTCCTGGCGCGGAAACCCTGACGGGCCCCGACAGGGCCTCGCCCCCTGAGGTGAGGCCGCTGGGCCGGGGTGGACTGCTGGCGATCGTCTCCGTCTCCTCCCGGGCCGTCCGGCGGGCGCGGCGGGTGTGCGGAGGTCCCGCCGGCGCGTAGTCCGAGGACTCCCCCCCCCCGGCGCCTCCCCTCCCCCGGCGCGCCCGCGCCCGGCGGCGCCGCACACCTGTATCCGGGCGCCCGTGTCTCCCTGCCTGTTGGCGCCCGCCCCGGGAGCCCATGGACCAGGACTTCGCGGTCCAACACCGGGCTGCGGCTGCGGCCGTGGCGGTGGCTGTGGCGGTGGCTGTTTCAGGTTTCGGGAAGCCGGTCACGCACCGGGCCGAGGAACGCCGCCGGTTCCCGTGTCGGCACGGCCGGGACCGGCGGTACCTACGGCGGACGGCACGTGGGTGCGGACGGCTCACCCTCTTGCCGGTCAGCGGGCGGCCGGGCGGCTCCGGCACACCGGGCGACACAGGGCGGCCGCCCATCCGGCAGCAGCTGCGCGAGCGGCGGGCGCGCGGGGGCGGCCCGTGAGTGCCCGGCGGCGGCAGGGCCGGATGCCGTCGGGCACGGCACACCCGCCTGCCTGCTGGAGCGTCCGGCTGTGGCTGAGCACTCCGCGTGGCGGATGGAGTGCTGGGGTTGGCGGAGCCCTGGCCCTTGGGGCGGGGCCGCGCAGCACCTAGGGCCTGTCG
>NZ_JBTYHB010000067.1:0-17743 GCF_054871485.1 Streptomyces sp. UC4497 | reverse complement strand
ATAGCCGAGCGGCTGGAGCAGCAGCGAGACCGCCACCATCACCCAGCTGTAGGCGACGATCTGCTTGGCCACGACCTTGTTGGAGGCGAGGACCGGCAGCATCGGAACGCCCGCGCGCGCGTAGTCGTCCTTCACCTTCATGGAGAGCGGCCAGTAGTGCGGCGGCGTCCAGAAGAACATGACCCCGAAGAGGATGATCGGCGCCCACGACATGGAGTTCGTGACCGAAGACCAGCCGATGAGGACGGGCAGGCAGCCCGCGATGCCGCCCCACACGATGTTCTGCGCCGTACGACGCTTCAGGATCATCGTGTAGACGACTACGTAGAAGAGCAGTGCGCCCAGCGACAGCCAGGCGGACAGCCAGTTCACCGCGAAGCCGAACAGCAGCGTCGAGATCACCGCGAGGGCGATGCCGAACGCCAGGCATTCGTTCGGGCTGACCATGCCGGTGACCAGCGGACGCTGCGACGTGCGCTCCATGAGGGCGTCGATGTCGCGGTCGTACCACATGTTCAGGGCGTTGGCCCCGCCCGCCGACAGGTAACCGCCGACACAGGTGATCAGCACGAGCCAGAGGTCGGGCACACCCTGTTCGGCAAGGAACATCACCGGAACGGTGGTGATGAGGAGCAGTTCGATGATTCGCGGCTTGGTCAGCGCCACGAATGCCTTGACTCGGGCCCCGAACGGCCGCTGACCCCGGCTGCTGCTCGTGCTGCTCGTCCCGAGCGCTCCCGGTGGACGGGATTCGACGGCCGTCACGCACACCCCTGACAGAGACTCCAGCGAGCCCCCGTTGCGGACCACTTGATGTGAAGTCCCGGTAAAGGCTCGCGCGTACCACGCCACTCTAGACGTTGCCCATACCCAGCCCTTCGTGGGGGTGGGTCGTGTTGGCCCGCATGCCGTAACGCCCCTTCGCACCCCTCTCCCGGAGCCCTTCCGGATGAGCAATTCCGACCACGGATGAGCCCCCATCTGAGCAGCCGCGTATTCACGTGTCGAAAGCGCGTCGATCCCCGTCAGGAGGCGGATCCCGCAGACTCCCGGCAGTCTGGAATGACTCGAAAAAAGCACCTCCCAGCGAAGGTAGGCTCGACAACAGCCGGTGACAGACGTCACCGGCATGAGACATGTGGAGAGGAGCCCTGACCCAGGGTGAGCACCAAGCCGACCACCACAGACTTCGAGTGGACCGATGTGGACCAGCGGGCCGTTGACACCGCTCGTGTCCTGGCCGCCGACGCCGTACAGAAGGTCGGCAACGGCCATCCCGGTACGGCGATGAGCCTGGCCCCGGCCGCGTACACCCTCTTCCAGAAGGTGATGCGGCACGACCCGGCGGACGCCGACTGGGTCGGGCGGGACCGTTTCGTCCTGTCCGCGGGGCACTCGTCCCTGACCCTTTACATCCAGCTCTACCTGGCCGGCTTCGGCCTGGAGCTGGACGACCTGAAGGCGTTCCGTACCTGGGGCTCCAAGACGCCGGGCCACCCGGAGTACGGGCACACCACCGGCGTCGAGACCACCACGGGGCCGCTCGGCCAGGGTGTCGCCAACGCGGTGGGCATGGCCATGGCCGCCCGCTACGAGCGCGGTCTGTTCGACCCCGAGGCCGCTGCGGGCGAGAGCCCCTTCGACCACTACATCTACGCGATCGCCGGTGACGGCTGCCTTCAGGAGGGCATCTCCTCCGAGGCGTCGTCCATGGCCGGGCACCAGCAGCTCGGCAACCTGATCCTGCTGTGGGACGACAACCACATCTCGATCGAGGGCGACACCGAGACCGCGGTCTCCGAGGACACCTGCAAGCGCTACGAGGCCTACGGCTGGCACGTCCAGCGCGTCGAGCCGAAGGCCGACGGCGACCTCGACCCCGAGGCCCTGTTCAACGCCATCGAGGCCGCCAAGGCCGTGACGGACAAGCCGTCCTTCATCGCCCTGCGCTCGATCATCGCCTGGCCCGCCCCGAACGCGCAGAACACCGAGGCCGCGCACGGCTCGGCGCTCGGCGACGACGAGGTGGCCGCCACCAAGCGTGTCCTCGGCTTCGACCCGGAGCAGTCCTTCGAGGTCTCCGACGAGGTCATCGACCACACGCGCGGCGCCCTGGAGCGCGGCGCGCAGGCCAAGGCCGAGTGGGAGAAGTCGCTGCAGGAGTGGCGCACCGCCAACCCGGAGCGCGCCGCCGAGTTCGACCGGATCAACGCGGGCGAGCTGCCGGCCGGCTGGGAGGAGAAGCTCCCCGTCTTCGAGACCGGCAAGGCTGTCGCCACCCGCGCCGCCTCCGGCAAGGTCCTCCAGGCGCTCGGCGGTGTGATCCCCGAGCTGTGGGGCGGCTCCGCCGACCTCGCAGGCTCGAACAACACGACGATCGACAAGACGTCGTCGTTCCTGCCGAAGAGCAACCCGCTGCCGGAGGCCGACCCGTACGGCCGCACGATCCACTTCGGTATCCGTGAGCACTCCATGGCCGCGGAGATGAACGGCATCGCGCTGCACGGTCACACGCGCATCTACGGCGGCACCTTCCTGGTGTTCTCCGACTACATGCGCAACTCCGTGCGCCTGTCGGCCCTCATGTCGCTGCCCGTCACCTACGTGTGGACGCACGACTCCATCGGTCTCGGTGAGGACGGCCCGACGCACCAGCCGGTCGAGCACCTGGCCTCGCTGCGCGCCATCCCCGGCCTCAACGTCGTCCGCCCCGCGGACGCCAACGAGACGGCGATCGCCTGGCGCGAGATCCTCAAGCGCGGCAAGAAGGAGTACGAGGTCTCGCACCCGCACGGCCTGTCGCTGACCCGCCAGGGCGTGCCGACGTACGAGGCGAACGAGGACACCGTCAAGGGCGGCTACGTCCTCGTCGAGGCCTCCAAGGCCACGCCGGACCTGATCCTGATCGCCACCGGCTCCGAGGTGCACCTGGCCGTCGAGGCGCGCGAGCAGCTCGAGTCCGAGGGCATCGCCACCCGCGTCGTCTCGATGCCGTGTGTCGAGTGGTTCGACGAGCAGGAGCAGGGGTACCGGGACAGCGTCCTGCCGCCGTCGGTCAAGGCGCGCGTCGCTGTCGAGGCCGGGATCGGTCTGACCTGGCACCGCTTCGTCGGGGACGCCGGTCGCATCGTCTCGCTGGAGCACTTCGGCGCGTCCGCCGACGGCAAGGTCCTCTTCAAGGAGTTCGGCTTCACCGCGGAGAACGTGGCCGCGAAGGCCAAGGAATCTCTCGCCGCGGCCAAGCGCTGACGCCCATACACGACCTGTAGGAGATGCAATTTCCATGACAGACGCACTCAAGCGCCTCTCCGAAGAAGGCGTCGCGATCTGGCTGGACGACCTGTCGCGCAAGCGGATCACGTCCGGCAACCTCGCCGAACTGATCGACGAGCAGCACGTCGTAGGCGTCACCACCAATCCCTCGATCTTCCAGAAGGCGATCTCGCAGGGCGACGGTTACGAGCAGCAGCTCGCCGACCTCGCCGCTCGCAAGGTCACCGTGGAAGAGGCCGTCCGCATGATCACGACGGCGGACGTCCGCGACGCCGCCGACATCCTGCGCCCGGTCTTCGACGCGACGGGCGGCCAGGACGGCCGCGTGTCGATCGAGGTCGACCCGCGCCTGGCGCACAACACCAAGGCGACCGTCGCCGAGGCCCGCCAGCTCGCGTGGCTGGTGGACCGGCCGAACACGCTGATCAAGATCCCGGCGACCAAGGCGGGCCTGCCCGCGATCACCGAGACGATCGGCAACGGCATCAGCGTCAACGTCACGCTGATCTTCTCCCTCGAGCGCTACCGCGAGGTCATGGACGCCTACCTCGCCGGCCTGGAGAAGGCCAAGGCCAAGGGCCTGGACCTGTCCCAGATCCACTCGGTCGCGTCCTTCTTCGTGTCCCGCGTGGACGCGGAGATCGACAAGCGGATCGACGCCCTCGGCACGGACGACGCCAAGGCGGCGCGCGGCAAGGCCGCCCTCGCCAACGCCCGGCTCGCCTACGAGGCGTACGAAGAGGTGTTCGGCAGCGACCGCTGGGCCGCGCTCGACAAGGCGCAGGCCAACAAGCAGCGCCCGCTGTGGGCCTCGACGGGCGTCAAGGACAAGGCGTACAAGGACACCCTGTACGTCGACGAGCTGGTCGCCCCGAACACGGTGAACACCATGCCGGAGGCCACGCTCGAAGCGACGGCCGACCACGGCCAGATCACGGGGAACACCGTCGCGGGCACGTACGACCAGGCCCGCGCCGACCTCGAGGCCGTCGAGAAGCTGGGGATCTCGTACGACGAGGTCGTGCAGCTCCTGGAGGACGAGGGCGTCGAGAAGTTCGAGGCGTCCTGGAACGACCTGCTGAAGTCGACCGAGGCGGAGCTCAAGCGCCTCGCCCCCTCGGAGGGCTGATCCCTTGACCGCACACGGAGCGAACAGCAACCCGCTCCGTGACGCCGCCGACCGACGGCTCCCGCGCATCGCGGGGCCGTCGGGCCTGGTGATTTTCGGCGTTACGGGCGATTTGTCACGTAAGAAGCTGATGCCTGCCGTTTATGACCTCGCGAACCGGGGTCTGCTCCCGCCCGGCTTCTCGCTCATCGGGTTCGCCCGTCGCGAGTGGCAGGACGAGGACTTCGCGCAGGAAGTGCACGACGCGGTCAAGCAGCACGCGCGCACGCCGTTCCGCGAGGAGGTCTGGCAGCAGCTCATCCAGGGGATGCGCTTCGTCCAGGGCAACTTCGACGACGACGACGCGTTCGAGAACCTCAAGGAGACGATCAACGACCTCGACAAGTCGCAGGGCACGGGCGGCAACTTCGCGTTCTACCTCTCCGTACCGCCGAAGTTCTTCCCGAACGTGGTCCAGCAGCTGAAGAAGCACGGCCTCGCGGACGCGCCCGACGGCTCCTGGCGGCGCGCGGTCATCGAGAAGCCCTTCGGCCACGATCTCGCCTCCGCCCAGGATCTCAACGCGATCGTGCACGAGGTGTTCGACCCGGACCAGGTGTTCCGGATCGACCACTACCTCGGCAAGGAGACGGTGCAGAACATCCTGGCGCTGCGCTTCGCGAACCAGATGTTCGAGCCGATCTGGAACCGGTCGTACGTCGACCACATCCAGATCACGATGGCCGAGGACATCGGCATCGGCGGCCGCGCCGGCTATTACGACGGCATCGGCGCCGCCCGTGACGTCATCCAGAACCACCTGCTCCAGCTGATGGCGCTGACCGCGATGGAGGAGCCCGCCTCCTTCGACGCGGACGCGCTCGTCGCCGAGAAGGCCAAGGTGCTGGGCGCCGTGAAGCTGCCGAAGGACATCGGCAAGGACACAGTGTTCGCGCAGTACGCGGCCGGGTGGCAGGGCGGCGAGAAGGCCGTCGGCTACCTCCAGGAAGACGGCATCGACCCGAAGTCGAAGACCGACACGTACGCGGCCGTCAAGTTGGAGGTGGACAACCGCCGTTGGGCGGGCGTGCCCTTCTACCTGCGGACCGGTAAGCGTCTCGGCCGGCGCGTCACCGAGATCGCCGTCGTCTTCCAGCGGGCGCCGCACTCCCCCTTCGACCACACGGCGACGGAGGAGCTGGGGCAGAACGCGATCGTGATCCGCGTCCAGCCGGACGAGGGCATCACGGTCCGCTTCGGCTCGAAGGTGCCGGGCACGTCGATGGAGATCCGGGACGTCTCGATGGACTTCGCCTACGGCGAGTCCTTCACCGAGTCGAGCCCCGAGGCGTACGAACGGCTCATCCTGGACGTCCTGTTGGGCGACGCCAACCTCTTCCCGCGCACGGAGGAGGTCGAGCTGTCCTGGAACATCCTCGACCCGATCGAGGAGTACTGGGACAAGCACGGCAAGCCCGCGCAGTACCCGTCCGGCACGTGGGGGCCCGCCGAGGCGGACGAAATGCTCGCACGAGACGGACGGAGCTGGCGGCGCCCATGAAGATCGACCTGACGGACACCACGTCCAGCAAGATCAACAAAGCCCTGGTGAAGGGGCGCCGGGCGATCGGCACCCCCGCCGTCGGCATGGTGCTGACCCTCGTCATCGTCACCGACGAGGAGAACGCCTACGACGCCCTGAAGGCCGCCAACGAGGCCTCGCGCGAGCACCCCTCGCGCACCCTCGTGGTCATCAAGCGCATCTCGCGCTCGCCCCGCGACCGTACGAAGTCCCGGCTCGACGCCGAGGTTCGCGTGGGCGCCGAGGCGGGCACCGGCGAGACCGTCGTCCTGCGCCTGTACGGCGAGGTCGTCAACCACGCCCAGTCGGTCGTGCTCCCGTTGCTGCTGCCCGACGCCCCGACGGTCGTCTGGTGGCCCGTGGACGCGCCGCTGGACCCCGCGAACGACCCGCTGGGCGCCCTGGCCCAGCGCCGCGTCACGGACACGTACGCGGCCGAGCAGCCGGTTCACGAACTGGAGGCCAGGGCCGAGTCCTACGCCCCCGGGGACACGGACCTGTCCTGGACCCGGATCACGCCGTGGCGCTCGATGCTGGCCGCCGCGCTCGACCAGGTGACCTGTGACGTCACCTCGGTCGAGGTCGAGGGCGAGGAGTTCAACCCGAGCTGCGAGCTGCTCGCGATGTGGCTCGCGGACCGGCTCGACGTCCCCGTGCGGCGCAGCCTGTCGGCGGGCCCCGGCCTGACCGGCGTACGCCTGGAGTCCACCTGCGGCCCGATCGTCCTCGACCGGGCCGACGGCACCCTCGCCACGCTCTCCATCCAGGGCCAGCCGGACCGCGCGGTCGCGCTCAAGCGCCGCGAGACGTCCGAGCTGATCGCGGAGGAGCTGCGCCGGCTCGACCCGGACGACACGTACGCGGCCGCGCTGCGGTTCGGCGTGGACCGGCTGGGCGAGCCCGAGGACCAGACGACGGTGCCGGAGACGGTGTCGTCGGCGGCCTCGGCCGCTCCGGTGGCGGCGCCCGCCCAGAAGGCGGCCGCGAAGAAGGCACCGGCCAAGAAGGCCTCCACCAAGAAGGCCCCGGCCAGGAAGACAACGACGAAGTGAGCGCAGACAAGTGAGTGCAGCACCCCAACTCGTCGTCCACCGCGACAAGGAGCTGATGGCGCAGGCGGCCGCGGCCCGGCTGATCACCAAGATCGTCGACGCCCAGTCCGCCCGCGGCTCCGCCTCCGTCGTCCTGACGGGCGGCCGCAACGGCAACGGCCTGCTGGCCGCGCTGAAGGCGGCGCCCGCCCGGGACGCGATCGACTGGGGCCGCCTCGACCTGTGGTGGGGCGACGAACGGTTCCTGCCGGACGGCGACCCCGAGCGCAACTACACGCAGGCGAAGGAGGCGCTGCTCGACGCGGTGCCGCTCGACCCCACGCGCGTGCACCCCATGCCCGCGTCGGACGGTCCCTTCGAGGCGGACGCCGCGGCCGAGGCCTACGCGTCCGAGCTCGCCAACGCCGCGGGACCCGAGGACCACGGCCCCGTGCCGACCTTCGACGTCCTGATGCTCGGCGTCGGCCCGGACACGCACGTCGCGTCGCTCTTCCCGGAGCTTCCGGCGGTCCGCGAGACGGAGCGCACGGTCGTCGGCGTGCACGGCGCACCCAAGCCCCCGCCCACCCGCACCACGCTCACGCTCCCGGCGATCCGGGCCGCGCGCGAGGTGTGGCTGCTGGCCGCGGGCGAGGACAAGGCGAAGGCCGCGGCGATCGCGCTGTCCGGCGCGGGCGAGATCCAGGCCCCGGCGGCGGGCGCGTACGGCCGCTCGCGCACACTGTGGCTGCTCGACGCGGCCGCGGCGTCGCAACTGCCGCCGGAGCTGTATCCGCCGGCTGTCGCGTAACAGCGGCTTACGTAGTCGAAGGGCCCCGCTTCTTTAAGAAGTGGGGCCTTACGCGTACTGCGGCACCCGGTAGTCGGACCCGTCGTTCTCCCGTACGAGGAGGCCGTCCGTGACGCAGTAGCGGCGCAGCGCAGCCGTGTCGTCGTGGACCGTACGCAGCGCCTCGTTGACCTCGCGCTCGCTGTAGGTGCGCTCGGCGTCGAAGAGGGTGCCCGTGAGATGCACCAGCAGCTCGTGGCGGACGGCGGGCCGTACCGGTATGGCCGTCAGCCTGCCCCGGGAGAAGAATCCCGTGAGGTGACGCGGAACGCCCGTGGTGGGCTCGGGGGTCCGATGGCGGCGGAAGACCTCGGGCCCCGCACGCAACGAGCCGTCGTCGAGGCGCTCGACGAGGCCGGCGCCGATCAGCTTGCCGAGGTGCTTGCGCGCCACCGGGGAGTCGGCCTCGCGCGGCGGCAGGTCGTCGAGGACGATGCGCGCGTAAAGCCTGAGTCGTTCGGGGTCGGCGAGCGCCGACATGAGCTGATCCACAGGGTGCCTCCCGGCAGGGTCACGGACGGGCAGTCTCACCCGCCGGAAGGACTTTGCGCACCCCAATAATGCTTAACGTCCTCGCAGCTCCCGGTACTTCGCTACAAGCGCCTGCGTCGACGTGTCGAGCCCCGGTACGTCCTCGCCCTCGGTCAGCGCCGGCTGCACGCGCTTGGCGAGTACCTTGCCGAGTTCGACGCCCCACTGGTCGAAGGAGTCGATGTTCCAGACGGCGCCCTGCACGAACACCTTGTGTTCGTAGAGGGCGACCAACTGCCCGAGCACGGACGGCGTGAGGTCCTTCGCGAGAATCGTGGTCGTCGGGTGGTTGCCCTTGAACGTCTTGTGCGGCACCAGCTCCTCGGGCACCCCCTCGGCGCGCACCTCGTCGGGCGTCTTGCCGAACGCGAGCGCCTGGGTCTGCGCGAAGAAGTTCGCCATGAGGAGGTCGTGCTGGGCGACGAGCCCAGGCAGCAGATCGGCGACGGGCCCGGCGAAGCCGATGAAGTCCGCCGGGATCAACTTCGTTCCCTGGTGGATGAGTTGGTAGTAGGCGTGCTGCCCGTTCGTGCCCGGCGTGCCCCACACCACGGGGCCGGTCTGCCAGCGGACCTCCTCGCCGTTCCTCTGCACGTACTTGCCGTTCGACTCCATGTCGAGCTGCTGGAGGTACGCCGTGAACTTGGAGAGGTAGTGCGAGTACGGCAGCACGGCGTGCGACTGGGCGTCGTGGAAGTTGCCGTACCAGATGCCCAACAGGCCCATAAGGAGAGGCACGTTGGACTCGGCGGGTGCCGTGCGGAAGTGTTCGTCGACGAGGTGGAATCCGTCGAGCATCTCGCGGAAGCGGTCGGGGCCGATCGCGATCATCAGCGCCAGGCCGATCGCGGAGTCGTACGAATAACGTCCGCCGACCCAGTCCCAGAACTCGAACATGTTGGCCGTGTCGATGCCGAACTCCGACACCTTCTCGGCGTTCGTCGAAAGCGCCACGAAGTGCTTGGCGACGGCTTCCTGACCGGCCCTCAGCTCGGTGAGCAGCCAGTTGCGCGCGGACGTCGCGTTGGTGATCGTCTCGATGGTGGTGAAGGTCTTCGAGGCGATGACGAACAGCGTCTCGGCCGGGTCCAGGTCCCGTACGGCCTCGTGCAGATCGGCCCCGTCGACGTTCGACACGAAGCGGACGGTGAGGTCGCGGTCGGCGAAGGAGCGCAGCACCTCGTACGCCATCGCGGGCCCGAGGTCGGAGCCGCCGATGCCGATGTTGACGACGTTCCTGATCCGCTTGCCGGTGTGCCCGGTCCACTCCCCCGACCTGACCCGGTCGGCGAAGGCGGCCATCTTGTCGAGCACGGCGTGCACGCCCGGCACCACGTTCTCGCCGTCGACCTCGATCACGGCGTCACGCGGAGCGCGCAGCGCGGTGTGCAGGACGGCGCGGTCCTCGGTCGTATTGATCTTGTCGCCGCGGAACATGGCGTCGCGCAGGCCGAACACATCGGTCGCGGCGGCCAGCTCGCGCAACAGTCGCAGCGTCTCTTCGGTGACCAGGTGCTTGGAGTAGTCGACGTGCAGGTCACCGACCCGCAGCGTCCAGTCGGACCCGCGCGCGGGATCGGCCTCGAACAACTCCCGCAGCTGTACGTCGCCCAGCTGTTCGCGGTGCTTGACGAGCGCCTGCCATTCGGGCGTCTGGGTGAGTGCTGCCTGCTTGTCGGACGCGTTCATCTCGAACTTCAGCCTTCTCTCGTACCTGCGTACGTACGGTGCCCCGCTGCTCCCATCCAACCTAATTGATCAGGGTGAATCGGGCCTTTCCGCGGCCACACGAAAGAGGTACGGGAAAGGGCCGGGCACCTTCTCAAGTGCCCGGCCCTTTTCGGTCGGTCAGATCTCGCCCCGCAGTTTCGCGAGCGCCTCGGCGAGGATCGCCTCGCCGTCCGCGTCGCTGCGCCGCTCCCGCACGTAGGCCAGATGCGTCTTGTACGGCTCCGTACGCGGCGGGTCCGGCGGATTGTCCCGGTCCTGCCCGGCAGGGAAGCCGCAGCGCGGACAGTCCCAGGTCTCCGGCACCTGCGCGTCGGAGGCGAAGCTCGGCTGCGTCTCGTGCCCGTTCGAGCACCAGAAGGAGATGCGCAGGCGCGGCGCGGACTCGCCGCGCTCGGCCTCGCCCATCGGCCCCGCCCCGACCCGACTTCCTCGGATCGCGTTGCCACTTGCCACGGTCGTAACTCCCTGCGTGATGGTGCCGCGAAGCGTGTCGGCGTTCGCGCTTCGCCGCGGAGCGCCTCAGTCTACGTAAGGCCCAACGCGCGTCCAGTGCTTGGAGTTACATCGCTCCCCAGACGCAAGCCCCATGATAGGCCGCGTTGTTGAGCGCGTACCGAACATGGGGCTTTACGTGGGAGATATGCGGTTGTGGTGGGCCGGCCCGAAGGATCGGGACCCAAAAGTCAGTTGTTGATCTTCATCAGAATGCCGAGCACCACGATGCACGCGAACCACAGGAGACCGATCACGATCGTGATCCGGTCGAGGTTCCGCTCGGCGACCGAGGAGCCACCGACGGAGGACTGCATGCCGCCACCGAACATGTCGGAGAGGCCGCCACCCTTTCCCTTGTGCATGAGCACCAGGAGCATCAGCAGCAGGCTGAAGACGATCAGGGCGATCGAGAACCCCATAACCACGGCTGGACCAACTTCCTCGGAACTTTTCGGACGACGGGGCCGACGCTCGGTGATGAGCCTCGGCCCCGCCAGGGTACGACGTATGGCGGCTAGCGCCTACTCGCTGCTCGTGTCACTGCTCGTGGAAGCGAACGATCTTGACGAACTCGTCGGCGTCCAGCGAGGCGCCGCCGATCAGCGCGCCGTCGATGTCGGGCTTGGACATGATCTCCGCGACGTTGCCGGACTTCACCGAGCCGCCGTACTGGATGCGGATCTTGTCGGCGACGTCCTGCGAGTACAGCTCGGCGAGCTTGCCGCGGATGGCCGCGCAGACCTCCTGCGCGTCGTCGGCGCCGCACACCTTGCCGGTGCCGATGGCCCACACGGGCTCGTACGCGATGACGATGGTCTCGGCCTGCTCGGCAGGCAGGTCCTTGAGGCCGCCCTCGACCTGCGCGAGCGTGTGGGAGACGTGGTTGCCCGCCTCGCGGACGTCCAGCTCCTCACCGACGCACAGGATCGGCGTCAGGCCGTGCTTGTACGCGGCCTTCACCTTGCCGTTGACGATCTCGTCGGTCTCGTCGTGGTACTGCCGGCGCTCCGAGTGGCCGATCGCCACGAAGGTGCACTTGAGCTTGGCGAGCATCGGGCCGGAGATCTCACCGGTGTACGCGCCGGAGTCGTGCGCCGAGAGGTCCTGGGCGCCGTACTTGATCTTGAGCTTGTCGCCGTCGACCAGCGTCTGCACGGAGCGCAGGTCGGTGAACGGCGGCAGGACGGCGACCTCGACGGAATCGTAGTCCTTGTCCGCGAGAGCGAAGGCGAGCTTCTGGACGTGCGCGATGGCCTCGAGGTGGTTGAGGTTCATCTTCCAGTTGCCCGCCATCAGCGGCGTGCGGCCCTGTACGGGAGCAGTCATGCGGGGTCAGTCCTCCAGTGCGGCGAGACCGGGCAGCGTCTTGCCCTCGAGGTACTCGAGGGAGGCGCCACCGCCGGTCGAGATGTGGCCGAATGCCTTCTCGTCGAAGCCCAGGGTACGGACCGCCGCGGCGGAGTCTCCGCCACCCACCACGGTGAAGCCGGGAGCGTCGATGAGGGCCTGGGCGACCGCCTTGGTGCCCTCGGCGTAGTCGGGGTGCTCGAAGACGCCCATCGGGCCGTTCCAGAACACGGTCTCGGCGTCGGCGAGCTTCGAGGCGTACAGCTTGCGGGTCTCGGGGCCGATGTCCAGGCCCTCCTGGTCGGCCGGGATGGCGTCCGCGGCGACGGTGGTGGGGTTGGCCGGGGCCTTGGTCTTGAGGTCAGGGAACTCGCCCGAGACCAGGACGTCGACCGGGAGCACGAGCTCCACGCCGTTCTTCTCGGCGCGCTCCATGTACTCGGTGACGGTCGGGATCTGGTCCTCCTGGAGGAGCGAGATGCCGACCTCGTAGCCCTTGGCCTTGAGGAAGGTGTACGCCATGCCGCCGCCGATGAGGAGACGGTCGGCCTTGCCGAGCAGCTGGTCGATGACGGCCAGCTTGTCGGAGACCTTGGCGCCGCCGAGCGCGACCACGTAGGGGCGCTTCACGTCGTCGGTGAGCTTCTTGAGGACGCCGACCTCGGTGGCGATGAGGAACCCGGCGTAGTGCGGCAGCCGCTTCGGCAGGTCGTACACGGAGGCGTGCTTGCGGTGCACGGCGCCGAAACCGTCGCCTACGTAGACGTCGGCAAGGTTCGCGAGCTGCTCGGCGAAGTCGCCGCGCTCGGCGTCGTCCTTGCTCGTCTCGCCGGCGTTGAAGCGCAGGTTCTCGATGACGGCGACCTGGCCGGGCTCCAGGCCGTCCACGGCCTCGTTGGCCGCGGGGCCGACCGTGTCCTGGGCGAACGCGACCGGCTTGCCGAGCAGCTCACCGAGGCGCTCGGCGGCGGGCAGCAGCGAGAACTGCGGGTCCGGGGCGCCCTTCGGACGGCCCAGGTGGGAGGCGACGATCACCTTGGCGCCCGCGTCGGCCAGGGCCTTGACGGTCGGCAGGACGGCGCGGATGCGGCCGTCGTCGGTGATGAGGCCGTCGGCCAGCGGCACGTTGAGGTCGGCGCGGACGAACACCCGCTTCCCGTCGACCCCTTCGGCGAGAAGTTCCTCAATCGTCTTCATGGATGGGCTCCTTGAGAGGGCTGGTCGTGCACGTTCTTGAAGGCGAGCCTTGAAGGCTGAACCGTGGCGGCTGACGCGCGAAGGGTCCGGACTGTCGCGCGGCATCGCGCGGGTCCGGACCCTTCGCTCACATCTGAGTGCCTTGCTGCTCCAGAACCTTAGAGGTTCAGAGCTGGCCGCCGACGAAGACCGTGAGGTCGACGAGACGGTTGGAGTAGCCCCACTCGTTGTCGTACCAGCCGAGGATCTTCACCGAGTTGCCCTCCTGGACCATGGTCAGGGAGGAGTCGAAGGTGCAGGAAGCCGGCTCGCCGACGATGTCCGAGGACACGATCGGGTCCTCGGTGTAGTACAGGATGCCCTTGAGCTCGCCGTCCGCGGCCTTCTTGAACGCGGCGTTGACCTCTTCCTTGGTGGTCTCGCGCTGGAGCTCCACGACCAGGTCGGTGGCCGAGCCGGTCGGGACCGGGACGCGCATCGCGATGCCGTCGAGCTTGCCCTTGAGCTGCGGCAGGACCAGGGCGGTGGCCTTGGCGGCACCCGTCGTGGTCGGGATGATGTTCTCCGCGGCGGCACGCGCGCGACGCAGGTCGCTGTGCGGGAAGTCCAGGATGCGCTGGTCGTTCGTGTACGCGTGAACCGTCGTCATCAGGCCACGGTTGATGCCGAAGTTCTCGTCGAGAACCTTCGCCATCGGCGCCACACAGTTGGTGGTGCACGACGCGTTGGAGATGACGTGGTGGTTCGCCGGGTCGTACTGGTCCTGGTTGACGCCCATCACGATGGTGATGTCCTCTTCCTTGGCCGGAGCCGAGATGAGGACCTTCTTGGCGCCGCCGGCGATGTGCTTCTCGGCGTCGGCCTTCTTCGTGAAGATGCCCGTGGACTCGATCACGATGTCGACACCCAGCTGGCCCCACGGAATGTCGGCGGGGTTGCGCTCGGACAGCACCTTGATGGTGTGACCGTCGACCGTGATGGTGTCCTCGGTGTGCGACACCTCGGCCTTGAGACGGCCCAGGATGGTGTCGTACTTCAGAAGGTGTGCGGTGGTCGCGGTGTCACCCAGGTCGTTGACAGCCACGATCTCGATGTCTGCACCCTGGTCAAGGAGGGCGCGGAAATAATTGCGACCGATGCGGCCAAAGCCGTTGATGCCTACGCGGATCGTCACGAACCGATCTCCTCGTTGGTACGCCGGAGTATCGACGCCGGCGAGATTTATTTGGGATGTCCCCGACCGCCTCCGACCCTACCTCCCATAAGCGCTTGGGGTGACATCGAGCGACTCCATGCAGGACACAGCGACCCGTACTCGTGAGTAACGTACGGGTCGCCGTGTATTTCGGGGGTAATTCAGACCCCGATCAGTCGCTAATTGAGCGCAGGGCCTTTCTGATGAGCGCATTTCTGTCGGCTGCCGCGGTGACATGTTCCAGACCGAATCCGAGGAGCACGGTGTCCGGCGTGCTGATCGCCCCGTAGGTCGTGAACAGGTCCTTGGCGAGCGCCCAGTCCTTCACGGCGGGCGGGCTGCCCGCGGGCGGTCCGGGGACGCTCCAGACGCCCAGGGACGTCTCGAAGCCCTCGGTCTCGGTGGCCTGCCCCCCGATGACGACGGAGGCGTTGTCGGCGCGCACTCCCTCGCCTCCGGTGCCGGGGTCGCTCACGTAACTCAGGGACACCTCGACGGACTTCCCGGCGTAGGCGCTCAGGTCGTACGTGACCGTCTTCCAGTCGTCCGAGGAGCCGGTGAGGCTGTTCCACTGGCCGGAGGTGCCGGAGTTGCCGCAGGCGGCGCCGCTCTGCGTCAGGTAGCGGGCGAGCGCCGGGTGGTCCTCGATGAAGAACCCGGCCTCGCACTCGGTGGGCACCTTGTTCGAGGTCAGACCGTCCTTGTCCGGCAGGGTCGTCCAGTCCTCCGCACCGGTCGTGTGCGCCTCCAGGAGCGCGTGGTCGTAGCCCGGTTCGGTGTCCCACAGGAGCTGCATCCGCAGGGACGGCTGCTGGGCCGCGGTGACCCCGGTGAGGTCGATGGTGCGGGTCAGACGCTTGTACGCGTCGTCCGTGTGGACGGCGGCCGCCATGCCCGCGCCTTCGTACTGGCCGGCTCCCGCGCTCTTGAACTGCGGCAGCGTGGCGGAGGTCGCCTCGTACAGGCCCGCGCCGTTCAGCGGGTTGCCGGGGGCGTCGCCGAGGGACGCGGCGACGCCGTCGAGGGCGCCCGAGCCGTCGAAGCGGGTCGCCACAGGTGCGGCCGTGCGCGAGTAGGCGCCCAGGTAGTACTGGCTGAAGTCGTTCGTCGTGGTGTCGCCGATGTCGACGGAGCCGCCCGCCTTCTCGCCGGCCTCGACGAGCTTGCCGCCCTCGTTCAGGTAGTCGCGCAGGGCGAGTTGGGTGGCGAGGGCCGGACGGTCGGCGCTCGTGTAGTGGACGACCGCCTTGAAGTGGCCGAGGACGGCGAGGGGGTCGGGAGCGCCCTGCTTCGCGACGTTCCAGACGACCGCGGAGTGGCCCGCCGCCTTGAGTGCGGCTACGTAGGCGGCCGATTGCACACCCGCGGCGTCGTTCTCCGCGACGACAAGCGTGTCGCCCTTGTCGCGCGCCGCGACGGTGTACGTGAAGTGCTCGCTACTAGTGCGCTTTCCGGATTTCGTGCGTCCCGTGAGCCACACCTCTACCTTGTCGCCGACATCCGCGTCCTCGACCTTCGCCCTATAGGCGTCGAAGTGCAGATTGTCTTCGCCTCCGTAGGTCTCGCCGCCCTTCCAGGCGCGCAATTCCTCATCGTGCGAACGGCCGCCATTGACGCGGTAGTTCAGCTCCTTGTCCCGCACGGACTTCCGCGCGATCACGGAGACTTCCTGGTCACCACCGCGGGCGTACGAAGTCGTGAACTTCGCCGGGGTGAAGTCGGGCGCCTCCATGCCGACCGCGGACGACGGCTGGTCCGGGTGCGAGGCGGTCTCGGCGACCGACATCGCGAAGGGGATGTTCTTCTGGAACTCGGCCTGGATGAGCTTCTCGTCGTCCGGGAACGTGAAGACCGACGCGCAGTCGGCGGCGTTCCACGCATCGTTCGGGTCGGCGTTCGAGACGGTCTGGCAGGTGCTCATCTCGGGCGTGAACATCGAGACGCCGTTGACGTTGCCCGCGTGCCCGTCGGCCTCACCGTTCGTCGTGTACAGCTCCGAGGAGACCTGCGGGTGGTAGCCGGGGATCGCGGAGTTCTCCGGGGTGCCGGCGAGCGCCTTGTAGAGCACGTCGTCCGGGGTCGGTGTGGCGACCTGCCAGCCCACTCCGTAGAGCAGCAGTTCGGCGGCCGAGTGGTAGTTGATGGCGTAGTCGAAGCCGACGCGCTTCTCGAAGGCGTCGACGGCCTTGGTCTCCGGCTCGGAGTTCGGGCCCGTGCCACGGTAGGTCTGGCTGGCGGGCTCGGGTGACGAACCCTCGTCGTCGTAGCCCCACTTGTAGGCGAAGTTGCGGTTGAGGTCGACGCCGTCGCCGGTGGTGTACTTGCCGTCGCCGTTGTTGTCGCGCATGTTCTTGCGCCACTGGCGGTTGGCCGCGTCCTTGAACGTCCAGTCGTAGCCGTCGGGGTTGGCGGAGAGGACGAACCACATCTCCGTGGAGTCGACGAGCTTCTTGACGCGCGCGTCCTTGGAGTAGTTGTCCACGTAGTGGTGCATCAGGCGGCGGGTCATCTCCGGGGTGATCCACTCGCGCGCGTGCTGGTTCGACATGTAGAGCACGGACGGCTTCGCGCCGTCCTTGGCCTTCTTGGCGCCCTTGCTGAGCTTGAGCGCGAGGATGTCCTGGCCCTGGACCGTCTTGCCGATGGAGACGACCTTGGTGAGGTCGGGGTGCTCCTGGCCGGTACGGAGGATCTCCTCCTGGAGGCCGCCCTTGCCGCTGTACGGGCGGAAGACGCCGTCGCCCGCGGCCTTCACGCGGGACGCGGCCTTGGCGGTCAGCTTGTGCTCGGTGAGCTCGACGCCCTTCTTACGAAGGCCCTCGGCCTGCTTGTCGGTGAGGTAGACCTCGACCTTCGACGTGCCCTTGTCGGGCGCGTGTTCGCCGAGTTCGTGGCCGTCCTGACCGGCCTGGAGGAGCAGCGGTATCTGCTCCTTCGACACCTCGGCGCGGAACACCTTGACGGCGTCCGCGCCTGAACTGTCCTTCGCCGGGCCGTCGTCCGCGTGGGCTACGGGTGCCAGTGCGGCGCCTCCCACCCCCAGAACAAGCGCTCCGACAGCGAGGATCGATCTCGCTCTTCGTCCCGCTCTTCGTCCTGCTCTTCGACGCATGAGCCCCCCTTGCAGTTGTCTGCCACGGTTGTGGCGTGATGCCGCAGAAGCGAACAAGCGCCAGAATCGTGACAGTTCATGGTCAAGTCAAGGGGGCCTTCAAGGGGGCCTCAACTCCCGTTCGCGGACGCGGAAAAGCCGGTGGCGGGGGGGGGGGGGGGGGGGCCCCGCCCCCCGGGGGGGGGGGGGGGGGGGGGGGCGCCCCCCGGCGGGGGGGGGGCGGGGGGGGGGGGTGGGGAGTTGTGGTGGGCGGTTGGTTGCCCGAGGCGGTGGCGGTCGACCGCGGCGGGT
>NZ_JBTYHB010000066.1:0-18292 GCF_054871485.1 Streptomyces sp. UC4497 | reverse complement strand
GCGGCGGCATCCGGAATTAGTCTGACCGGCCCACCACCAGCCATGTCGACGGCAGCTCGATACGACCGCCGTCGGCCGAGAAATCCGTCGTCACGAGCGGCAGCTCCCCCGCGGCCAGGACCGAGAGGCCCGCCGCCGCCACGTACTCCGGCACCACCTCGTCGGAGACCTCGCCGGGCGCGATGCCGTGCGCGAACACCTCGCCCAGCTTGGGCGGCGGCCCGGCAGGCCCCGTCGCCAGCTCCTCCAGGATCGGCCGCGCCCGCTCCGACAGCTCGACCACGAAGCCGCGCCCGCGCTCGCCGACGAGCGCCGCGATCGCGTCGACGAGCAACTGCCGGTCGGTGGGCTCGCTCTGGTGCAGCACGCCCCGCATATAGACGTTGACGTCACCCAACTCGGCGTGCAGGGAGCCCATTTGGTTGTTGTCGGTGGCGTCGAGCTCGCGGTAGTCGGCCTGTCCCGCAGGATCGGCCTCGCGGGCCCGGCCGAGGGCGGCCGCCGACAGGTCGGCGCCGACGACTCTCGGGTAGCGGTCGGCGAGGAAGCGGGTCTGCGTGCCGTTCCCGCAGCCGAGGTCCAGCATCGGCAGGTCCGGCGCCGCCAACTCCGGTTCGAACAGGGCGAGATGGAGCCCCGCCGTGATTGCGGGCTCGGAGTCCCAGAAGACGCCTCCCGGCTCGGGCGATGCGTCCTGCCAGAAGCTCTCCCACGCTTCCTTGTAGCGCTCGCTCACGCTCATGGAGCCCTCCCCAGGGTGCGGCAGCCGAAGTGTCAGCTCGGTCTACCGCTCCTGGACACGCCCCACAAGAACGCCGTACGCACCTTCACCGAGAAGACGCGGAAAGTTCGAACCACACGGTCTTTCCCGTCGCCGTGCGACTCGTGCCCCACGCGCGCGAGAGCCGCGCCACCACGCGAAGACCCCGCCCGAACTCGTCACCGGGCCCCGCGCTGAGCAACGTCGGCAGCGCGTGCTCGGTGTCCTCGACCTCGCACAGCAGCGTCCCCGAGCGCACCAGGCGCAGCTGCACGGGGCCGCCGCGCGCATGACGTACGGCATTGCTGACGAGTTCGCTCACGATCAGTTCCGCGGAGTCCGAGATCCCCGACAGGCGCCACCGCGCGAGCCGCTCGCGTACGAGACCACGCGCGCGTGACACCTCGGCGGGCTCCGGGGCGAAGGTCCAGTGGGCGACGTCGTCCGCCTCGAACCCGTTGAGCCGCGCGAGCAGCAGTGCCACGTCGTCCTTGCGGCCGCCCCTCGTGGCCAGCGAACGGATGATGGTGTCGCAGGCGTCGTCCATGGAGGCGGCCGGGTGGGCGGCGGACTCGCAGAGCGTCGCGAGGCCCACACCGATGTCCTCGCCGCGCACCTCGACCAGGCCGTCCGTGCACATCACCAGGCGGTCGCCGGGCGCGACCGGAACCCGTACGGACTCGAACGGCACGCCGCCGACGCCGATCGGGGCGCCCGTGGGCAGTTCGAGCAGCTCACTGCCCCCGTCGGCCGCGCGCACAAGGACGGGAGGGATGTGCCCGGCGTTGGCGATGTGCAGCTCTCCGACGATGGGGTCGTAGACGGCGTAGAGACACGTCGCCAGATAGTTGTCGCCGAGCCGCTGCGCCAAGTCGTCGAGATTGCGCAGGAGTTGAGCGGGCGGCAGATCGAGCGCGGCCATGGTCTGCACGGCGGTCCTCAACTGCCCCATCATCGCTGCCGAGTTGAGCCCGTGCCCCATCACGTCACCGACGACGAGCGCGGTGCGCGCGCCCGGCAGCTTGATGGAGTCGAACCAGTCGCCTCCGACCCGCCCGAGCAGCGTGCCCGGCAGATAGCGGGTGGCGATGTCGCAGCCCGGCATGTGCGGCTCGATCTGCGGCAGCATGCTGTCCTGGAGCGTCTCGGCGACGGCCTCCTGGTACGTGTACATGCGCGCGTTGTCGAGTACGAGGCCGGCCCGCGCGGCTAGTTCGGCGCCGGTCACGCGGTCCATGTCGTTGAAGACGGGCCGCTCCTGGTGCCGCAGCAGAATCATGAAGCCCAGCACGACATTGCGCGCCTTGAGCGGCACGACCAGCATCGACCGGTGGTTGATCAGTGGCCGGATGTCGCGCTTCTCGAACTGCGACGCGATCGCGTTGCCCATCTCCTCCGAGATGTACGGCACGAGGACCGGGTCGCCGCTGGTCATGCACTGGAAGAACGGCGTGTGCACCGGGAACGGCATGGACTCGCCGACCGGTACGACATCGTCCCAGCGGCCCGGCTCGTCGGTGTGCTCCAGGGCGACGCGGTGCCACATAGTGGTGGCGTCGGGCGCGCCCTCGGGGAAGCCCTCGCCCGCGACGACCTGCTCACGCAGATACGTGCCCGCCACATCGGTGAAGCGGGGCACGACCGCGCGGCTGACCTCGACGATGGTGCGGGACAGGTCGAGGGACGAACCGATGCGCCCGCTCACCTCGTTGAGAAATTCGAGGCGGTCGCGTACGGCCGCGTATTCGAGGTCTTCCGCGCTGTCGGCGTCGTCGAGCGGTGCGCGTGGGGAGGGCACGCCCATCGCGGTGGCGCGGGCGGCCTGCGCGCGGCGCGCCTTGCGCTCGGTGCGCCGGGAGACACCCCAGTCAGCAGTCACAGGCACCCGATCATGCTGACTGAACTCCAGCACCGGATACCCGAGTTCGAGCACCTGCGACACGATCCGCGCACTCTCCGAAACGCTCATGCTCGGCAGGATCTCGGGCAGCTTGCGGGCGAGTTCCTCGGCCGCGGGGAAGTCCGTGTGCAGCGCGAAAGCCGGGGCTATCCGCTCGACCTCCGCCCCCTCGCCGCCGCCCAACTTCTGGGCGTCGACGGCCAGTACGAGCAACCGCTCCGGGCCCGGGCCCACCAGGGGGTACGCCCACCACAGAACGTCGATGCGGTCGCGGGGGCCCGCGCTGGTGTCGAGGCGGGCGCGTCCCGCGGCCGGGTAGGACAGCTGTCCGCCGAGCGATTCCTCCAAGTCGTGCGGCGCGGGAACCTCTTGAGGTAGCGCGCCGGAGACCGGCAGGAGGTCGGCGGCGGGTCGCCCCACCGCGTCCTCCTTGGGCGGACCGAAGAGGCGGTGGGCGCCGCTGCTCCAGTGCGAGACGCGTCCCGCGTGGTCGATCACCACGACAGCGAGCGGGACGCGGCCCTGCGGGGCCTGACCGGTGCCGTCCATCGCCGCGTTCCTTCCCTCCGGCGCGCCGGGGGTGCGCGCCGCCTCTCCCCACGGTACGGCTCCGCCGGTTGGCGGGTGGCTTCTTGCCGGTAATTACGCCAGGGACCTTGACGCCGGGGGCCCCTGCCACCCCACCGATCCACCGCCTCGGGGCCCTGCCCCGGCCCCGCCTCAGTCCTCGTGCCCCAGCTGAAGGTCCCGTTCCGTCCGCCCACCCCCCGCCACCTGAAGCACCGTCGCCACCGGCGGATAGCCCGCCGCGATCACCGTGTACTCGCCGGACGCCAGGTCCACGAAGCGGAACGTGCCGTCCGGGCCCGTGGTCAGCGTGTCCACCACGTTGCCCGCGACATCGAGCAGCGTCACCCTCGCGTCCTCCACCGGCCGGCCGCCACCCGCCCGCACCGTTCCCCGCAACATCGCCCCGCCCGCGAGCTCCACGTCCTGGCGGGTCTCACGGGAGGCCATCACCGTCACCGGCAGTGCGGCCGGCCGGAACGCCGGGGCGCTGGCGGCCAGGGTGTACTCGCCGGCCACCAACTCCGTGATGACGTAGCCCCCTTCGCGGCCGGAGCGCGTCGTCGACACCACTTCCCCGTGCACGTTCGTCAACGTAACGATCGCTTCGCGTACGGGAGTTCCGTCCGCCGTGAGCACCGAACCGGCCAGCCGACCCGCTCCGCCGAGGACCACGTCGAGGTCCACGGGGCGTTCGCCGACCGTGACCGTCACGGCCTGCGGCTGGTGGCCACCGGCCGCCGCGATCAGGACGTACGACCCCGTACCCGGCGTCGCGAGCGCGTAGCGGCCGTCGTCGCCGCTCGCGCCACGGCCGATCTGGGAGCCGCCCACGTCGATGAGGGTGAGCGCGGCGCGCGGCACCGGCGTGCCGTCGGAGTGCCGTACGGTCCCGCAGACCGGGACCCCGGCGGCGTGGCCGGTGGCACGCTCCTGCGCGGGAATGGCATGGGTCTCGGAGCCGACGGAGCCGGCGGAACTGGACAACAGGGGTGTCTCCTTGAGGAAGAAGGCGAGGAGCAGGCCAAGGACGAGGACCGGCACCAGGTAGAGGAAGATCCGGGGCATCGCGTCGGCGTATGCCTCGATGTACGGGGTGCGCAGCGCCGCGGGCATCGCGTGCACGAGCTGCGGGGTGATGGACTCGGCGTCGGGCAGCCGCCCGCCGCCGGTGACCCGGTCGGCGAGGGAGTCGGCGAGCCGGTCCGCGAAGAGCGTGCCGAAGATCGCGGCGCCCACGCTGCCGCCGATCTGCCGGAAGTAGTTGTTGGCGCTGGTGGCGGTGCCGAGGTCCGAAGCGCGTACGGAGTTCTGCACGGCGAGCACGAGGACGGGCATGATCAGGCCGATGCCCGCGCCCAACACGGCCATGTAGACGCTGTATTCGAGGCGTGGCGTGTCCACTTCGAGCCGCGACAGGAGGTACATGCCGGCCGTCGAGAGCGCGCCTCCGAGGATCGGGTAGAGCTTGTATCGGCCCGTGTGGCTGATGAGTTGGCCGGAGACGATGGAGGCGACGACCACCCCGCCCATCATCGGGAGCATCAGCAGGCCCGACTCGGTGGCCGACGCACCGTCGACCATCTGGAGGAACGTCGGCAGATAGCTCGCCGCGCCGAACAGCGCGACGCCCACGACCATGCCGACGAGCCCGCTGACGTTGAACACCGAGTCCCGGAACAGCCGCAGCGGGATGAGGGGTTCGGCGGCGAACTTCTCGGCGAGGAGGAAGAGGAGCGTCGAGGCGAGGGCGCCCGCGCCGAGCCCGATGATGACGCGGTCGCCCCACTCGTACTCGGTCCCGCCCCAACTGGTCAGCAGCACAAGACAGGTGGAGGCGGCGGCCAGCAACAACGCGCCCATGACGTCGAGTCGGGGCTTCTTGGTCGGCTTGGGGAGCTTGAGGACGACCGCCGTGACCGCGAGGGTGAGCAGGCCGAACGGGACGTTGATGTAGAAGCACCAGCGCCAGGACAGATGGTCGGTGAAGTAGCCGCCGAGCAGCGGGCCCGCGACCGAGGCGAGGCCGAACGCGGCGCCGATCAGGCCCATGTAGCGGCCACGTTCGCGCGGCGGCACGATGTCGCCGATGATCGCCTGTACGCCGATCATGAGCCCGCCCGCGCCGACGCCCTGGAGGGCGCGGAACGCGATGAGTTGGTCCATCGTCTGCGCGCGGCCCGCGAGCGCGGAGCCGACGATGAAGACGACGATCGCGAACTGGAAGACGCCCTTGCGGCCGAAGAGGTCGCCGAGCTTTCCGTAGATCGGCAGGCCGATGGTGGAGGTCAGCAGGTAGGCGGTGATCGCCCAGGACATCTTGTCCAGGCCGTGCAGTTCACCGACGATCCGGGGCAGCGCCGTGGCGACGATCATCTGCTCGAGGGCGGCGAGCAGCAGCGCCAGCATCAGGCCGACGAAGACCATGCGCACGCGGCGCGGGCTGAGCCCGTGGCCGGGCAACTCGGCGGGCTCCGCGGGCCGTTGCGGCCCCTGCGGGAGATCGGGCGGGGCCACCGGATCCCCGACCGGATCGGTCACCAGCGTCACCGTGCCCACCTGCAGCTCCCCTCGTCGCCCTTGCCCGGCCATTTCTCGCATTACGCGACAACTGGGGGCAAGCGCGACGATTCGCTGTTCAGGTGGGCCGGATCGACGTATCCGCCGGTAGGAGCCCTACGGCGTACAACGGCGGCAAAACGAAAACCACTCGAAACGGTGAGCGGCGGATCAGTGCGCGAGGGTCACGACGCGGGGGTCACGACGCGAGCCTCACAACTGCCCGCCCACGCAGGCTACTTCTCGACCTGGGCCGCGAGCCCGGCGAGCACGGCGTCGTAGATGCGGCCGAGGCCCTTGGGAGCGAAGGTCTTCTCGAAGAAGCCGCCGATGCCGCCCGCGCCGTTCCACACGGTCGTGACGACGACGCGGGACTGGCCCTCACCGGCCGGCGTGACGCGCCACGTCGTGACCATGGAGGAGTTGCGGTCCGTCTCGACGAGCTCGCCGTCGGTCGGCTCGGTCACGTCGAGCAGGCAGTCGCGCACGCGCTTGCTGGTGGCCTGGAGCTTCCAGTGCACGAGCGTGCCCTCGCCGTCGCCGCCCTCGCGCACCTCGTACTCGCTGAAGTGCTCGGGCAGCATCTTCGCGCGCGTGCCGCTGTAGTCGGCGAGGGCGTCGAAGACGTCGTCCGGCTTCGCGGCGACGACACGTTCCGTGGTGGCCTCGACCTGCGCCATGACACTTCCTCCAGCAATTGGTTCTTCAGGGACCGCCCATGGGCGGTGTCAAGACAACCACTGTCCGTACCGGCCGCCCAAATCGGGGCCGGACCCCGGCCACACCTGCTACGTGGGGCGTTCGCACGGGGATCGCACCGGGTTCGCACGATCAAGGGAACATGTGTTCTATTCTGTGGTCAGTGCTACCGAGGAGGCGTCATGCGCTGGGAGAACCTCACGGACGAACCCGCCGACCATGGGCGAGCCCGGGATGCCGCGCTGTTCGGCGCGGACGCGGTTGTGAGCAGGACCTTCGACACCCCTGAGTTCCGTGGCGTGACGTTCCACGAGATCCGGGCCCGGTCGATCGTGAACCGGGTGCCGGGGGCGTCCCGGATGCCGTTCGAGTGGACCGTCAACCCGTATCGGGGCTGCACTCACGCGTGCGTCTACTGTTTCGCGCGCAACACCCACCGCTATCTGGACCTCGACACCGGGCTCGGCTTCGACAGCCAGATCGTGGCGAAGATGAACGCGCCGCAGCTGCTGCGCCAGCACCTCGCCTCGCGTCGCTGGCACGGCGAGCACATCGCGATGGGCACGAACGTCGACTGCTATCAACGGGCCGAGGGCCGCTACCAGTTGATGCCCGGCATCATCGAGGCGCTGCGCGACTTCGCGAACCCGTTCTCGATCCTGACGAAGGGCACGCTGATCCTGCGCGACCTGCCGATCCTTCGCCAGGCGGCGGAGGTGACGGACGTCGGGATCTCGGTCTCGGTCGGCTTCGTGGACCGGGAGCTGTGGCGCACCGTCGAGCCGGGCACGCCCGCGCCCGAGCGCCGCCTCGATGTCGTACGCGCCCTCACCGACGCGGGGATCGGCTGCGGGGTCCTGATGGCCCCGGTGATCCCCTTCCTCGGCGACCACCCCGATCAGCTGCGGGCGACGGTCCGCGCCATCGCCCAGGCGGGCGCGACGTCCGTGACCCCGCTGGTCCTGCATCTGCGCCCCGGCGCCCGCGAGTGGTTCATGGGGTGGCTCGCGCAGCACCACCCGCACCTGGTCCGCCGTTACGAGCGGCTGTACGCGGAGGGCGCCTACGCCCCGAAGTGGTACCAGCGCCGCGTGACCCGCCAGGTCCACGAACTGGCGGAGGAGTACGGCATCGGCCCGTCCCGGGCGGCCACGACCCGGCGTATCCCCGCCCGCGAGGAGACGCCGACCCCGGAGGCGGCCCCGACCCAGCTCACGCTCCTGTGAGGATGGCCCCCATGACACACCTCACCCACATCCCCACCCCCGACGGCGTCGCACCGGCCGCCGCCTACAGCCACGTCGTCATGGGCACCGGCCGCCTCATCGCCGTGTCCGGTCAGCTCGCCCTCGACGAGAAGGGCGAACTGGTCGGCGCGGGCGACCCGTTGGCGCAGGCGCGGCAGGTGTTCGAGAATCTGCGCCGGTGCCTCGCGGCGGCGGGTGCGTCCTTCGACGACGTGGTGAAGGTGACGTACTTCGTGACGGACGTGGCCCACATGCCCGCCGTGCGGCAGGCCCGCGACGAGTTCCTGGACCCGGCGCGGCTGCCCGCCGCCTCCGCGGTGCAGGTCGCCGCTCTGGTGTCGCCGGACTTCCTGATGGAGATCGAGGCCCTGGCCGTCGCGCCGGAGTAGGGCCTGATCCGAACGACAGGCCCCAACCGCCCCGCCCACCCCCGCGGCAGCCCCCGCCTCACCCCTCCGGCAACCTCGCCAGCGCCGCCTCCGCCGCCATCGCGAGGCGCTGGTGCGTGGCCGCCTCCTTCAGTACCTCGCGGGCCCGCGGGTCGGCGAGGCTGCCCAGGCCCTCCACACAGGCGAGGGCCACCTTCCGGTACGGGTCGTGCGGGACGAGGCGGCGACGGAGCGTGGCGATCAGGGCCGGGGCCGACTCCGGGGCACGGAGCTGGGTGAGCAGGCGGATGGGGTGCAGGGCGTAGGCGACGCGCAGCTCGTTCGTCGCCAGGGCCGCGGCCGCCCGCGCCGTACGCGGGTCGCCGAGCGCGGCCAGCGCCCGCGCCGCGGCGGCGCAGCGCTGCGGATCACGGTGGTTGAGCAGCAGGACGAGGGATTCGAAGGCGCGGCCGTCGCCGGCCATGCCGAGCCGGTACGCCGCCAGTTCCCGCGCCCACAGCGGCTGCTGCGGCGCGGTCAACACCGCCGCCAGCTCATCCCTGTCGTGCGTGTCTGCCAGCTGCTCGAACGCGGGCGTTCCACCGGATTCCTTCCGGATGCGTTCCGTTACCGTTCGCGACTCTTCGTCCATGACGTCGAGGGTAGACGCGCACGGCCTGCGGCGACGTAGATCACAGGGACCTTTCAACACCGAGGACTGGCGCGCTCGTTACTCGCTGGTTAAGCTCAGGTGAGCGGGGCATACTTCCCGCAGCACCGCTCGCGGCGGCCTGGTGACGCAGCCGTCGTGAGTGTCAGTCGGTTCGGTACCCGTGTGTACCGCAGTACGGCTCGGCCCCGGGACAGGGCCGCCGGTTCGATTCAACTCCCGCACCGCCCACACCTGTTGGCAGCACGCGCAGCTCACACAGCTCGCGCAGTTCACTCCTGCCCGGTTCGCGTGCGTGCGGCGGATCAGTCGCAGCAGTCCTCACCCTCATCTTCTGGAGTCCCCAGATGGACGCTCCCCTGTCCCGTATCTCGACTGTGGCCGTCGTCGGCCTCGGCACGATGGGCACCGGCATCGCCGAGGTCCTGGCCCGTGCCGGGCGCGAGGTCATCGGCATCGACATCAGCGAGTCCGCCACCGCGCAGGCCGTGGCGTCCGTGGAGGCCTCGACGGCGCGTGCGGTGCGCCGTGAGCACCTCACCGAGCAGCAGCGGGCCGACCTGCTCGCCCGCTTCCGTACGTTCACCGACCTCCAGGCCGCGGCCGAGGCCGACCTGGTGATCGAGGTCGTCCCGGAGTCGTACGAGCTCAAGCAGCAGGTCTTCCGCGAGCTTGACGGCATCGTGCGCCCCGACACCATCCTCGCGACCGGCACCAACGCGCTCTCGGTGACCCGGCTCGCCGCCGATTCGGCGCGGCCCGAGCGCGTCCTCGGCCTGCACTTCTTCAACCCGGCGCCGGCGATGAAGCTCGTCGAGGTGGTCTCCAGCGTGCTCACCGCGCCGGCCGCCGTCGCCACCGTCACCGATCTCGCCATCGAGCTGGGCAAGGACCCGGTGGCGGTCGGCGACCGGCCCGGTTTCGTCGCCGACGGGCTGCTTTTCGGCTACCTGAACCAGGCCGCCGCCATGTACGAGGCCAAGTACGCCTCGCGCGAGGACATCGACGCCGCGATGAAGCTGGGCTGCGGGCTGCCGATGGGCCCCCTCGCGCTGCTCGACCTGATCGGCGTCGACACCGCGCGTACCGTCCTGGACGCCATGTACGCCGAGTCGCACGACCGGCTGCACGCCCCCGCCCCGATCCTCAAGCAGCTCAGCGAGGCGGGTCTGACCGGGCGCAAGGCCGGCCGTGGCTTCTACACGTACGAGGCGCCGGGCAGCTCCGTCGTGGTGCGCGACGCGCTGACGCCGCTCAGCGACGCGCTCACGGGGCCCGCCCGCACCGTGCGCTCCGTCGGCGTCGCGGGCTCGGGGACGATGGCGTCCGGGATCGCCGAGGTGTTCGCGAAGGCCGGGTACGACGTGGTGCTCGCGGCCCGCAGCGAGGAGAAGGCACAGGCGGCCAAGTCCCGTATCGCCAAGTCGCTTCGTCGCTCCGTCGACAAGGGCCGGATGACCGCTGAGAACGCCGAGGAGGCGCTCGGACGCATCTCCCCCGCCGGTTCCTACGACGCGTTCGCCGATGTCGATCTGGCCCTGGAGGCCGTCGCCGAGGACCTGGACGTCAAGCGGCAGCTGTTCGCGACGTTCGACAAGGTCTGCAAGCCCGGCGCGATCCTCGCGACCACGACCTCCTCGCTGCCCGTCGTCGCCTGCGCCCGCGCCACCTCGCGCCCGCAGGACGTCATCGGCATGCACTTCTTCAACCCGGCGCCCGCCATGAAGCTCGTCGAGGTCGTGCGCACCGTGCTCACGTCCGACGAGGTGCACGCCACCGTCCGCGAGCTGACCCGCAAGGTCCGCAAGCACCCCGTGGACTGCGGGGACCGGGCCGGGTTCATCGTGAACGCGCTGCTCTTCCCGTACCTGAACAACGCGATCAAGATGGTCGAGCAGCACTACGCCTCGCTCGACGACATCGACGCCGCGATGAAGCTCGGCGGCGGCTACCCGATGGGCCCGTTCGAACTGCTCGACGTGGTCGGCCTGGACGTCTCGCTCGCCATCGAGCGCGTGCTGCACCGCGAGTTCCGCGACCCGGGCCTCGCCCCCGCGCCGCTCCTCGAGCACCTGGTGGCCGCGGGCTGCCTCGGCCGCAAGACCGGCCGTGGTTTCCGCGAATATGCCAAGCGCTGATTCGTTCGGGGAGGCCGAATCCGGTTGGGGTGGGCTGCTCGGGGAGCCGGGCGGCCCGCTGACCGGGGCACCACCGGGCACGTACATGCAGTACGTTCGGGTCATGTCCAAGGCCGACCAGTCCTCCCGTACCTCCGCCACGCCCGACGCCCCGGAGAGCGCCGCGGGCAATCGGGCCGCCGCCCAGCGGCTCAAGATGCGCCGCGAGCTGGCGGCCGCGGCGATGGAACTCTTCGCCACGAAGGGGTACGAGGCGACGACGGTCGACGAGATCGCCGCGACCGCCGGGGTCGCCCGGCGCACGTTCTTCCGCCACTTCCGCTCCAAGGAAGAGGCGATCTTCCCGGACCACGACGACACCCTGGTGCGCGCGGAGGCCGTCCTGAACGCGGCGCCGCCCCTGGAGCACCCGCTGGACACGGTGTGCCGGGGCATCAAGGAAGTCATGAAGATGTACGCGGCGTCGCCGACGGTGGCGGTGGCCCGCTACCAGCTGACCCGCGAGGTGCCGACGCTGCGCGAGGCCGAGATCGCCTCGGTGGCCCGCTACGAGCGCCTGTTCACCCGCTATCTCCTGGGCCACTTCGACGAGCAGGCCCACCACGACGGCAACGACGACCCGTTGCTCGCCGAGGTGGCCGCCTCCGCCGTCGTCACGGCCCACAACCACGTGCTGCGCCGCTGGCTGCGGGCCGGCGGCCAGGGCGACGTCGAGACCCAGCTCGACCACGCCTTCGCCATCGTGCGCCGCACGTTCGGCACCGGCATCGGCGCGGGCCGCACCCCGGCCGCTCCATCGGCCCCCGCGCAGGTCTCGCAGAACGGCGAGGTCCTGGTGACGGTGGCACGCACGGACGCGCCGCTTCCGGAGGTCATGCGCACGATCGAAGAGGCCCTCAAGAACCGGTAGCGGAACCAGCCGCTCCTAAGGCGCCTCACCTGGCACGCAGTGCCAGGTGAGGCGCCTTTTGCGTTCCCCTTCCCCACCGCCACCGACCGCGGCGATCGATCATCGATCCTTTCCGCGCCCGGAAACCCGCCCCTGACCTCGCCTGATCGATCATCGCTCACTTGAACAACAAAAATTCATCTGAGCGAAATTTATGGCACGCAGTGCCTTGTGCGTTGTCACGGCGTGCCATACGTTGAAGGTGTCCGGGCGGCCGGCGCATGGAAAACTTCCGTGCGAGGGCTGTCCCCGCGAGGCACGTACGACCGTGATTCGCGCGCCCGGACGCCTGCGTCACAGGCAACCTTCCGCGCCACACCAAGCGCTGCCACAGCACCACCCCGCCGAACCGACGGCACACACCCTCATCGCACCACCGCAGCCATCAGCCACACCCGACTCAGCGTTCCCCTCAACGCTCACCGCCGGAGGCACCACCGTGAAGGACATCCTGGACGCGATTCAGTCGCAGAGCGCCACGTCTGCCGACTTCGCCGCCATTCCGCTCCCCGACTCGTACCGCGCGATCACCGTGCACAAGGACGAGACGGAGATGTTCGCCGGGCTCGAGACCCGCGAGAAGGACCCGCGCAAGTCGATCCACCTGGACGACGTGCCGATCCCCGAGCTCGGTCCCGGCGAGGCGCTCGTCGCCGTCATGGCCTCCTCCGTGAACTACAACTCCGTCTGGACCTCGATCTTCGAGCCGATGGCGACCTTCGGATTCCTGGAGCGCTACGGCAGGTTGAGCGAACTGACGAAGCGTCACGACCTGCCGTACCACATCATCGGCTCCGACCTCGCGGGCGTCGTGCTGCGCACCGGTCCCGGCGTGAACGCCTGGAACCCGGGCGACGAGGTCGTCGCGCACTGCCTCAGCGTCGAGCTGGAGTCGAGCGACGGCCACAACGACACGATGCTCGACCCCGAGCAGCGCATCTGGGGCTTCGAGACCAACTTCGGCGGCCTGGCCGAGATCGCGCTGGTGAAGTCCAACCAGCTGATGCCGAAGCCGGACCACCTCAGCTGGGAGGAGGCCGCCGCTCCCGGCCTCGTGAACTCCACCGCGTACCGCCAGTTGGTGTCCCGCAACGGCGCCGGAATGAAGCAGGGCGACAACGTCCTGATCTGGGGCGCGAGCGGCGGACTCGGCTCCTACGCCACCCAGTTCGCGCTCGCCGGCGGCGCCAACCCGATCTGTGTCGTCTCCAGCCCGGAGAAGGCCGCCATCTGCAAGGGCATGGGCGCCGAGGCGGTCATCGACCGCAACGCCGAGGGCTACAAGTTCTGGAAGGACGAGCGCACCCAGGACCCGAAGGAGTGGAAGCGCTTCGGCAAGCGCATCCGCGAGTTCACCGGCGGCGAGGACATCGACATCGTCTTCGAGCACCCCGGCCGCGAGACCTTCGGCGCCAGCGTCTACGTCACGCGCAAGGGCGGCACCATCACCACCTGCGCCTCCACCTCGGGCTACATGCACGAGTACGACAACCGCTACCTGTGGATGTCCCTGAAGCGGATCATCGGCTCGCACTTCGCCAACTACCGCGAGGCGTGGGAGGCCAACCGCCTGATCGCCAAGGGCAAGATCCATCCGACGCTGTCGAAGGTCTACTCGCTGGAGGACACCGGGCAGGCCGCCTACGACGTGCACCGCAACCTCCACCAGGGCAAGGTCGGCGTCCTCGCGCTCGCCCCCGAGGAGGGCCTCGGCGTGCGCGACCACGAGAAGCGGGCGCAGCACATCGACGCCATCAACCGGTTCCGGAACGTCTGAACTTCCGTAGGAGAGCCAGCAGATGACTGAGCGTCAGGCCGTGTCTGCGGCGCCGGGTGCGCCGGTGTCGAAAGAGACGAAGACAAGGGAGCGCAGCGACCGCGGGCTGAGGAACGTCGACGCCGGCATCCAGCGCCCGGTGCCGCAGGCACAAAAGGAAAGGGACCGGCCGTGGCTCATGCGCACGTACGCCGGTCACTCCACGGCGGAGGCGTCCAACGAGCTGTACCGGAACAACCTCGCCAAGGGGCAGACGGGTCTGTCGGTCGCCTTCGACCTGCCGACCCAGACCGGTTACGACCCCGACCACATCCTCGCCCGCGGCGAGGTCGGCCGGGTCGGCGTCCCGGTGTCCCATCTCGGTGACATGCGGCGGCTGTTCCAGGACATCCCGCTGGAGCAGATGAACACCTCGATGACCATCAACGCCACCGCCATGTGGACCCTGGCGCTCTACCAGGTCGTCGCGGAGGAGCAGGGCGCGGACATCGCGGCGCTCCAGGGAACGACGCAGAACGACATCGTCAAGGAGTACCTGTCGCGGGGCACGCACGTGTTCCCTCCGGGCCCCTCGCTCCGGCTCACGACCGACATGATCACGTACACGGTCGCGAACATGCCGAAGTGGAACCCGATCAACATCTGCAGCTACCACCTCCAGGAGGCGGGGGCCACTCCGGTCCAGGAGATCGCCTACGCGATGTCCACCGCCATCGCGGTTCTCGATGCCGTACGCGACTCAGGGCAGGTCCCCGAGGAGAAGTTCGGGGACGTCGTGGCCCGCATCTCCTTCTTCGTGAACGCGGGCGTCCGCTTCATCGAGGAGATGTGCAAGATGCGGGCGTTCGGGCGGATCTGGGACCAGATCACGCGCGAGCGGTACGGCGTCGAGAACGCGAAGCAGCGCCGCTTCCGGTACGGGGTGCAGGTCAACTCCCTGGGTCTGACCGAGGCCCAGCCGGAGAACAACGTCCAGCGGATCGTGCTCGAAATGCTGGCCGTGACGCTCTCCAAGGACGCGCGCGCCCGCGCCGTCCAACTCCCGGCCTGGAACGAGGCGTTGGGCCTCCCCCGGCCCTGGGACCAGCAGTGGTCCCTGCGCATCCAGCAGGTCCTCGCCCACGAGAGCGACCTGTTGGAGTACGAGGACATCTTCGCGGGCTCGCACGTCATCGAGAAGAAGGTCGACGAGCTGGTCGCCGACTCCTTCGCCGAGATCGACCGGATCCAGGAGATGGGCGGCGCCATGGCCGCCGTCGAGTCGGGCTACCTCAAGTCGCAGCTCGTCTCCTCGCACGCGGAGCGCCGCGCGCGGATCGAGGCCGGCGAGGAGAAGATCGTCGGCGTCAACTGCTACGAGGGCACCGAGCCGAACCCGCTCACCGCCGACCTGGACACCGCGATCATGACGGTGGACCACGACGTCGAGGCCAGGGTCGTGCGCGCCATCGGTGACTGGCGCACGACGCGTGAGGAGTCCTCCGACCGGCAGGGCATGGGCGATCCGTTCCACTACCCGACCACCGGGCAGGCGCTCGACCGCCTCAAGGAGGCCGCGGCCGGCACGGAGAACCTCATGGAGGCCACCCTCGAATGCGCCCGCGCCGGGGTCACGACCGGCGAGTGGGCCGCGGCCCTGCGCGAGGTGTTCGGCGAGTTCCGCGCCCCCACGGGCGTCTCGTCGGCGCCGGTCGCGGTCGCCGCCGAGGAGGGCACGCCAATGGCGGAGGTCCGCGAGAAGGTCCGCCGCACCGGCGACGAACTCGGCGGAAAGCTCCGCCTGTTGGTCGGCAAGCCGGGCCTCGACGGACACTCCAACGGCGCCGAGCAGATCGCCGTACGGGCCCGCGACGCCGGGTTCGAGGTGGTCTACCAGGGCATCCGGCTCACGCCCGAACAGATCGTGTCCGCCGCGCTCGCCGAGGACGTGCACTGCGTCGGCCTGTCGATCCTGTCCGGTTCGCACGCCGAGCTGGTGCCCGACGTGCTCGCCCGCCTGCGTGAGGCGGGCGCCACCGACATCCCCGTGATCGTCGGGGGCATCATCCCGAATGCCGATGCCGAAGACCTGAAGCGGGCGGGTGTGGCCGCCGTCTTCACCCCCAAGGACTTCGGCATCACGGAGATCATCGGCCGTATCGTCGACGAGATCCGCACAGCGAACCACCTCGACCCACTGGAGGTCCCCGCATGACCCAGGTCAACCGCCTTCGCCCGCGCCGTTCGTGTCTTGCCGTGCCCGGCTCGAACCCGCGCTTCCTGGAGAAGGCCCAGGGCCTCGACGCCGACCAGGTCTTCCTCGACCTGGAGGACGCCTGCGCCCCGCTCGCCAAGCCCGAGGCGCGGCACACCATCGTCAAGTTCCTCAACGAGGGCGACTGGACGGGCAAGACGCGCGTCGTGCGGGTCAACGACTGGACGACCGAGTGGACGTACCGCGACGTCGTGACCGTCGTCGAGGGCGCGGGTCAGAACCTCGACTGCATCATGCTGCCGAAGGTGCAGAGCGCCGACCAGGTCGTCGCCCTCGATCTCCTGCTCACCCAGATCGAGAAGACGATGGGCTTCGAGGTCGGGAAGATCGGCATCGAGGCGCAGATCGAGAACGCTCAGGGCCTCAACAACGTCAACGCGATCGCCGAGGCCTCGCCGCGCACCGAGACCATCATCTTCGGCCCGGCCGACTTCATGGCCTCCATCAACATGAAGTCCCTGGTCGTCGGCGAGCAGCCGCCCGGCTACGGCGCCGACGCGTACCACTACATCCTGATGAAGATCCTGATGGCGGCCCGCGCCAACGACCTCCAGGCGATCGACGGCCCCTACCTGCAGATCAAGAACGTCGACGGCTTCCGCGAGGTCGCCGGCCGCGCCGCCGCGCTCGGCTTCGACGGCAAGTGGGTCCTGCACCCCGGCCAGGTCGAGGCCGCCAACGAGGTCTTCTCGCCCTCCCAGGAGGACTACGACCACGCCGAGCTGATCCTGGACGCGTACGACTACTGCACGTCCGAGGCCGGCGGCAAGAAGGGCTCCGCGATGCTCGGCGACGAGATGATCGACGAGGCCAGCCGGAAGATGGCCCTCGTCATCTCCGGGAAGGGACGTGCGGCCGGCATGCAGCGCACGTCCAAGTTCGAGATCCCGGAGGCGTAGCGACAATGCAGTTCGGCCGCACTTACGAAGAGTTCACCGTCGGGGACGTCTACAAGCACTGGCCCGGAAAGACGGTCACCGAGTACGACGACCATCTCTTCTGTCTCCTGACGATGAACCACCACCCGCTCCACATGGACTCGAACTATGCGGAGAAGACGACGGACTTCGGCAAGAACGTCGTCGTCGGGAACTACATCTACTCGCTCCTCCTCGGGATGTCCGTGCCGGACGTGTCGGGCAAGGCGATCGCCAACCTGGAGATCGAGTCGCTGAAGCACGTGGCGCCGACCTTCCACGGCGACACCATCTACGGCGAGACCACGGTCCTGGACAAGACTCCGTCCAAGTCGAAATCGGACCGGGGCATCGTCTACGTAGAGACCAAGGGCTACAAGCAGGACGGCACGCTCGTCTGCGTCTTCCGCCGCAAGGTGATGGTGCCCACCGAGACGCACATCAAGGAACGCGGCGGCGAACAGCCCGGCCGCCCCCAGCTCAAGGAGCAGGAGAAGTAGCCATGGCACGACTCGCCCAGACCGCCGGTCTCACCGACGTACAGCAGGAAATTCTGTCCACCGTCAGGGACTTCGTCGACAAAGAGATCCTCCCGGTCGCGACCGAACTCGAGCACCGCGACGAGTACCCGCAAGCGATCGTCGACGGGCTCAAGGAGTTGGGCCTGTTCGGGCTCATGATTCCCGAGGAGTACGGGGGTCTTGGCGAGTCACTGCTCACGTATGCGCTGTGCGTGGAGGAGATCGCGCGCGGCTGGATGTCGGTCTCCGGCATCATCAACACCCACTTCATCGTCGCCTACATGCTCAAGCAGCACGGGACGCAGGAGCAGAAGGACCACTTCCTGCCCCGCATGGCGCTCGGCGAGGTGCGCGGCGCATTCTCCATGTCCGAACCGGGACTTGGCTCCGACGTGTCGGCCATCACGTCAAAGGCGGTTAAGGACGGCGACAGTTACCTTCTGAACGGCCAGAAGATGTGGCTGACGAACGGTGGTTCGTCAACGCTTGTGGCGGTTCTCACGCGAAGTGATGAAGGTCACCCGGAGGGCTCCGCGCCGCACAAGTCGATGACGACGTTCCTCGTCGAGAAGGAACCCGGTTTTGGAGAGGTCCGTCCGGGCCTGACCATCCCCGGAAAGATCGACAAGATGGGTTACAAGGGCGTCGACACGACCGAACTCATCATGGATGACCTGCGCATTCCGGCCAATCGCGTATTGGGCGGTGAGACCGGCCGGGGCTTCTACCAAATGATGGACGGCGTGGAAGTCGGGCGTGTGAATGTCGCCGCGCGTGGCTGTGGCGTCGCACAGCGTGCATTTGAACTGGGTGTCGATTACGCGCAGCAACGGCACACATTCGGAAAGCCCATCGCGCAGCACCAGGCGATCCAGTTCAAGTTGGCCGAGATGGCCACCAAGGTCGAGGCCGCCCATGCGATGATGGTCAATGCAGCACGCAAAAAGGACTCAGGGGAACGTAACG
>NZ_JBTYHB010000065.1:0-19341 GCF_054871485.1 Streptomyces sp. UC4497 | reverse complement strand
CCTGGTTAAGGGGGTTCCGGGGCCCCCGGGGCCCGCCGCGGCGCCGCCCGGGGGGCCCCGGGGGCGGCACCCCCTGTCCCCGCCCCCCCCCCCGGGGGGCCCGCCCCCCCTCACGGGGGGGGCCCCCCTGTGCGTACAAAAGGTTGCTACTCGTGGTGCAGGAGCCGACTACTCCTGCTTCTTGCGGCGCGTGCCGAAGACGATCTCGTCCCAACTCGGCACGGCTGCGCGGCGACCGGGGCGTACGCCGTCGGCCTCCGCCTGGCGGTCGGTCGTGCCGGTGAGGCGGTCACGGTGGCCGGCGACGGCGCGCGGCATCAGGATGTCCGCGTACGCCGATCCGGCCCCGGCCGAGGCCGCGGGCGCCGCCGGCTCCTCCACCTCGGCGGCCGCGGGTGCCTCCGGCTCCTCCTGTGGCGGCTCGGGAGCCACCGCGGGGCGCTCGGGCACCGCGAGGTCGCCGCGGTAGCTGGGCACGGCCTCCAGGAGGCTGGTCAGCGAATCGCGCTCCGGCGGTGCGGACGAGGCGATCGCCGGCAGCTCGGTCTCCTCGGGCTCCGGCTCCGCGGGCGCCGTCGGCCGCTCGAGCTGCCGGTCCAGGGCGCGATCGAGGGGGCGGTCCCTGGGCAGCCGGGCGATGCGCGGCACGAACGGGAACGTGGGTTCGGGCGTACCGATGTCGTCGGACTCGCCGATCAGCGAGCGCGCCTCGTCGTCCACGGCCTGGACGAGCCTGCGGGGCGGGTCGTACGTCCAGCTCGCCGAGTGCGGTTCGCCCGCGACGCGGTAGACGAGCAGGACTTCCCACGTGCCGTCGTCCCGGCGCCAGGAGTCCCACTGCACCGAGTCCTTGTCGGCGCCGCGCAGCACGAGACGCTCCTGCACCGCTTCGCCCAGCTGGGGCCCGGCGTTCTCGCCGGGGCGGCGCACGGGGGTCTTCCTGGCGCGCTCGGCCATGAAGGCACGCTCCGCGAGCACGGGGCCTTCGAAGCGGCGCACCCGGTCGACCGGGATGCCGGCGAACTGCGCGACCTCCTCGGCGGTCGCGCCTGCCCGTATACGCGCCTGAATGTCGCGCGGGCGGAGGTGGCTCTCCACCTCGATCTCGATCTGGCCGAGGCGCGGACGGTCGCCACGTACGGCGGCCCGGAGGCGCTCGTCGATCGGCAGCGTGTACTCCGTGCTGTCCGCAGCCTTCAGCACCAGCCGTGTGCCGTCGTTAGAGACGGCCACGACACGCAGTTCGGGCATGGGGACCTCCCGGGTGGTGCCTGCCGACGTCACGTGCGTCGCTGCTTCCGCTAGTCGAGTGTGGCCTGCCCGGGTGCAGCCTGCCACAACCTTGCCGAGTTGCCCGGCGTGTCGGGCATGGGCCCGGGGTCGCCGTTATGGCACGGTTACCTATTCGCAACGCTAAGTGACGGACTCCGTCACCCTGTGCAGCGAACCCCCTCCCCACGGTCCTGGCAGGACCCGAGCACCCTGGCGGGAGACCGGACCCAGGGCTCGCAACAGTACTCCATTCGGGCCACTTGCGTGGATCGGCACGCTGTCGAAGTTCTGTCGGGGGGCGGGAGTTGGGGCCGCGGTCCCACGATCCCGGCGGACGATGTGTGGGGTCCGCGTGTTCTGCTTCACGAAATCTCCGGAACCGGAACTGATTCCTCCTCCGATACGTCCTTTCTCTCGTGTCCTAGGGAGTTCGCTTACTCTTGGGAGCTTCGCTGGGGCATGGGTGGTTTTGTCGAGAAAGGCAGGCAAGGTCCGAGAATGGGCAAGAAGCCGGAGATCTCCGAGGACATATCCGAGGACGTGGAGGAAGAGCCCAAGGGGAAGCGGCTGGATCTGAGCGTCCCGCAGGTGGCGGGCAGTGCGGTCGCCGCCGTCGTGGCCGCGAAGCTCGCCTCCGGCCTCGGTGTCTACGGGACGATCCTCGGTGCCGGTGTGGTCAGTGCCCTCGCCACCTGTGGCGGCACGCTCTTCCAGCACTTCTTCCGGCGCACCGGTGAGCAGATACGCGACGTCCGGGTGGTGAAGCCGAAGACCCGGCAGGTGCCGGTGACGGCGGAGGGCAGGCCCGTGCCCCGTACGTTCCGCTCGGACTCCTCGATGGACGCCACGAAGTCCATGGTCACGGGCGCGGAGCCGCCCTCGGCGCGACCGGCCGTGACGGCGCTGCCGACCACCACGACCTGGGGGACGACGCAGACCCCGGCCGCGGACGCCGATGAGACGACGGCGCTGCCGCAGGTCTCCGCGCTCGAGCAGGCCACCGCCATGGAGCGGATCCCCGACCCGGCCACCGAGGGGACCCAACTGCTCGACACGGGCGCCGTGGCCGACCTGCTGCCCGACGAGGACACCGACAAGACGCAGCTGCTGAGCGCCGCGGGTGCCACCGCCGCGACTGCCGCGACCGACCCCGAGAAGACCCAACTGATCAGGCCCGAGGCGGTCGACGAGGCCACGCGGATGCTGCGTGTCCCGGACGTCGATCACGCCGGCGCCGATCATGCCGACGGCGGCGCGGGCCTCGACGACGAGTTCACCGAGGGCACCGTGCACCGTTCGCGCGTCAAGAGCTGGAAGCGGCCATTGATCGCGGCGGCGATCGTGTTCGGCGTCACCATGGGCGGCATCACCACGTACGAACTGGTGTCGGGCCACACCTTCGGCAGCGGTGGCAACGGAACCACCATCGGCGACGCCTTCAAGGGGCGGAACTCCTCGTCCGGCGGCGACACCACTCCGGACACCACCCCGACGCCGTCCGACGGCAGCAGCACCGGCTCGGACACCGGTACGCAGAACAACGACTCCGGCACCACCGTCCCGGACCCGAGCTCCACCCCGACGACGGGTGGAACCGGTAGCTCCGACAGTGGCTCGGACTCCGGTTCGGACAGCGGGTCCTCCGACTCGGGTTCGGACTCGGGCTCCGATTCGGGCTCGGACTCCGGTTCGGACAGCGGGTCCTCCGACTCCGGTTCGGACTCGGGCTCCGACAGCGGTGCGGACTCCGGTTCGGACAGTGGCAGCACCACCGACCCGACCTCCGCCCCCACGCAGGGCTCGGACGTCCAGCAGCAGTCGGAGTGACCCGAGGCACGCCCCTTCGAGGGCTGCCGGGTCAGTCGCCGAGGACCCGCCGCAGATAGGCATTGCCGAACACGCGGTCCGGGTCCAGGCGGTCGCGCAGCGCCGTGAACTCGCCGAAGCGCGGGTACGCGCGCGTGAAGTACTCCGCGTCGCGCGTGTGCATCTTGCCCCAGTGCGGGCGCCCCTCGTGGGCGGTGAGGATCTGCTCGGCCGCGGTGAAGTACCGGTGGTACGGCGTCCCCTTGTACATGTGCACGGCTACGTAGGCGCTGTCGCGGTCGGACGCCGTGGACAGCGCGATGTCGTCGGCCGGGGCGGTGCGGACCTCGACGGGGAAGCTGATCCGCAGGCGTGAGCGGTCGACCATGGACTTCAGCTCGCGCAAGGTGTCCACGAGGGCCGCGCGCGGAACCGCGTACTCCATCTCCACGAAGCGCACGCGGCGCGGCGATGTGAAGACCTTGTAGGGAATGTCCGTGTACGTCCGGGAGGACAGCGCCCGGCTGGAGACCTTGGCGATCGACGGGATCGTGGCGGGCACGGCGCGGCCGATCGAATTGACCACCTGGAACAGGCCGTTGGAGAGCAGCTCGTCCTCGACGAAGCCGCTGAGCCTGGAGACGGGGGCCTCCGGGCCCGCGCTGCGGTTGTTGCGCTTGGTGTTGCAGCTGCCCGTGTGCGGGAACCAGTAGAACTCGAAGTGCTCGTTCTCGGCGTGCAGCTCCTCGAAGTCCGTGAGCACCCGGTCGAGGGGCATCGGCTCCTCGCGCGCGGAGAGCAGGAAGATCGGCTCCACGGCGAAGGTGATCGCCGTGACGATGCCGAGGGCGCCGAGGCCGATGCGGGCGGCGGCGAAGACCTCGGGGTTCTCCTTCTCGGAGCAGGTGAGGAGCTCGCCGCTCGCGGTGACCAGCTCAAGTCCCTTGATCTGCGCGGCGATCGACGCGGAGTCGCGGCCCGTGCCGTGCGTGCCGGTGCTGGTGGCGCCGGAGACCGTCTGCTCCATGATGTCGCCCATGTTCGTGAGCGACAGGCCCTCGCGGGCCAGGGCCATGTTGAGTCGCTTGAGCGGAGTACCGGCCTCGACCGTGACGGTCCCGTTCGACCGGTCAATGCTGCGGATTCCGGTCAACAGTTGAGGGCGTATCAATACTCCGTCGGTCGCGGCCGCCGCCGTGAAGGAGTGGCCCGAGCCGACGGCCTTCACTTTCAGGCCGTCCTCCGCGGCGCTGCGCACCGCCGCTGTCAGCTCCTCGACGGACGCGGGCGTCACCTCGCGCACGGGGCGCGCCGTGACGTTGCCCGCCCAGTTACGCCAGGCTTCGCTGCTCCTCCGCCTGCCCGTCCGTGTGCCCGGCGCGCCCCGCGTACCCCTCGGTGGCCTGCTCATCGGTGCTTCCTCCCCGCTGCGGAACCGGCCGCTTCAGCCGGCGATAGCCCAGGAGCCCGACAAGGACCGCGACGGCGCCGGATACCCCCGGCACCGCGTACCCGGCATCCGCCCCGGCGGCATCGATCACCCAGCCGGCCACGGAGGAGCCGAGCGCGACGCCGACCGAGAGTCCGGTGCTCACCCAGGTCATGCCCTCGGTCAGCTTCGCGCGTGGTACGTGCTGCTCGACGAGGGCCATCGTCGTGATCATCGTCGGTGCGACGGACAGGCCCGCGACGAAGAGCGCCACGGCCAGGAGTGGCAGGTTCCCGACCAGTTGGAGGGGGATCATACTCACGGCCATCGTGACGACACCCAGCAGCCACCTGGGAGCGGGCGCCCCCTTGAAGTGCAGCAGGCCGAACAGCGCGCCCGCGAGGCAGGAGCCGGTCGCGTAGATGGCGAGCACCACGCTCGCCATCGACTTGTGGCCGAGGTCCTCCGCGTAGGCCACCGTGACGACGTCGATCGACCCGAAGATCGCTCCCGTCGCGACGAAGGTCGCCACCAGAACCTGCAAGCCACGCGCGCGGAGCGCCGATCCGGGGCTGTGCTGTTCGCGCGGGTGCGGTACCGGTTCCGTGGCGCGCTGCGACGTCAGCCAGAAGACACCGGCCGCGAGGAAACAGCCCGCCAGGAGAGGCCCCGCCTCCGGGAACCACACCGTGGACAGGCCGATCGAGATGATCGGCCCGAAGACGAAGCACACCTCGTCCAGCACCGACTCGAAGGAGTACGCGGTGTGCAGCTGCCGCGGGACGTCTCCGTAGAGGGCCGCCCACCGTGACCGGATCATGGAGCCGACGCTGGGGACGCAGCCGACGAGCGCCGCGCACGCGAAGAGGGTCCAGTCCGGCGCCGCGTACTTCGCGCACAGCAGGAGACCGGTGACCGCGACGAGCGAGATCACGGTGGCCGGCCGAAGCACCCGGCGCTGCCCGTGCCGGTCGACGAGGCGGGAGATCTGCGGCCCGATCAGCGCGGCCGACAGCGCCACCGTCGCGGACAGGGCCCCCGCGAGCCCGTAGCGCCCGGTCAGCTGGGAGACCATCGTGACGATGCCGATGCCCATCATGGACAGGGGCATACGGCCGAGGAGCCCGGCGGCGGAGAAGCTCTTGGTTCCGGGCAGGGCGAAAATGGCGCGGTAGGGGCTGGGCAACTCGACTCCGGTAAGGCGTAAAAGCGGTGGATACAGCTTACGCGCGCCACGGCCGGGCTACACGCGGTTTTCCGCCTGTCAGTGCCGGGTGGCAGGATCGAAGTCATGCCAGACGCGCACGCTGCCAGCCCCGATGCCCGCCCCTACGACGCCCTCCTGCTGCTCTCGTTCGGAGGCCCGGAGGGCCCCGACGACGTCGTCCCGTTCCTGGAGAACGTGACGCGCGGCCGCGGCATCCCCAAGGAGCGGCTCAAAGAGGTCGGGCAGCACTACTTCCTGTTCGGCGGGGTCAGCCCGATCAACGACCAGAACAGGGCCCTGCTCGACGCCCTGCGCAAGGACTTCGCCGAGCACGGCCTGGAACTGCCGGTCTACTGGGGCAACCGGAACTGGGCGCCGTACCTGACGGACACGCTGCGCGAGATGGTCACCGACGGCCACCGCCGCATCCTCGTCCTCGCCACCAGCGCCTACGCCTCGTACTCGGGCTGCCGCCAGTACCGCGAGAACCTCGCGGAGTCGCTCGCCGCGCTGGAGGCGGAGGGCCTGGAGCTGCCGAGGATCGACAAGCTGCGGCACTACTTCAACCACCCCGGCTTCGTGCGCCCCATGGTCGAGGGCGTCCTGAAGTCCCTCGCCGACCTCCCCGAGGACGTCCGCGCCGGCGCCCACATCGCCTTCACCACGCACTCCATCCCGACCGCGGCGGCCGACACCTCCGGGCGGACCGAGGAGCACGGCGACGGGGGCGCGTACGTGAAGCAGCACCTGGAAGTCGCACAGCTCATCGCCGACGCGGTGCGCGAGGAGACCGGCGTCGCCCACCCCTGGCAGCTCGTCTACCAGTCGCGCTCCGGCGCCCCGCACATCCCCTGGCTGGAGCCCGACATCTGCGACCACCTGGAGGAGCGCCACGCCGCGGGCGTCCCGGCCGTCGTCATGGCGCCCATCGGCTTCGTCTCGGACCACATGGAGGTCCTCTACGACCTCGACACCGAGGCCGAGGCGAAGGCCGCGGAGCTGGGCCTTCCGGTGCGCCGTTCCGCCACCGTGGGGGCCGACCCGCGCTTCGCCGCCGCCGTACGGGAGTTGACCCTGGAGCGGGCCGCGACCGAGAGCGGCAGGAACGTCACGCCTTGCGCGCTGGGCGCGCTCGGCGCGAGCCACGACCTGTGTCCCGTGGGCTGCTGCCCCGCGCGCACCCCCAAGCCGGCCGCCGCCGGCGCCGACAGCCCGTACGCGTAAGGACTCCCACGTGACCGATCCCAAGGCCTCCGAGGCCGACCGCACCGCCGACGACCTCGCGTCCCTCAAGGCGGAACTGCTCGAGATCGCCCTGGAGGCGGCGGCCCGGGCCGGTGTGTTCCTGCGCGACGGCAGGCCCGAGGACCTCGGCGTCGCCGCCACCAAGACGAGCGCCGTCGACGTCGTCACCGAGATGGACATCGCCTCCGAGAAGCTGATCACGGACTACCTGGCCGAGCGCCGCCCCGACGACGGAGTGCTCGGGGAGGAGGGTGCCTCCACGGAGGGCACCAGCGGCGTCCACTGGGTGATCGACCCCATTGACGGCACCGTCAACTACCTTTACGGGCGCCCCGATTGGTCCGTCTCCATCGCGGCCCGCAAGGACGGCGAGACCATCGTCGGCGTCGTCGCCGCCCCGATGCGCGCCGAGACCTACCGCGCCGTCCTCGGCCAGGGCGCCTTCGTGAACGACCGACCCGCGCGCGTGCGCGTGGCGCCGCCCCTCGAACAGGCCCTGGTCGGCACCGGCTTCGGCTACCTGGAGGCGCGCCGCGCCCGCCAGGCCGAGGTGCTGGGGCAGCTGGTGCCGCGCGTTCGCGACATCCGGCGCGGCGGCTCGGCCGCCATCGACCTGTGCGACGTGGCGCTCGGCCGCATGGACGCGTACTACGAACGCGGCCTGAACCCCTGGGACTTCGCGGCCGGCGACCTCATCGCGCGCGAGGCGGGCGCCCTCACCGGCGGCCGACCCGGGGAACCGCTCTCGCCGGAGCTGACCGTCGCGGCGCCTCCCGGCGTCTTCGAGCCGCTTCAGAACTGGCTGGAAGAACTCGGCGCCTGGCACGACTGACCGTCCCGGTTCACGGCACACGAGCCCACGGCGGACAAGCCCGCGGAACACGAGTTCACGGCACACGAAAGGGCCCCGGCGCCCGCCTGGATCGACCAGGCGCCGGGGCCCTCGTACGTGCGTCAGACGCTCGCGGCGTGAACCTCCACGCCGTGCTCGGCGGCGAGGCGGCGGAGGTCGTCCAGCTCGCCCTGCTCGACCTCGGCAAGGAAGTCGTCACCGGTCTCGCGCGCCCGCGACAGGTCGGTCTCGGCCGCCTTAATGCGCTGCAGAAGTCCTGCGGTGAATGCGTCCATGGTTGCGCCCCCTCGTCCTGGGTCGTGGGTCGATGGCACGGGGGTGTGCCCTTGGAAGGGGCGATCACGTCCCCGAGCCGTCCCTGGAGGAGAGCGGTCTCGGCAGCGGCTCGTGGCATGCCACATACAAAGCGTGATCGCGGATGTACAGCCGTCCTCCCCAGGGTCCCTTCCGGAGAAACCTCGACCCACGCAGAAAATCCCGCATTCCCCGGGCCGCCCGTCCGTCTTACAGCCGGTTTATGGCCGAAAGGGGCAGGATGGTGGCCACAGCCCCACACCTGCCCTGCCCGCGCGCCCGAGAAGCGCGCAGGTGGGCGACCAGAGGAAGGACAAGCGACGTGCGCGTACTCGTCGTCGAGGACGAGCAACTGCTCGCCGATGCGGTGGCCACCGGACTCCGCCGGGAGGCCATGGCCGTCGACGTCGTGTACGACGGTGCGGCCGCCCTGGAGCGCATCGGCGTCAACGACTATGACGTGGTCGTCCTCGACCGCGATCTCCCGCTTGTGCACGGCGACGACGTCGCCCGCAAGCTCGTCGAGCTGGGCATGCCCACCCGCATCCTCATGCTGACCGCTTCCGGCGACGTCAGCGACCGCGTGGAGGGCCTGGAGATCGGGGCGGACGACTACCTCCCCAAGCCCTTCGCGTTCAGCGAGCTGACGGCCCGTGTACGGGCCCTCGGGCGGCGTACGAGCATGCCGCTGCCGCCCGTGCTGGAGCGCGCCGGGATCAAGCTCGACCCGAACCGCCGCGAGGTGTTCCGGGACGGCAAGGAGATCCAGCTCGCTCCCAAGGAGTTCGCCGTCCTGGAGGTGCTGCTGCGCAGCGAGGGTGCCGTCGTCTCGGCCGAGCAGCTTCTTGAGAAGGCCTGGGACGAGAACACGGACCCGTTCACGAACGTCGTGCGGGTCACCGTGATGACCCTGCGCCGCAAGCTGGGCGAGCCCGCCGTCATCGTCACCGTGCCCGGCTCGGGCTACCGGATCTGATCCCTAGATGGCCGCCGCACCCGCGCCACCCTCTCCGGCGCCACCGAAACCGACATGGAAGCCCGGGACGAAGGCGGAGCCGCCCTTCCCCTGGCTCCGCCCGACCATCCGGATACGGCTCACGCTGCTGTATGGCGGGATGTTCCTGATCGCGGGCATCCTGCTGCTCTCGATCATCTACCTCCTGGCCGCGCAGGCCCTCGACGTGGGCGGCGATCTGCCGTTCAAGGTCACCGACGGGCATGTCATCAGCACCAGCTGCAACTTCCCGTCGGGGAACATCTCGGCGAGCGAGCTGAACGACCTGATGAACGGCTGCGTCAACAAGCAGCGCCAGCACGCTCTGGACGTACTCCTCAGCCGCTCCCTGATGGCCCTGATGGGTCTCGCCGTCATCGCCTTCGCCTTCGGCTACGCCATGGCGGGCCGCGTCCTGTCCCCGCTCGGCCGGATCACGCGCACCGCGCGCCGGGTCGCCGGCACGGACCTGACGCGCCGCATCGAGCTGGACGGACCGGACGACGAGCTGAAGGAGCTGTCGGACACCTTCGACGAGATGCTGGACCGCCTGGAGCGCGCCTTCACGGCCCAGCAGCGCTTCGTCGGCAACGCCTCCCATGAGCTGCGTACACCGCTCGCGATCAACCGCACGCTCCTGGAGGTGCACCTCTCCGATCCGGGCGCCCCTGTGGAGCTCCAGCAGCTCGGCAAGACGCTGCTCGCCACGAACGAGCGCAGTGAGCAGCTCGTGGAGGGCCTGCTGCTGCTCGCCCGCAGCGACAACCAGATCGTCGAGCGCAAGCCCGTGGACCTGGCGGAGGTCGCCTCGCAGGCGATCGACCAGGCCAGGGCCGAGGCCGACGAGAAGAACGTGGAGATCCGCGGAGAGTGCAAGGAAGCGGTGATCCAGGGCAACGGTGTGCTCCTGGAGCGCATCGCCCTGAACCTCGTGCAGAACGCCGTTCGCTACAACATCCCCGAAGGGGGATGGGTGCAGGTGGACACGGAGGCCCAGCACGGCCAGGCGGTCCTGGTGGTCGCGAACACGGGCCCGGTGGTCCCCGCGTACGAGATCGACAATCTCTTCGAGCCGTTCCGGCGGCTGCGTACCGAGCGCACCGGCAGCGACAAGGGCGTGGGCCTCGGGCTCTCCATCGCCCGGTCGGTCGCGCGCGCCCACGGTGGCCGCATCACCGCCGAGCCACGCGAGGGGGGTGGGCTCGTGATGCGGGTCACCCTGCCGATCTAGGCCGGTTCGACGTGCGTGCGGCCGATGGATCTGGCATGCTTCCGCCGACGCGCTGGGGGAGTTCGCTTTTGGCTGAATTTTCCGGACCTGCGCCGGAGATCGTCGTGTGTGATCGATCACATGGGCGTTTTTTCGGCCGTCCACTCTCCGTGATCGCAAAAGCCGTGTGAAAGCCGGGAAAGTCCGGGTTTTCGGGCGCCTTGATCACGGGAAGTACACGGGGTGGCGCCCGTGCAGTGCGGCAATCGGACCGTGTACGGTCCCGTTCGCCACCCAAGACGATCACTCGTGAGGGGTCCAGTTGGGTGTCGATTGAGTAACAGACCTTGATGTGAGGCAAAATCTCCGCCTCAGGTCGGGCACAAGTCCGGCCTCTCATGCGTTACGGCGCTTGAGACACCGCAGACACCCAGAGGGGGAGAGCGACATGGCAACGGATTACGACACCCCACGCAAGACCGATGACGACCTCAACGAAGACAGCATTGAGGAACTGAAGTCTCGGCGTAACGACAAGTCGGCTTCGAACGTCGACGTGGACGAGTTCGAGGCGGCGGAGGGCCTGGAGCTTCCGGGCGCCGACCTCTCGAACGAGGAGCTGGCCGTCCGTGTCCTGCCCAAGCAGCAGGACGAGTTCACCTGCATGAGCTGCTTCCTGGTGCACCACCGCAGCCAGCTCGCGCGGGAGAAGAACGGGCAGCCCATCTGCCGCGACTGCGACTGAGGACGGGTCGGGCATGACCAGCTCGACCCCGCCCTGGAAGCGCCGCTCCCGCAACAAGAAGGTCAGCGGGACGGCTCAAGGCCCGTCAGAGGCCGTGCGTGACGACGAGCGAGGCTCTTTCCCAGGAGCACCCGGTGCAGCACCTGGTGCCCCCGGAGAAGACGCCTCGCTCGAATCGGCGGACGACCACGAGTCGACGGGCGACCTGCCGGTGGCCCCAGCAGCCGGCGGCGACGGTGCGCGCAGAGGCGGCGCCGTCGCGAGAGGCGCCAGAACAGCCAGAACGGGGCTGGCCAAGAGCGGCGCGGCCGCCAAGGCCTCGATCGGCCGTCTCGCCGATCTCATCATCGAGAACGCGCCGCGGGTTCCCGTGCGGGACCTGGCGACCCTCCGCAAGCAGTTCCCGGGTCTCGACCCCGAACAGCTCGCGGACAAGCTGGTCACGGGCGCGACCGCCGCCACATCCACCGTGGGCGCGGGAGTCGGCATCGCCGCGATGCTGCCCGTTCCGCCCGCGATGCCGACCGAACTGGCCGCGGAGGTGACCGGTGTGGCCGCGATCGAGCTGAAGCTGATCGCCGAGCTGCACGAGGTCTACGGACTGCGGCCGCAAGGGAACCTGAAGGGCCGCAGCGGCGCCTATCTGACCGCGTGGACGGAAGAGCGCGGCATCGACGTGACGAAGCCGACTACGGTCAACGCGGCGCTCGGCGTACAGATGAAGCGTGAGCTTCGACAGCAGATCATGAAGCGGATGGTGCGGAACCTTCCGAGCCTGACCCCGTTCATGATCGGCGCGGCCGTGGGGGCGTTCATGAACCGGCGCGACACCAGGAAACTGGCCGACCGGGTACGCCAGGACCTGCGGCGGCACCAAGTGCCCTGGGAGGCGCTGACCGAACAGCCGCCCCTGGAGGAGCCGCCCGACGCCCTGGAGATCGGGGCCTGATCCCGCCCTCGTTCAGGCGCAGTTCAGGCGCGGCGCAGAGCCTTTGCCAAAGCTTCAGGTTCGCGCGTCGACACGTAGACGTACGGCGTCGGATCCGACGGATCGGTGATCTCCGCCCGCACCGCGGTCGTGACATAGCTGCGCAGCAGCATGAAGGCGCGCGGATCGGCCTTGTACGTGCGCCACGCGCGGGCCTCCTCCGCGTCCAGGACGTGCACCTCGCCGAGGGCGGACAGCGGGATCTTCGCGTCGCCCGCGACCAGCGAGTCGGCGACGACGCGCACCCGGGCCGAGCCGTACGAACTGGTGATCACGGCCGCGATGAGCAGGCCCCCGACGAAGCCTCCGAGCAGCGGCAACGTGCCGAAGGGCAGCAGGATGATGGCGCCGACGACACCCACCATGAACGTGATGAGCCACCACGAGCGGGGCGCGGTGAGTCGTTCGTCGTAGGGCGTCGTCGAGGTCTCCATGGGCTCAAGCTTGGCACGATGCGTGGAGTGATAGGACGCGCGGGTAAGGTCTGCGGCTGTGAGTGGTACTTCTGCAGCTCTGACGCCCCCTGCCGACGCCATAGCCCCGGTGCGGCACCCCGACGCGCCCGCCCCCGGCGAGCTCCTCGGCGCGCACTACGGACACTGTTTCGGCTGTGGCGGCGAGCAGCCGCACGGGCTGCACCTGGAGGCGCGGGCCGGTGAAGGTGTCACCGTCACCGCCGAGTTCACCGTGCGCCCCGCGCATCAGGGCGCGCCGGGTCTTGCGCACGGCGGGGTCCTCGCGACCGCGCTCGACGAGACGCTCGGCTCCCTGAACTGGCTGCTCCAGGCCATCGCCGTCACCGGCCGCCTGGAGACCGACTTCGTGCGGCCCGTTCCCGTGGACACGGTGCTGTTCCTGTCCGCCGAGGTGACGGCCGTCGCGGGCCGCAAGATCTACTCGACCGCGACCGGCCGGATCGGTGGCCCCGACGGGCCCGTGGCCGTGCGCGCCGACGCCCTCTTCATCGAGGTCAAGGTCGACCACTTCATCGAGAACGGCCGCCCGGAGGAGATCGAGGCGGCCATGAGCGACCCCGACCAGGTCAGGCGCGCCCGCGCCTTCGAGGTGAACCCGTGAGCAATTTCCCTGGCGGTCCCGGCCGCGAACTCGGCGTGCTCGTGCGGCGCGTCGACCCCGATGTGCCGCTGCCTTCGTACGAGCACCCCGGTGACGCCGGAGCCGATCTGCGGACCACCGAGCGTTGCGAACTCGCGCCCGGTGAGCGGGTCGTTCTGCCCACCGGTGTGTCGGTCGCCCTGCCCGAGGGGTACGCGGCCTTCGTGCACCCCAGATCCGGCCTCGCAGCGCGCTGCGGCGTGGCTCTGGTGAATGCCCCAGGGACGGTGGATGCCGGGTACCGTGGGGAGATCAAGGTGATCGTGGTGAATCTCGACCCGCGCGAGAGCGTGCGGTTCGAGCGCTTCGACCGGATTGCCCAACTGGTGGTCCAGCAGGTCGAGAGGGTCCGCTTCCAGGAGGTCGCGGAGCTTCCCGAATCGGTGCGGGCCGAAGGGGGCTTCGGGTCGACCGGCGGGCACGCTGCCGTGGGTGGCCCGACCGTTGCCGGCAGCGGCGCGGACGGTCAAAAGGGTGGGAATCGATACGCTTCGGTCGTATCCGACCGGGAAGGACAGTGACGTGTTCGGACGTCGTAACAAGAACGGCGCCGCCGAGGATGCGGCCGGCGAGGCCGAGCAGGTCGTCGACAGCGTCGGCAGCGTGGACACGGACGAGCAGGAGTCGGACCGCGTCCGGCTCGAGCCCGAGCCCCGTCCCGACGGTCCCTGGGACGCCTCCGAGGTCCGCGAGCCCGGCGAGGGCCGGGTGGACCTGGGCGGAGTCTTCGTCCCGGGCGTGGAGGGCATGGAGCTGCGTGTGGAGGTCGCGGGCGACGCGATCGTCGCGGCGACCGTCGTCCTCCAGGACAGCGCGATCCAGCTGCAGGCCTTCGCCGCCCCCAAGAAGGAGGGCATCTGGGGCGAGGTCCGCGAGGAGATCGCCTCCGGCATCACCCAGCAGGGTGGTGTGATCGACGAGGTCGAGGGTCCGCTCGGCTGGGAGCTGCGGGCCCAGGTGCCGGTGCAGCTGCCGGACGGCACGGGCGGTTTCCAGGTCGTGCGCTTCATCGGCGTGGACGGCCCGCGCTGGTTCCTGCGCGGCGTGATCTCGGGCCAGGGCGCCGTGCAGCCGCAGGCGGCCGGCCTCCTGGAGCAGATCTTCCGCGACACCGTCGTGGTGCGCGGCGAGGGTCCGATGGCCCCGCGCGACCCGATCGTCCTGAAGCTCCCCGACGACGCGCAGATGGTCGCCGAGAGCTCCCAGGGCGAGGGCCAGGAGGCCTCGCGCTTCTCCGGTGGCATGGGCCAGCTCCAGCGGGGCCCGGAGATCACCGAGGTCCGCTGAGGCGCTCACACCGTCGTACGAGGCCGGGGCCGCGCATCCTTCGAGGGTGCGCGGCCCCGGCCTCGTGCATCAGGGTTGCGTCAAGGCCACCCGCCCGGCCGCCGTCCGCCCCATTTGCGCAGATCGCAGGCCGTAGGCTCGACGCTGCGTGGAGCAGTCACGGGAAGACGATGAGGCCATGGGACGCGGGACGCGCGGGAAACTACGGATCTACCTCGGCAGTGCACCGGGCGTCGGCAAGACGTACGCGATGCTGTCCGAGGCGCACCGCCGGGTCGAGCGGGGCACGGACTGCGTGGTGGCGTTCGTCGAGCACCACGACCGGCCGCGCACCGAGGTGATGCTGCACGGCCTGGAGCAGATCCCGCGCAAGGAGCTCGCGTACCGGGGGACGGTCTTCCATGAGATGGACGTGGACGCCGTGCTGCTGCGCGCTCCGGCCGTCGCCCTCGTCGACGAACTGGCCCACACGAACGTGCCGGGCTCGCGCAACGCCAAGCGCTGGCAGGACGTCGAGGAACTGCTTGGTGCGGGCATCGACGTCATATCGACCGTCAACATCCAGCATCTTGAGTCACTCGGCGATGTGGTTGATTCGATCACTGGTGTACGTCAACGGGAGACGGTCCCCGACGAAGTCGTCCGCCGTGCCGACCAGATCGAACTCGTCGACATGTCGCCCCAGTCGCTGCGTCGCCGCATGGCCCACGGCAACATCTACAAGCCCGACAAGGTCGACGCGGCACTCTCCAACTACTTCCGCCCCGGAAACCTCACCGCGCTACGGGAGTTGGCGCTCCTGTGGGTCGCCGACCGGGCCGACGAGTACCTCCAGGAGTACCGGGGCGAGCACAACATCCGCTCCACGTGGCAGGCCCGCGAGCGCATCGTCGTCGGCCTGACCGGAGGCCCCGAGGGTCGTACGTTGATCAGGCGCGCGGCGCGGCTCGCCGAGAAGGGCGCGGGCGGCGAGGTGCTCGCGGTCTACATCGCCCGCAGCGACGGCCTCACCGCCGCCTCGCCCAAGGAGCTGGCCGTCCAGCGCACCCTGGTCGAGGACCTGGGCGGCACGTTCCACCACGTCATCGGCGACGACATCCCCGCCGCCCTCCTGGAGTTCGCCCGCGGCGTCAACGCCACCCAGATCGTCCTCGGCTCCTCGCGGCGCAAGACCTGGCAGTACATGTTCGGCCCCGGCGTCGGCGCGACCGTCGCCCGCGAGTCCGGGCCCGACCTCGACGTGCACATCGTCACGCACGACGAGGTGGCCAAGGGGCGCGGACTGCCCGTCGCCCGCGGCGCCCGGCTCGGCCGGTCCCGGATCGTGTGGGGCTGGCTCACCGGCATCGGCGGCCCCGCGCTGCTCGCCCTGGTCCTCACGCACGCCCACAGCGACCTCGGCCTCGCCAACGACATGCTGCTGTTCCTGTCGCTGACGGTCGCCGCAGCCCTGGTCGGCGGACTGCTTCCGGCGCTGGCCTCTGCGGCCTTCGGCTCACTGCTGCTCAACTACTTCTTCACGCCGCCGCTGCACCTGTGGACCGTCGCCGACCCCCGCAACATCGTCGCCATCGTGATCTTCGTGGGCGTCGCGGTGTCCGTGGCCTCGGTCGTGGACCTCGCGGCGCGCCGCACCCACCAGGCCGCCCGGCTGCGCGCCGAGTCCGAGATCCTCGCCTTCCTGGCGGGCAGCGTGCTGCGCGGCGACACCAGCCTGGAGGCGCTGCTCGAACGCGTACGGGAGACCTTCGCGATGGAGTCCGTCGCCCTCCTGGAGCGGGAGGGCGACACCGCGCCGTGGACCTGCGCGGCGAGCGTCGGCGCGCAGTCCCTCGGCCGGCCCGAGGACGCCGATGTCGACATGCCGGTCGGGGACCACCTGGCGCTCGCCCTGACCGGGCGCGTGCTGCCCGCGGAGGACCGGCGCGTGCTCGCCGCGTTCGCCGCGCAGGCCGCCGTCGTGCTCGACCGCCAGCGCCTGAAGTCCGAGGCCGACCAGGCGCGCACCCTCGCCGAGGGCAACCGCATCCGTACGGCCCTGCTGGCCGCCGTCTCGCACGATCTGCGCACGCCGCTCGCGGGCATCAAGGCGTCGGTGTCCTCGCTGCGCTCCGAGGACGTCGACTGGTCGCCCGAGGACCAGGCGGAGCTGCTCGCCGGGATCGAGGAGGGCGCCGACCGGCTCGACCATCTCGTCGGGAACCTGCTCGACATGTCCCGCCTGCAGACCGGCACCGTCACCCCGCTCATCCGCGAGATCGACCTCGACGAGGTCGTGCCGATGGCACTGGTCGGCGTGCCGGACCCGGATCTCAACGTCGACCTGGACGTGCCCGAGACGCTGCCCATGGTCAGCGTCGACAAGGGGCTCCTGGAGCGGGCCGTCGCCAACGTCGTCGAGAACGCGGTCAAGTACAGCCCGCCCGACAAACCCGTCCTCGTCTCCGCGAGCACGCTCGGCGACCGCGTCGAGCTGCGCGTCGTGGACCGCGGGCCGGGAGTCCCGGACGAGGCCAAGGACCGGATTTTCGCGCCCTTCCAGCGCTACGGTGACGCTCCGCGCGGCGCCGGTGTGGGCCTCGGGCTCGCCGTGGCGCGCGGCTTCACGGAGGCCATGGGAGGCACGCTCGGCGCGGAGGACACTCCAGGAGGCGGGCTCACCATGGTCCTGACCCTGCGGGCCGCGACCCGCACCACCCCGGACACGGCCCCGGAGGCCGTACGGACAGCCGGACAAGCAGCCGGACAGGCAGCTGGACCCCAGAGAGGCAGGCACGCATGACCCGGGTGCTCGTGGTCGACGACGAGCCGCAGATCGTGCGCGCCCTCGTCATCAACCTAAAGGCGCGCAAGTACGAGGTGGACGCCGCCGCGGACGGGGCGCAGGCGCTGCAGCTCGCCGCCGCCCGCCACCCCGACGTGATCGTCCTCGACCTGGGCCTGCCCGACATGGACGGCGTCGAGGTGATCAAGGGGCTGCGCGGCTGGACCCGCGTACCGATCCTCGTGCTGTCCGCGCGGCATTCGTCCGACGAGAAGGTCGAGGCGCTCGACGCGGGCGCCGACGACTACGTGACCAAGCCCTTCGGCATGGACGAGCTCCTCGCCCGGCTGCGGGCGGCCGTGCGGCGGGCCGAACCCACGGGCGGAACCGAGGACGAGGGGATCGTCGAGACCGCGGACTTCACGGTCGACATGGCCGCGAAAAAGGTCAACCGGGGCGGGCACGACGTACGGCTGACCCCCACCGAATGGCATCTCCTGGAGGTCCTGGTGCGCAACACGGGCCGCCTGGTCAGCCAGAAGCAGCTGCTGCAGGAGGTGTGGGGGCCCTCGTACGGGACGGAGACCAACTACCTGCGGGTGTACATGGCGCAGCTGCGGCGCAAGTTGGAGACCGATCCCTCGCATCCGCGGCACTTCGTCACGGAACCGGGGATGGGGTACCGATTCGAGCGGTGAGGCCCGCGAAAGCGGGTACACCAGCGAGTACGACCCTGTCACAGGGCCCAGGTACGCTTCCAGTATGAGTGCTGTTCCGCGTTCCGACAGGACGTCCGAGAAGCCGGCGGGCCGGTTCCGGCGCATGCTCGACAGGCTGTCCAGTTCCCAGGAGGACCTGGAGTCGGAGGAGCTGCGCGAGGACTCGGAGACCACCGGCTGCACACGCATCGGCGACTGTTCGGACCGACAAATGGTCACCGTTACTGGTACGTTGCGCACGGTAACCCTGCGACCACGCGCCGGAGTCCCCGCGCTGGAGGCGGAGTTGTTCGACGGCTCGGCCGCGGTGGACGTGGTGTGGCTCGGCAGGCGCTCGATCGTCGGCATCGAGCCGGGGCGCAAACTCATAGCTTCGGGACGGATCTCGATGAGTCGGGGCCGTAGGGTGCTGTTCAATCCGAAGTACGAACTCAGACCGCTCGGACGGGAGTAGCCGGTGACGTCCCTCGACAAGCCGACCGATCGTGAACCCGGAGTCGACCAAGGCGCCGTGACGGACAAGTCCGTGACCGAGGCCGCGCTCTTCGAGGCCTTCGGCGGCGTGCGGGGCATGGTGGAGACCGTCCTGCCCGGCCTCCTCTTCGTGAGCATCTTCACGGTCAACAAGGACCTGCACATGTCGGCCATCGCGGCCCTCGCGGTGTCCCTGGTCCTCGTTGTCGTGCGCCTCGTCATGAAGGACACCGTCAAGCACGCCTTCAGCGGCGTCTTCGGCGTCGCCTTCGGTGTTGTCTTCGCGATGATGACGGGCAACGCCAAGGACTTCTATCTGCCGGGCATGCTCTACACGTTGGGGCTTGCGCTCGCGTACATCGTCACGACGCTGTGCGGGGTGCCGTTGATCGGGCTGATCCTCGGGCCCGTGTTCAAGGAGAACCTCTCCTGGCGCACCCGCAACCCCGGCCGCAAGAAGGCGTACGCCAAGGCGAGTTGGGCCTGGGGCCTGATCCTTCTGGCCAAGTGCGCGATTCTGTTCCCGCTGTACTGGTGGGGCGACACGACCCAATTCGGCTGGGTGCTCGTCGCGTTGAAGATCCCGCCGTTCCTGCTGGCGGTGTGGCTCACGTGGGTGTTCCTGGCGAAGGCGCCCGCGCCCATCGACGTGTTCGCGGAGATGGAGGAGAAGGAGCGGCAGGAGAAGGCCGAACGCGAGGAGGCTCAGGCCGCTGGTGCCGAGCACGGGCGGGCGCGGCATCGCCGCGAGGTCTGACCCTCGTACGACCTGAGAACGCCCCGAGAACGTCCCGCGAACGACAAGGAGGCGGGGCCCCGCCCCCGCCCGGGGGGGGCGCCCCGGGGGGTGGGGGAGTGGCGGGCGGTGGGGCGGGGGGCCCCCCCCCCCCCCCCCCGGCGGCCCCCCCGACGCCGCCCCCGGCCCCCCCCCCGCCCCC
>NZ_JBTYHB010000064.1:0-21134 GCF_054871485.1 Streptomyces sp. UC4497 | reverse complement strand
ACAGGCGCGTTTTCAGGCGGGCTCCACCAATTTCGCGTCGTACGCCACGATTACCGCCTGCACCCTGTCCCGCGCTCCCGTTTTCGCGAGGATGCGGGAGACGTGGGTCTTCACCGTCGATTCCGCGAGGTGCAGGCGTTCGGCGATCTCGGCGTTGCTCCAGCCCTGGGCGATGACCGTGAGGATCTCGCGTTCGCGGTCCGTCAGGGAGGCGATGCGCGGATCGGCGGTCGGGGCAGTGCCCGCGGCGGCCGGGAGATGGTGGACGTACGCGTCGAGGAGGCGGCGGGTGAGGCTGGGGGCGACGATCGCGTCGCCGGCGGCCACCGCGCGGATGCCTGCCAGGAGTTCCTCCGGGAGCGCGTCCTTGATGAGGAAGCCGGAGGCGCCGGCCCGCAGGCCCGCGTACGCGTACTCGTCCATGTCGAATGTCGTGAGGATGAGGATGCGCGGGCCCTCGGGGCTCAAGGCGATGATGCGGCGCGTCGCCTCGATGCCGTCCATGCCGGGCATGCGGATGTCCATCAGGACCACGTCGGGGGCGAGCTCGGCTGCGAGGCGGACCGCCTCCGTGCCCGTGCCCGCCTCGCCCGCGACCCGTAGATCGTCCTGGCTCTCCAGGAGCATGCGGAAGCCGAAGCGCTGCATGGGCTGGTCGTCGACGATGAGGACGCTCGTCACGGAGTGGGCCCTTCCGGGATCGGGATGCGGAGGTGTACCCGCCAGCCGCCGGCCGGTCGTGGTCCGGCCTCAAGTGTGCCTCGGTAGAGGGCCGTTCGCTCCTTCATACCGGCAATCCCGCGGCCCGTACCGTGGCCGTCGGCGCGGGGCCCGTCGGTGCGTGGACCATCGGAGAGGGAGCCGCGGCCGGTGTCCGTGATGGTCACCGTCACCGCGTCGGTCGCGTACGAGACGAGGAGTTCGGAGGTCGCCGAAGGGCCGCCGTGCTTCAGGGTGTTGGTGAGGGCCTCCTGGACCACTCGGTACACCGTGAGTTCCAGGCCCGCCGGCAGCGGTATCGGCTGGCCCTCGACCTTCCTGAGGACCGGGAGCCCTGCCGAACGTACGCCCTCGATCAGGGAGTCGAGGTCGTCGAGCGCGGGTGCCGGGGTCAGCTCCGCCGTGGGTGAGGGGGCTTCCTCGCCCAGTACGTCGAGGAGGCGGCGGAGTTCCGTGAGGGCATGGCGGCTGGTGGTGGCGATGGCGGTGAGGGCCTGGCCCGCGCGTTCAGGGCTGCGGGCGGCGGCGTACGAGCCGCCGTCGGCGAGGCCCGTGATGACCGAGAGGTTGTGGCCGATGATGTCGTGCATCTCGCGGGCGATGCGGGCGCGTTCGGCGGAGGCCGCGAGCTGGGCCTGCTGGTCGCGCTCGACTTCGAGCTGCTGGGCCCGTTCGACCAGGGCCTGTGTGTAGTCCTGGCGGGAGCGGACGGCGATGCCCGCGAGCGCGACCAGTGCGAAGCACCAGAGCTGCGGCACGATCAGCTGGTCCCAGCTGCCCGCCGGGTAGCGGATGAAGGTGGCCGTCATGGGCAGCGTGGTCAGCACGGCTGCCCAGCCGAGGGTCTTCAGGGGCAGCCGCAGCGCGATGTTGAACACCACGATGTACTGGATGAGAGCGGCTTGCAGCCAGGAGCCCGACCAGTTGTTGACGGCGCTGACCACCGCCATCGCCGTGAGCGCCGCGAGCGGATGGCGGCGGCGCCACAGCACCGGCACGGACAGGCCCAGGCTCATCAGGAGGACCAGCCACTCGGGCGCCCCGGGGTCGGCCGCGGTGTTGCGCCAGCCGCCGGTCCCGTCGGTGAGGGCCGCGATCACGAAGAACGCCGTCACCAGCACGTCCCAGACCAGCGGGCGGCGCCGGTCGAAGGCGCGCACCCGCTCGGTGAGCCGCTGGGCGTACCCGGCGAGCGGTTGGGGGTCGCGGGGCTGCTCGTGAACCGTCACCTGGTCATCATCCTCGTACGTCCTCATCCTCGTACGTTCCTCGATGCGGTACGGACTTCAGACGTCGCGGCGCTTGAGGAGGAGGGCCGCGGTGACCAGTGCCGCCGCCGCCCACAGGCAGAGGCTGAGCAGGGCCGCCGCCGGGGAGATCGCGTCACCGGTCTGCGTGAGCGAGCCGAGGGACTCGGACGCCTTGGTGGGGAAGAAGCGCAGGGCGTCCTGGACGAAGTCCGCCGAGATCATGGCGAGGACCTCCGGCAGGATCAGGACGAGGCCGACGAAGGCGCCGATGCCCGCCGGGACCGAGCGCAGCAGCGCGCCGAGGCCGAGGGCGACCAGGCTCAGCAGGGTGACGGCCGCCGCGTTGCCCGCGAGGGCGCCGAGGACGCCGGAGTCGGTGAGGGACAGCGCCTTGTCGGTGTCGGAGAGCCAGATCTGGGCCAGCAGGAAGGTGACGACGTTCGTCACGAAGGTGAGGGTGAAGGCGAGCGTCGCGAAGACCGTGGCCTTGGACCACAGCACGGGCAGGCGGCGCGGCACCGCCGTGAGCGAGGCGCGGATCATGCCGGTCGAGTACTCGCCGGCGGTGACCAGGATGCCGAGCACGGCGACGCAGATCTGGGAGAGCTGGGTGCCGAGGAGGACGAAGGTGACCGTGTCGATCTCCGAGTCGTCGCCGTCGTAGGTGGCGCCCATGGTGATGCCGACGGCGATCACCAGGGCGCAGGCGATCGCGAGGGTGACCCAAGTGGAGCGCAGCGTACGGAGTTTGTGCCATTCCGAGTGCAGGACGCGGCGCGGGGTCACCGCGTACGCGGCAGGGGGTGTGGTCGTCGTCGTCATCGTGTTGCTCCCGTCAGGGCCGAGGCCGTCGTGGTCGTCGCCTGGTACTCGACGGCGTCGTGGGTGAGGTTCATGAAGGCCTGTTCCAACGAGGCGGTCTGCGGGGTGAGTTCGAAGAGGGGGAGGCCGTGGGCGGCCGCGATCCTGCCGATGTCGGGGGCGTCGAGGCCGCGTACATGGAGGGTGTCGGCGGTTTCCGCGGTGGTCTCGGCGCCGGTCAGGAGGGCGCGCAGGCGGGCGGCCTCGGGCGTGACGACCTTGACGTAGGCGGCGCCCGATTCGCGGACGAGGTCGGCGACGGTGGTGTCCGCGAGGAGGCGGCCGCGGCCGATGACGACGAGGTGGTCGGCGGTGAGTGCCATCTCCGACATGAGGTGGGAGGAGACCAGGACCGTACGGCCCTGCTGGGCAAGGGACTTGAGGAGGGTGCGGATCCAGAGGACGCCCTCGGGGTCGAGGCCGTTGACGGGCTCGTCGAGCACGATCGTGGCCGGGTCGCCCAGCAGCGCCGCCGCGATGCCGAGGCGCTGTCCCATGCCGAGGGAGAAGCCCTTGACCCGCTTGCCGGCCACCTCGGTGAGGCCCGCGAGGTCGAGGACCGTCTCGACGCGGGAGCGCGGGAGGCCGTGCGTGAGGGCGAGCGCCGTGAGGTGGTGGAAGGCGGTGCGGCCGGGGTGCACGGCCTTCGCCTCCAGGAGCGCGCCGACCTCGGTGAGCGGGGCCGGGTGGGTGGAGTAGGCGCGTCCGCCGATCGTGGCGCGGCCCGCGGTCGGGGTGTCCAGGCCGAGCAGCATGCGCATGGTCGTGGACTTGCCTGCGCCGTTGGGGCCGAGGAAGCCGGTGACCGTGCCGGGCTCGACCGTGAAGGTGAGGTCCTCGACGACTGTCTTGTCGCCGTAGCGTTTTGTGAGGCCGTGGGCTCGGGTCGTCATGTGAGTACGGTGCCGTGGGCGGGGTCGCGCGGGCGTCGGACCGGGGCATCGAGCTGCGGAAATGCCGTAGTACCGGGGTACTACGGGCCCTTAGGGTGCGGATGTATGGACTACGTGATCAGACCCGTGCGGGCCGACGAGTGGCGTGCGGCGAGGGAGCTGCGGCTCGCGGCGCTGCGGGATCCGGCGGCGCCGCTCGCGTATTTGGAGACGTACGAGGACGCGGTGGCGCAGCCGGACGAGTTCTGGCGGGGGCGGGCCGAGCGGGCCGCGCACGGGACGACGGCGCTGCAGTTCGTCGCGGAGGCCGACGAGGGCGGGCGCTGGGACGGCAGCGTGGTGGTGCTCGTCGAGGAGGCGGGCGCGCTGGACTTCTTCGGGGAGGTCGTCGAGCGGCGGCAGGCGCAGCTCGTCGCGGTGTTCGTGCGGCCCGAGGCGCGGGGGAGCGGGGTGGCGGAGGCGCTGTTCTCGGCGGCCGTGGAGTGGGCGTTCGGGCTCGACGATGTGACGCGGGTGCGGTTGTACGTCCATGAGGACAACCTGCGGGCCGAGGGGTTCTACCGTAAGTTCGGCTTCGTCCGCACGGGAGGGGCCGTCCCGAATCCGGGCGACCCCTCCAAGGTGGACCGCGAGATGGAGCTCAAGCGGCTTTAGCCGTACGGGTGTTCCGTCCGGGCCGTGCGCAGGGCGTGGGCCCACCAGGCGAGTTGGTCGAGCATGACCTTGGCGGCGCCGGCCGCGCCCTGCTCGTCGTGGGCCGGGCCTTCCTCGGCGAAGAGGCCGTCGTGGGCTCCGTGGAAGCTGACGCCGTCGCGGATGGTCGCGCAGTGCAACTCGGCGAAGACCAGGCGGAGTTGTTCCACGGCGCGGAGGCCGCCGCCCACGCCGCCGTACGAGACGAAGCCGACGGGCTTGGCCTTCCACTCGTCGCGGTGCAGGTCGATGAAGTGCTTCAGGTGGGCCGGGAAGCTGTGGTTGTACTCGGGGGTGATGACGACGTAGGCGTCGGCGGCGTTGACGCGGGAGGCCAGGTCGGCCTGGGCCGGGGTGGGGTCGTGGCCCCAGCCGGGGTGGTTTCCGGGGAGGTCCAGGTCGGTCAGGTCGATGACGTCGAAGTGGGTTTCGGGGGTGTGGCGTTCGGCGTGGGTCGTGAACCAGGTGCCGACGGTGGGGGCGAGGCGGCCGTCGCGGGTGGACCCGACGATGACGCCCACGCGGAGGGGGCGGGTGGGCGTGGTTGTGGTCGTGGTCATGGTGCGGTCCTCCGTGGTTATCGGGTTGACTCGGTGTGCGTGGTTGTCTTGTTGCGCGGCGACGGGGGCTGTGCCCACCCGTCCCGCCGTGCGGGACGCCTGCCCACAGCGGGGGCGGAGGGGCTGTCCGCAGCGGGGGCGGGCGGGCTGTCCGCGGTGGGGGTGGCGCGCGTGCCCACAGCGGGGTGCAGAAGCCGGTTCGCGGTGAGGGCCAGGGCTGTCAGCAGGGCTGTTATCGACCAGAGCGTTATTCGCCACGCCTCTGTGAATTCTTGGGTGTGGCCGCCCGTGCCCGACGTGATTTTTGCTGCCAGGGCTGGTGAGCCCACCAGGGGTTCGAGGGTTGCGAGGAGGAGGGCGCCGAAGATGGTGAGCATGATGGCGCCCGTGCCGCCGCGGACCGTGTTGAGGAAGCCGGAGGCCATGCCGACCTCGGACGGGGCGACCATCGACATGGCCTGGGCGTCGATGATGCCGATGGAGAGGCCCTGGCCTGCGCCGATGGTGAGCAGTGGGCCCGCCAGCGATGTCACCGGGATGCCGGGGTGGAGCGTGGTGAGCCATGCGTTGCCCGCCGCCAGCAGGAGCAGGGACAGGACCAGGACGTGGCGGGCCCGCACGCCCCGGTTGACCAGGCGGGCGCCGAGCGGGGGCAGGGCCAGGATCGGCACCGTCATCAGCAGCAGCGTGAGGCCGGCCGCGCGGGCCGTCGTGCCGTTCGCGCCCTGGAGGTAGGTCGGGAGGTAGGTGAGGACGCCGGTGGTGCCCGCGCCGAGCCCGAAGGAGCCGACCGCCCAGCCGAGGAACGCCGGGTTGCGCGCGAGCCGCAGGTCGAGGATCGGGCGGCCGCTGCCGGTGCGGACGAGGCGCCGTTCGACGCGTACGAAGGTGAGGAGCAGCGCGAGGGACAGGGCCGCGGGGACAAGGGTCGGCGCCGCCGTCCAGCCGGACTTGGAGCCCTGCGTGATCGCGTAGAGGGCCAGGGCGAGTCCGGCGATGAACGTGGCCGCGCCCGCCTTGTCGACGCGCGGGCTCGTGTCCGCCCGGGACTCCGGCATCAGGCGGGTGCCGACGACGATGACCGCGCCCACGGCGACGTACGACAGGAAGGTGGCGCGCCAGCCGACCGCGTCCACGAGCCAGCCGGAGAACGTCGGACCGAAGGCGAGGCCGAGGCCCGCCGTGGTGCCGAGCGAGGCGAAGACGCGGGTGCGGGCGGGGCCCGTGAACGTCGCGGCGAGCAGCGAGCTGCCGCTGGCCATCACGCCCGCGGCGCCGATGCCGGACAGGATCCGGGCCGCGTCGAGGAGCAGGATGTTCTGGGCGAGGGCCGAGGCGAGGGTGCCCGCCGTGTAGAGCGCGGCGCCCGCCGTGAGGATCCGGCGGCGGCCGTAGAGATCGCCGAGCGAGCCCGCGACCAGCATGAACGAGGACGCGGCGAGGAAGTAGCCGACGACCACCCACTGGAGCGCGGCGCCCGTGGCGTCGAGGTCGGCGCCGATGCGCGGGAGCGCGACCGTGGTGCCGGACATGGCCATCGGCAGGGTGAGCATGCCGAGGAGCACGACGAGGAGAGTGAACGTGGAGCGGCTGCCGCCGACTTCGCGGGCCGCCGAAGCCTGGGATTCGGTTGCCATGCCGGTAAAGTACAACCGTGGTTGTAAGAAGTGCAACTGTCGTTGTACCTAGGTCTCTGTGCCTAGTCTGGACGGGGACGGCGTAGGACGGAGCGGCATGACACAGGAGTCGGGGAGTACCCCGCGCAAGGGCACGGTCGAGAAGCGGCAGGCGCTGCTGCGCGGGGCGCGGACGGTCTTCGGCCGCGAGGGGTACGCGCGCGCGGGCATCGACGAGATCGCCGCCGAGGCGGGGGTCTCCACGCGCACGCTCTACAACCACTTCGGTGGCAAGGAGAATCTCTTTCGTGAGGTTCTCATTCACAGTGCAGCGAGCGTGACGGGCGCTCATATCGCTCTGATCGAACGGCACTTGGCCAAGGTCACGGACGTCGAGAAGGACCTGCTCGCGCTCGCCCGCGAGTGGATGGGGCGGCGCGGCGACCACGAGCCGCACATGCTTCTCGTGCGGCACATCATCTCGGAGGGCGCGCATCTGCCCGCCGACGTCATCGAGGAGTGGCAGCGGATCGGCCCGCGGGCGACGGCGGAAGCGGTGCGCGCGGCGCTGCTCCGGCTCGGCGAGCAGGGGCACCTGGCGGTCGACGAGGCCAACTCCGCGGAGGCCGGGCGCCACTTCCTGCTGCTGATCCCCGGGTCGGTCACGGTGGACACGTTCTTCGGGGTGGCGCCGATGTCCGACGCCGAGGTCGACGCGCGTGTGTCCAGCGGGCTCGCGGTGTTCCTGAAGCTGTACGGCCTTTAACCGAGCGGAAGTTCCGCGTCCGGCCAGCGGGTGCGGCCCTGTTCCCTCGACCGGAGCAGGGCCAGGGTGACCAGACCCCGGTCCGCTCCGGTGGCCAGCAGCTCCGGCAGTTGGGGAAGCGGAGCCACCGCCGCGACGTCGTCGAGAACGAGCGTCATTGGTGGGTCGAGCCGACCGGCGGGTGACCGTGCGGCCACGCGGCGGCCGTGCTCGACCACGCTCGAGGCGAGGGCCGTGAGCAGCGGCATCGCACCGGGCTGCCCCTTCGGGTCCTCGATGGGTTCACCGACCACATAAAGCGTGCCCCCTTCGTTCACAAAGGAATCCAGAGTGAGCGCATCCGTTCGGTTGGGCGTGCAGGCCTCGCGGATGTGCACCGAGAAGAGGGAGGACAGTGCGCGTGCCGTCAACTCCTGTGCCATGTCGCGGCGTTCGGGGTGCGAGGTGAGGGCCGCCTCGAGTTCGCCCGCGGTGCCGGCCGCCGCCTTCGGGTTCGTACGGAGGATGCGTACGGCGTCCTGGACCTGGGTGCCCTGGGCCCAGCGGTGGACGTGGCGAAACGGTTTGCCGTCGACGGCGGCCGCGTGCAGGTAGCTGCGCAGCAGGGTGGTCGCGGCTTCGGCCAGTGCCGAGTCCAGTTTGGGCGTGGGCCTTATCGGGGCGAGCAGGGCGGTGGCGCGGGCCGCCGCGGTCTCCTTGTCGGTGCAGCCGGCGGCCGGGTTCCAGTGCATGCGGGCGGGGGTGTCGCAGCGGTGGGTGGGGTCGTAGAGGAGGACGGGGCCGAGTTTGGCGCGGGCGTCCTTGGTTTCCGCCCAGACGTCGGCGGACGACGTGATCACGAGGGCCGGGCCCTCGGCGTCCTGGATTGCGTCTATGGCGAGGGGGTGGCGGGTGGCCGGGGGGCCGAGGTGGATGGGGCCGGTGTGGCCTCGGGGGGCGGGAACGGGGGTCGTTGCGGGAGGCGTGGTTGACGTCTCGGGGCTCTGCCCCGGGCCCCGCTCCTCAATCTCCGGCGGGGCTGAAAGATCGGGGCTCTGCCCCGCGCCCCGCTGCCTCTCGTCCAAGTGCGGGGCTTGAATTTCCGGTGCCGCTTGAATTACCGGCGCCGCTTGATTTGGCGGCGCCGCCTTGTCTACCGGCGCGGCTTCAGCGCGACGCGCCCGGACCGCGCGCCACCGCGCCACCGTGCCCGCCACGAACACCGCCAGGACCACCAAAATCATCAGCTGGCCGATGAACAGGCCCCAGAAGAGGCCGTAGCCGGACAGTTCGGGGGCGGGGGTGGCGGGCCAGGCGCCGGGGATGTCGTGGGGGCGGGCGATCAACGAGCGCATGGCGAGGGGCGTGTTCGCGAAGGTCACCGCCGTCGGCCACGCGCCCTTCGTGAAGAGGCCCGCGAGGCCCGTCGCCGTCCACGCCAGGATCGTCATGCCCAGGAGGAACGCCAGGACCCCGACCAGCAGCCCATCGGGCACACCGCCCCGGCCACGCCCCTCCCGGTCGTCCCGGTGGTAACCCCGCTCCATCCGGCGCCCCCGCTCGTCCCGCATTCCTGTCATGCCACCGTTCATGCCACCGTTGACTCGGAGCCGCCCAGGCGCTGCTCCACGAACGCGGCCGCCCGTTCCTCGGCCTCCAGCTCGGCCGCCTCCAGGGCATCGTCCACGAACTGCTCGGCGGACGATTCCGTCATGGCGCGGTCGGTGAACACCAGTGGGCGTTCGGTCTCGGTGACCAGGTGTTTGACCACCTGTACGTTGCCGTTGACGTCCCAGACGGCGATGCCGGGGGACAGCGTCGGGATGATCTCCACCGCCCACCGGGGCAGGCCGAGGACGCGGCCGGTGGCCCGTGCCTCGTCGGCCTTCTGGGCGTAGATGGTTCTCGTCGACGCCATCTTCAGGATCGCCGCCGCCTCCTTCGCGGCCGCGCCGTCGACCACGTCGCTCAGGTGGTGGACGACCGCCACGAAGGACAGGCCGAGGCGGCGGCCGAACTTCAGCAGCCGCTGGAAGAGTTGGGCCACGAACGGGCTGTTGATGATGTGCCAGGCCTCCTCGACCAGGAAGATGCGCTTCTTCCGGTCGGGGCGGATCCACGTGTGCTCCAGCCACACGCCCACGATCGCCATCAGGATCGGCATCGCGATCGAGTTCCGGTCGATGTGGGACAGGTCGAAGACGATCAGCGGGGCGTCGAGGTCGATGCCGACCGTCGTCGGCCCGTCGAACATGCCGCGCAGGTCGCCGTCGACGAGCCGGTCGATGACGAGCGCCACGTCGAGGCCCCAGGCGCGGACGTCCTCGAGGGCCACGTTCATGGCCTCCGCCGACTCCGGTTCCGGGTGGCGGAGCTGCTCGACGATGTCGGGCAGGACGGGCTGCCGGTCGACGATCGTCTCGTTCACGTACGCGTGCGCGACCTTCAGCGCGAAGCCGGAGCGCTCGTCGAGGCCGTGTCCGAGCGCGACCTCGATGATCGTCCTCAAGAGCGCCAGCTGGCCGGTCGTGGTGATCGCCGGGTCCAGCGGGTTGAGCCGGATGCCCATGTCCAGGGCGGCCGTCGGGTCGAGCCGGATGGGAGTTATGCCCAGCTCTTCGGCGATGAGGTTCCATTCGCCGACGCCGTCCTCGCCCTGGGCGTCGAGGACGACGACCTGGCGGTCCTTGAACCTCAACTGCCTTAGTACGTACGTCTTCTCCAGCGCCGACTTGCCGTTTCCGGACTCGCCGAGGACGAGCCAGTGGGGGGCCGGGAGCTGCTGACCGTAGAGCTGGAACGGGTCGTAGATGTAGCCCTTGCCGGAGTACACCTCGCGGCCGATGATCACGCCGGAGTCGCCGAGGCCGGGCGCGGCCGTCGGCAGATAGACGGCCTGCGCCTGCCCCGTCGACGTACGCACCGGAAGCCGGGTCGTCTCCACCTTCCCGAACAGGAACGCGGTGAAGGCATCGGTGAGAGCGGTCAGCGGATCCCGCATAGTGCAGCGCCTACCTTCCGGCCGTGTCGGCGGACATCAGGAACATCGGGATCGACGGGGGCGTAGGGGACGTGGGGATCATGGGGCTCGTGGGGGCCATCGGCGTCATCGGCGGATGCCGGTGGCGAACGGCAGGGTGTTCACGAACGCCCGGTGGTGCTCGCGGTCGCACCACTCCAGCTTCAGGTACGACTTGCCCGCCGAGGCGCGGATCGTGCGCTTGTCGCGGGCGAGCGCGTCGGGGTTGCGGGAGGAGACCGTGATGTAGCCGACGAGATTGACGCCGGCCGCGCCGCTCGCCAGGTCCTCGCCGCGCTGGTCGAGGCGGCCGTGGGCGGCGATGTCGCGGGGGTCGACGGTCCGGTTCATCTTGGCGGCGCGGGATGCCTCCGCCTCGTCGTTGGTCTTCTCCGTCAGCATCCGCTCGATGGCGACCTCGGTGGGTTCCAGGTCCATCGTTACTGCGACGGTCCGGATGACATCCGGGGTGTGCACCAGGAGCGGAGCCAGGAAGTTCACGCCCACCGGCGTCATCGGCCACTCCTTGACCCACGCCGTGGCGTGGCACCAGGGCGCGCGGGTCGCCGACTCACGCGTCTTGGCCTGCAGGTACGTCGGCTCCATGGCGTCGAGCTCGGCCGGCCAGGCGTTGCGCTTCGACATCGCCTGGATGTGGTCGATGGGGTGGTCGGGGTCGTACATGGAGTGGATCAGGGACGCGAGCCGGCCCTGCCCGAGCGGCTGCCGCACGCGGATGTCCGCCTCCTGCAACCGAGAGCAGATGTCGGTCAGTTCGCGCGCCATGACGACGGCGAGTCCGGCGTCCCTGTCAACCTTCTTGCCGCCCTTCGGGCGGGTGGCGCGGGCCATCGCGTTGGCCTCCGCGGCCAGGTCGCGCGTGTAGTGCATGCAGGCCACGAGGTACGCGCGGTGCTGCTCGCTGCTCGTCGAGACCATGGACTGCAACTGGTCGTACGACTTCTGCAGCCAGCCGAGCGAGCGGTCGTCGCCGCGCTGGGCGACGTCCTTGTTGTGCGCGTCGGGGTCGGCGGGGAGGGTGCGGGCCAGCATCTGGAGCCGGGTCACGAACCCGTCGCCGTTGGCGACATGCTTGAGCAGCGTGCCGAACCGGTCGACCAGCGCCTCCTGGTCCTCCGAGTCGCGCAGCCCCACACCGGGGCCCTCGATCTCGATGGCTGCGGTGACGGTGCGCCGGTCGGCGTGGAGCAGCACGGCGATCTCGTCGGGCCCGAACGGCGCGGCCAGCCACGTGAGCCTGCCGATGCCGGGCGGCGGGCCGATCTCGACCTCACGCCCGTCGAGCCGGGTGCCGGCCTCCATGGTGGGCGAACGGTAGGCGGTGCCGCGCTTGAGGGAGCGCTTGTAACTGCGGTTGATTTCAAACCACTTGTAGAACGTGCGGCCCTTGTACGGGACGTAGACCGCGGCCAGCGCGAGCATCGGGAAGCCGGTGAGCAGCACGATGCGCAGCGACAGCACGGGGACGAGCAGTCCGCACATCATGCCGAGGAAGGCGCCCACGACGATCATCGCGATCTCGCCGGACTCACGATTCTTGCCGACGATCGCGTTCGGCCGGGCGCGACCGATCAGATATGTACGGCGGGGCGTGACCGGAGGGGACACGTGGGACTGGGTCGTCAACGCCCTGCACCTCCTTGCCAGTTGCCGTTCTTGCCGGTGTTACCGCTGTTGCTCCCGCGGTCGTTGCTCGCGTGCGGGGACTTCGACGGGCTCGTACGGGGCGGGGGTGCGGCGGAGGGGACAGTTCCGCCGCCTCCCCCTGACGCGGCCGAGCGCGAGCTGTGCGCGGCCACACCGCCGGACGCGGGGTTGGCTGGACGGGCCTGGGAGGATCCGCCACCGCCTGACGAACCCCCGCTGTCCTGACGGCTGCTGTGGGTCTTGATGCCCTGCGAGACGAGTGCGGCGGGGGAGGAGATCACGGCGGCGGCCTTGCCCTCGGCGCCCTGCATGAGCCGGTTCTTGCGCACGTTGGCCATCTCGTCGCCGAAGCCGGGCACGAAGCGGTAGATCATGCCGCTCGCGAAGATGGCGAGCAGCACGATGGCGAGGCCGGAGACGATCGCGGCGAGGGAGTCGGGGCCCTTGTCGCTGCTGGACAGCGCGCCCGCGAGGCCGAGCACGATCACGATGACCGGCTTCACGAGGATGACCGCGATCATGACGCCGACCCAGCGGCGGACGTGGCCCCACAGGTTCTTGTCGACGAGCCCCGCGTAGACGACGACTCCGAGCAGCGCGCCCACGTAGAGCAGGACGGCGCGCAGATACAGCTCCAGGTAGAGCACGCCCGCCGCGACGATCGACACCAGCGAGACGACGATCAGCATGATCGGTCCGCCGCCGATGTCGTCGCCCTTCTTCAGGGCTTCGGAGAACGTCCCGAAGAACGCGTCCGTCTGATTGCCGGTGGCTTTCGCCAGGACGTCGGAGACCCCGTCGGCCGCGGAGACGACCGTGTAGAGGATCAGCGGGGTGAAGGCGGACGCGAGCACGGTGAGCCAGAGGAAGCCGACGGCCTCCGAGATCGCCGTCATCAGCGGTACGCCGCGCACGGCGCGCTTGGCCACGGCGAGCAGCCACAGCACGAGCGTGAGGATCGTCGACGCGGCGAACACGACGGCGTACTGCTGGAGGAACTTCGGGTTGGTGAAGTCGACGTTGGCCGTCTTCTGCACGGCGTCGCTGAGCTGGTCGACGGTCCACGAGGCGGCCTCGGCGCAGCCCTTGGCGAGGCTGGAGAGGGGGTCGAGGGGGTTGGAGACGTCGGGCGTCCCGCCACTGCCACCTCCGGTGCCGCCACCGGTGGCGTCGTTGCCGCGCTCGCAGTAGTCCTTGGCGCGCCCGGGGATCAGGGAGCAGGGGTCGTCGGTCGGTTCGGGCGCCGCGAACGCACGGGTGGCCGTCAGGACGGCCGCGGCCTGTACGGCGGCGACGAGACCGGTGAGCTTGAGCGCACGGCGTGGGTTACCGGGCATACGAGAACCCTCCGTACTCCTCGATGGCCTTGCTGATGTCGTCGGAGTTGGAGGCGCGGTCGTCGCCGGGGACGGGCGTGGGACCGTTCTTCTGCGAGTCGGAGGTGATCTTCCAGTCGCCGTCGGTCCACTGCAGCTGGAAGGTCCAGGTCTGCCACGACGTGGCGACCGGGTTGGTCGAGTTCGTGCCGGAGATGCCGAGGAGCCCCATGTACCAGACCGACACCTTGGCGGCGTCGTCCTCGTACCGGAGCGTCTTGGTGCCGACCGGAATGGTGCGGGAGACGAACGTGCTGCCCTTGGGCGCCTTCCCGTCCGCGTCGAGGCCCAGCTTGGTCAGGAACTCCGTGGAGTACGCCTTGTCCATCGGGCCCTTGAGCTTGGTGGCCGCCGAGGGCGTGTAGAGCTCGTCCACGATGCCGTGCCGCCGGTCGGCGTTGAACATGCCGTCGCCGCCGAGCCGCACCGCATAGTTCGCGGCAGCGGACTGCGCGCCCTGCTCGTCGTGGGCGAAGCCGGAGGACACCGGCTTGGCGCCGGTCGGGGCCGTGGGGGCCGCCGCCGGTTTCGTGCCGGAGGAGTCGGATCCGCCCGCGGTGTCGTCCGTACCGCGGTTCGCGAAGGCGATCGCCGCGATGAGCAACACCACGACGCCGACCACGGTCACCAGGGACCGGGACGGCGAACGCCCCGGTCTGCGGGCGCCGGAACCCTCCGGGAGCCGCGTCCGGGTCTGTCCGGAGCCTCCGTAGAGCTCATCGTCCTGTGGACCGTCAGGACTCATTGCGCGCACGCCCCCTCAACCTTTCGCCGAACCACCGCATACGACGGTAGCCGTGCTGGTTTCCGCGCGGGCGCGGTGTGGTGACTCGACATCAGGGAGACGCAACCTCAGCGGGGAGCTAGACGGCCATGCCGTACACGATGGTGAACAGCGTGCCTAGTGAGCCGATGATGAACACCCCGGTCAGGCCCGCGATGATCAGGCCCTTGCCCTGTTCGGCGCTGAAGGTGTCCCGCAGGGCCGTGGCCCCGATCCGTTGCTTGGCAGCGCCCCAGATCGCGATGCCGAGGCACAGCAGGATGGCGACCGCCATCACGACCTCGATCATCACGCGTGCCTCGTTGCCCAGGCTCCCGAACGGGCCCCAGTCCGGGGCGATCCCGCCGATGATGGTGGAGATGTCGCCCTTTTCGGCTGCCAGCAGCATGTGTAACTCACCGCCCCATGTGGGTAGTTCTGTCGCCTCTGACGCAGCGCAGAGGTCAGACCCATTCTTGCCCAGATTGGCTCCGATGCCTGCACACTTGGCGCCATTCCTTGGCCGAGTTCCTACGGTCCCATGCCTGAGGGGCCGCCCCGGAGGGACGGTTCCGGATGCGAAGGAACGTACGGTTACTCTGTGTATCATGCCTGGTCACGCCGGGCAATGAAGGCTGGTCGTGGATAGTTCGGGCAGTCACTGACGGGGTGGCGTGCCCGACCGTAAACTGAGCGCTTGTGTGTCCGGCCGTGGGTCATGCCCGGACTCCCCCGTGGCGAAGGGCGGTTGACGGTGCGTAAGGCGTGGATGCTCGCGGGTTCTGCCGTCGCAGGGGGAACCGCGTTCGTGGCGCTGCTCGTTTTCGGGACGTACATGGCGGCGGGGAGCCTGAGCAGCGGGGTCGGGCAGGGGGCCGTGGGGCTCGCGAAGGGCGCCGTGCCCGCCGCGTATCAGCCACTCGTACAGAAGTGGGGCAATCTCTGCCCCGCCATCAACCCGGCGCTGCTGGCCGCGCAGCTCTACCAGGAGAGCGGGTTCAACCCGAAGGCGACGTCGCCGGCGAAGGCGTACGGCATCGCGCAGTTCATCAGCGGTACCTGGGCCGCCCACGGGGTCGACGGGGACGGGGACGGGGACCGCGACATCTGGGACCCCAACGACGCGATCCCCTCGGCCGCTTCGTACGACTGCAAGCTCGCCTCGTACGTGAAGGACGCGCCCGGCGACAAGACGAAGAACATGCTCGCCGCCTACAACGCGGGCTCGTACGCCGTCATCAAGTACGGAGGCGTGCCGCCGTACCGCGAGACGCAGAACTACGTGAAGGTCATCACGACGCTCGAGAAGTCCTTCGCGAAGCCGGTCGGGCGCGTGCAGCCCTCGCAGCAGGCCGCGGCCGCGATCTACTTCGCGCAGAAGAAGCTCGGCACCCCCTACTTGTGGGGTGGCAACGGCACGGCGGACCAAGATGGCCGATTTGATTGCTCCGGGCTGACCAAGGCCGCGTACGAGACGGTGGACATCGAGCTGCCGCGCGTGGCCAACGATCAGTACAACGCCGGGCCGCATCCGAAGCGGGACGAGCTGCTTCCCGGGGACCTCGTGTTCTTCTCCCACGACCTCAGCAACAGCCGGGCCATCCATCACGTGGGCATTTACGTGGGCGGCGGCTACATGATCGACGCGCCGCGGACCGGTGCCGTCATCCGCTTCGACCCCATCGACACCGCCGACTACTTCGGGGCGACCCGCGTCACGGAGGACGGCGCGAAGGCGCTGCCGAGCGCTTCGCCGGAGGTCTGAGCCGGGCGATGCGGGCTGTGGGTTGGCTGGAACTCTCTGTTATGCCATGGCCCTGAGCTGCGGGTTTGTGTCTCTCTTCGATAACGTCTGGGTGATCGTTCGGTGGATTGTGGAACGTAGAGGGCGGGACCGTGCGTTCCTCTACCTGAATCGAAAACAACCACGGGGGTGGCTGAAGACGAAGGGGCCGCTGAACTATGGCTGGACTCGTGGCACTCGAAGCGCCCGCGACATCCGGATCCAACCCCGACGTCACGCTGCTCTATGACATCAACGGCCTGGCCGATGACGCTCCGCACTGGTTCGACCGGACCATGGAGTTCGTCGGCGAGTACGGGATCCTGCTCGCGCTCGTGCTCGTCGTGCTGTGGTGCTGGTGGGGTGCGAGGAAGCGGGCGTCGCTCGACGACGCGGCGTCCTCCGTGGCCGCCGTGGTGTGGGCGCCGCTCGCCGCCGGGGTCGCCGTTCTCGTGAACGTGCCGATCCGGTCCTTTGTCGAGCGGCCGCGGCCCTTCATGGACCACGACGGGCTCGCCGTCCTGGTCAAGGGCAAGACCGACTTCTCGTTCGTCAGCGATCACGCCACGTTGGCGATGGCCATCGGGGCGGGGCTCTTCATCGCCCACCGCAAGCTCGGGCTCGCCGCCATAGGGCTCGCCGTGCTCGAAGGGTTCTGCCGGGTCTTCATGGGCGTGCACTATCCGACGGACGTCGTGGGCGGGTTCGCGCTCGGCACGGCCGTCGCGCTGCTGCTCTCGCCGCTGGCCTCGGCGCTGCTCACTCCGCTGACGCGGGGTATCGGGCGGGCGTCCGGGTGGGTGTCCCGGCTCGTGTGGGCGCCCGGTGCGGTGGCGTCCGCGGTGGAGCTCTCCGAGTCCCGGGGTGCGGCGGAGGCGGCGGGGGAGCGGGATTTGGCGGCGTAGCGCTCCGCGGTTGGGCGGGGGCGGTCGTTGCGGCGGGCGGTGTCGTCGGGGCGGGAGTGGTCGTTTCGGCGGGCCGTGTTGGGGCGGAGGCTTTTACTTCGGTAGGCCGCGGTGGGGCCGGAGCGTTCGTTTCGGTGTGCCGGGCCGGTGCGGGAGCTTTTGTTCCGGTGTGCCGCGGCGGGGCCGGGGTGCGTCGTGATGGGTGCGGAGCACCTGGCTGGGGGGTTTGCCGGGGTGGCGCCTGTGGTCCCGGCGCGCGGCGCCGTGCTGTGTCCGGCTGCGCCGGTTCTCGCTTGTCTCCCACCCGCCCGCCCCCTCCGGGGGCTCCGGCTCGACCGGGGCCCGGGGCTGGGCCGGGGGCGGGGCCCGTGCGATCGGTGCGTGAAACCCAGGCCGGGGCCGTGCCGGGGTTGGCGTCTGTCGTGATGGGTGCGCGGCACCGGGGTGCCGCCTTGCCCACCCTGCCGCCCCAGGCGGCAGATTGCCCAAGGCGGCTGGCGGTACCCCGTTGGGCCGACGTCCCCGGAGGGGGCGGGTGGTGGGAGATGGGCGGGAGCCGGGCGATTGCCTGCGGGCGGGGCAATTCAAGCTCCGCGCTGGGACGAGAGTCGTGGGGGCCGTGGCTGGCGGAGGTTGCCCAAGGAGGGGGCGGGCGGCCCTTGCCGTCTCGGGTGGGGGACCGCGGTTGGCGTTGCCCAAGGCGGGGCTGCGTCGACCGGAACGCGTGGGAAGCCGTGGCTGGCGACGGGTTGCCCAGGGCGTGGTGCGGTACCCCGTTGGGCCGACGTCCCCGGAGGGGGCGGGTGGTGGGAGATGGGCGGGAGCCGGGTTATTGCCTGCGGGTGGGCATTTCCAGCCCCGCCGGCGTTTGAGGCGCGGGGGCCGGGGCGGAGCCCCGGGGCGTAGGGGCGGGGGAGGGTGCCGGTTACAGGGACTGGGGGAAGGTGAAGAAGTTTGATGGGTCGTATGTGTGCTTCAGCTTGGTCAGGCGGGGGGCCGCCTCCCCGTAGTAGGCCTGCTTCCAGTTCTTCAGGGTCGGGTCCGTGTAGTTCTGGTACGCCGCGCCCGAGGCGTATGGGCGCATTGAGCTGTGGGTTGAGGAAAGCCAGGCGCGGGGCGCCGAGCCGGATGTGGTCGGTTGCCACGATGCGATGTACTGCGCGAGCATCCGCGCCCGCCGGTGGACGAACGCCGTCGCCGTCGGGTCCACCCGGTTGATCGCGCCGCCGAGCGCCGTGAGCGCCACGGAGCCGGCCCCGGACGTCACGTTCTCCAGCTGCTTCAGGAGCGTGCGGACGCCCGCGTCCGAGAGGTTCCGGTCGAAGAAGTCGGAGGCGGCCGCGTACGTCTCGCGCTGCAACGCCCCCGCCGAGTCACGGCCGGGCGTCGCACCGGGGAGGTGGCACTGGGCGTCCTCGGTGAACGCCGAGCAGCCCGCGTACACCTCCATCGACTCCTCGTACGAGCGCCGCTTGAGGGAGACCGAGGTGGCCGGGCCGGGGCCGCCGGGCCCGTCGGCGAGGCGGTCGACCGCGTTCTGGAGCTCGGTGTACGTGCCGAGGGAGAACGCCGCGACCGAGACCGTCGGCCTGCCGCCGGGCGCGGCCGCGAGGTGCAACGAGGACCAGATCTCGTCGGCCTGGTCCGGGCCCCACTTCTGCCAGGCCTTGAGCACCGTCGCCGCCTTCGACCAGGGCCAGCTCATGTACGCGGAGACGGCCTGCGGCGCGGGGTGGGTCTTGAAGCGGAGCTCCGTCACCACGCCGAACTGGCCGTTGCCCGCGCCCCGCAGCGCCCAGAAGAGGTCCTTGTGCGACGTCTTGTTCGCGGTGAGTTCCTTGCCGTCGGCCGTGATGAGCGTGGCCTGCGTGAGGCTGTCGCAGGTGAGGCCGTAGGCCCGCGACACGACGCCGTGGCCGCCGCCGAGCGTGAGGCCGGAGACGCCGACCGTGGGGCAGGAGCCCGCCGGTATCGTCACGCCCTTGGCGGCCAGCGACCGGTAGACGTCGATGAGCTTCGCGCCCGCGCCGACCACCGCCTCGCCCCCCGACGCGCGCACGGACTTCATCCGGGAGACGTCGAGTATCAGGTGGCCGTCGCCCGAGGACCAACCCGCGTACGAGTGGCCGCCGTTGCGTATGGAGAGCGGGACCTTGTGCGCGCGGGCGTACGCGAGGGTCGTGCGTATGTCGTCGGGCCCCGCGACGTACGCGACGGCGCGCGGCTTCAACGTGTCGAAGCGGGTGTTGTAGAGCTGGTGGGCCGCCGCCCACGAGGACTCGCCGGGGCGGACGAGGGAGCCGTCGAGGTCCTTGGCGAGGCCGGCGAGGTTCGCCGCGGCCCGCACCGTGCTCGACGCGCTCGCGCTGGTGGAACGGACCGGGACGGAGGAGCCGGAGGACGCGGACGCGGAGTTCCCGCCCGTGGACCCGGAACCGGAACCGGACCCGGAGCAGGCGCTCACCGCGCCGCCGGCCGTGAGTGCCGCGGCCGATGCCGTGATGAACGTGCGGCGTTCCATGCGGTTGTCTCCCTCGGCCACCTGTTCGCTTCCCGAGATACGAGACGTCGTACGGGAGCCGTGGGTTCCGTCAGGCGGCCGGGCCCGCCGAGTCGAGATGGTCGTCCGCGTCCGAACGGGCCTTGCTCCGCGCCCTCCTGGCCGGTCCGCGCCAGCCGCAGCTGCAGCGGGCCAGACAGAAACGTCCCTGTTCCACGACGGTGGTCGTATGCGAGTGCTGCTGTTGTGCCACGCGGCCACGGTAGCGAGTGAATGTAAACCCCCCGTTCGCGTGACGGTCGACCCTACTCGTCGTTAACCCCGACGACAGGGGTGGCCGCACACGCACGGAGCACGGACAGGCATGGGGGTCGGACCAGCGATGGTGGTGCAGCAGCACGGGAGCGCGGCCGCTTCGGCACGGGTGGCGGCGGCTGCCGCGGTGGCGTCGGTGGTGGTGGGCATCGGCGGATGCGGTGGCGGCGCGGCGGGCGGCGAGCGGAACGCGGATCCGACCCAGGCCGTGCGCGGGACGGCCGACCGGCTGGTCCGCGAGGGCAGTTCACAGGCGCGTACGTCGATGGAGATGGCCAGCGGCGGGACCCGCGTCACCATCCACGGCGACGGCGTCTACGACTACCGCAAGGGCATCGGCGAGCTGCGGGTGCGGCTTCCGCAGGACGCGGCGGGCGACCAGGAGCACCGGCCGATCACCGAACTGCTCGCGCCTGGCGCCCTGTACATGAAGAACCGGGGCGCCGGCGTCCCCGCCGACAAGTGGGTGCGCGTCGACATCACGGCGTTGACGGACGGAAACCTGGTCACCGGCGGCGCCACCGATCCGCTCGTGGCGGCCGAACTGCTGCGTGGCGCACGGAATGTGACGGAGCGGGGCGAGACCGACATTGCGGGCGTACGCACCCGGCACTACAAGGGGGACGTGGCGCTGAGCGTCGCCGCGAAGGCCGCGTCCGCGGGGCAGAAGGGGGCGCTCGCGGCGGCGGCGAAAGGGTTCCGCAAGGGGCGGGTGCCGTTCGACGTCTACGTCGACGACGAGGGGCTGATCCGCAAGGTCGTCCACCGGTTCAGCTTCGCCAACGGTCCTGAGAAGGACGTGGCCGTGCGGTCGACGACCCTGTACCGGGGGTTCGGGAAGCCGGTGAAGGTACGGCTTCCGGCCAAGGGGGACATCTTCGCGGGGAAGGTCGCCGAGCCCGGTCCGTAGGGCCTGCCGCCCGATCTATCGCCCGTCCGCAGTCCGTCCCGGCGCCCGGCCGTAGGCCTGTCGGGGGCCGGAAATGGTTCTTCCGTGCCATGCGCGGGGCGTGAGCCGGTCCCTACTCTAGGAAGTCGGCCATTGCGGCCATCGGCTGTAGGTCGCGCGGCAGGAAGAGGTGATGAACGTGGCTCCCGTGGGCGGTACGGCGGTTCAGGACCACGTCGCCCTCGCCGAGATCGAGCTGTGCGGTGAGTTGATCATCGCGGCGTCCGCCGTCTCCGAGGGGCGGCTCAGCGTGGACCGGATCGACGAGGTGCTGCGGGTCGCCGAGGCTTCCCCAAGCTCTGCGAGCAGGGGAGACCCCATGCCCGGCGGGCCGGAGGGCGACCGGGACTGAAACGAGAAGAACGAAGAGGTGGGGGCGCCGGGTCCGGCGCCCCCCCCGAATAGTGGAAAAAAAGGGGTGAACCCAAATCAGGGGGGCAGCCGGCGGGGGATAGCCATAGTGGGCGCTTCGACCATCTCGTCGATAACTTACCCCCCCGTGTGCGCGGGGGCGGCGC
>NZ_JBTYHB010000063.1:0-21191 GCF_054871485.1 Streptomyces sp. UC4497 | reverse complement strand
GCCGGCCCCCCCCCCGGCACCTGGGGGTTTCCGGCGGTTTCTGGGGTGTGTGTTTTGGTGCGGGCCGGGCCCCGCGAGCCCGGCCTGATCCAAACGACAGACCCTAGGCCGCGGCGTTGATCGAGGACCGGCGTGCGGTTGCGCGCCGGTCCGCTGCTGCGGTGCTGCGGCGGCCGCGGGAGGACGTGCCGCGGCCGCGCGGACGCCGCTCGGCCACCGGCGCGGTGATCTTCACGGGAATGCCCGAGGGGGCCTGGGCGCCGGTGATCCGGCTGAGTTCCTCGTCGCCGGAGCGGACCTGGCTGGTCTGCGGGACGATGCCGGCGGCGGCCATGAGGCGGGTCATGCCACGGCGCTGGTTGGGGGTGACCAGGGTGACGACGCTGCCGGACTCCCCGGCCCTCGCGGTACGGCCGCCGCGGTGGAGGTAGTCCTTGTGGTCGGTGGGCGGGTCGACGTTGACGACGAGGTCGAGGTTGTCGACGTGGATGCCGCGGGCGGCGACGTTGGTGGCCACGAGCACGGTGACGTGTCCGGTCTTGAACTGCGTCAGCGTACGGGTGCGCTGCGGCTGGGACTTGCCGCCGTGCAGGGCGGCGGCCCGCACCCCGCTGTCCAGCAGGTCCTGCGTCAGCCGGTCGACGGCGTGCTTGGTGTCCAGGAACATGATCACCCGGCCTTCGCGCGCGGCGATCTCGGTCGTCGTCCGGTGCTTGTCGGCGCCGTGGACGTGCAGCACGTGGTGCTCCATCGTGGTGACCGCGCCCGCGGACGGGTCGACGGAGTGGACGACCGGGTCGGTGAGGTAGCGGCGGACCAGCAGGTCGACGTTGCGGTCGAGGGTGGCGGAGAACAGCATCCGCTGGCCCTCGGGACGGACCTGGTTCAGGAGCGCGGTGACCTGGGGCATGAAGCCCATGTCGGCCATCTGGTCGGCCTCGTCCAGGACGGTGATCGCGACCTGGTTCAGCCGGCAGTCGCCCCGGTCGATGAGGTCCTTGAGGCGCCCCGGCGTCGCGACGACGACGTCGGCGCCCCGGCGCAGCGTGTTGACCTGCCTGCCGATCGGCATGCCGCCGACGAGGGTGGCCAGGCGCAGCCTCACCGAGCGGGCGTAGGGCGTGAGCGCGTCGGTCACCTGCTGTGCCAACTCACGCGTCGGCACCAGGATCAGGGCCAGCGGCTGTCCGGGCTCGGCGCGCTGTCCGGCGGTGCGGGCCAGCAGGGCCAGGCCGAAGGCGAGGGTCTTGCCGGAACCGGTGCGCCCGCGGCCGAGGACGTCGCGGCCCGCGAGGGTGTTGGGGAGGGTCGCGCCCTGGATCGGGAAGGGGGTGCTCACGCCTTGCGCGGTGAGCGAGGCCAGCAGCTGCTCGGGCAGGTCGAGGTCGGCGAACGCCTCGACGGCGGGCAACGCCGGCGTGACCGTCTTGGGCAGGGCGAACTCGCCCTGCACCGCCGCGGGCCGTCGGCCCTGGCCGCCGGTGCGGCTCGGCCCTCCGGAACGGCGCGGAGCGGCGGTCGAGCCGAAGCGGCCGCCGGGGCGGGCGGAGCGATTGTTCGTACGCGAGGGGTTCATTCAGAACCTTCCTTGATACGGCACGCATCAAGGAATTCTCGCGGCAGAACAACAGCGCGGGGAATTGCAAGAACGGGCCGGATGGAATGCGGCAGCAGATTTGTCCTGCGGTGAACGCGCGAGAGTCAGGCGAGAACGATGTTCTCCGCCGTCGGGCCCTTTTGGCCCTGCGCGATGTCGAAGGTGACCTTCTGGCCTTCGAGAAGCTCACGGAAGCCCTGGGCGGCGATGTTCGAGAAGTGGGCGAACACGTCGGCGCCGCCACCGTCCTGCTCGATGAAGCCGAAACCCTTGGCCGCGTTGAACCACTTCACAGTGCCGGATGCCATGTCATATCTCCTCTGGGGCTGCACGCCGGAACCCGTAAGCCACGGATACCGGGTCGCCGAGATGATGCCCCGACCGGAAAATGAACCGGAAATACAAAACGCTTCCTTCGGTTGAATTCACCGAAGGAAGCGTTGAAGTTTTTGGGAACCACAACTGCAACTGGAGTCGACAGTAGCACGCGTAAGTGGGTCCGCGGGTGGTGAATAGTTTCGCTCTACTCGTCACGGAAAACACGCTGTCAGCGCGGCGAACCAAACTCTCGTATCGCGGTCACAGATATTGACCGGCATTCAGGCCGCGACGAGTTCCCGCTCGCGGTCCGGCGTCTCGACCTCGGTCTTCTTGTTCGGCAGCGAGAGCCGGAAGACCTTGTGCCACGCGGAGAACACCTGCTTGGGCAGCGGCCCGCTGACGTACTCCAGCTCGTACTTCTCGAACAGCGCGCGCACCTTCACCGCGACCTCGGCGTACCGGTTGCTCGGCAGGTCGGGGAACAGGTGGTGCTCGATCTGGTGCGACAGGTTGCCGGTCATGAAGTGCATGGCCTTGCTGCCGCTGATGTTCGCCGAGCCCATCATCTGGCGCAGGTACCACTGGCCACGCGTCTCGCCCTTGATCGACCGGCGCTCGAAGACCTGGACGCCCTCGGGGAAGTGCCCGCACATGATCACCGAGTGGGACCAGATGTTGCGGACCAGGTTCGCGGTGAACGTGGCGCCGAGCGTGGGCAGGAACGACGGGCCCGAGAGCAGCGGGTGGATCACGTAGTCCTTGAGCACCTGCTTGCGGATCTTGCGGCCCACGGCCTTGGCCCGCTCGCGGAACTCCGGGTTCTTGCGGCGGCGCTTGTGCAGGTTCTTGCCGAGCTCCAGGTCGTACGCCGCGATGCCGTACTCGAAGAAACAGGCGTTGAGGAAGTTCCACAGCGGCTGGCCGAGGTGGAACGGGTGCCACTTCTGGTCCTCGTCGACGCGCATGATGCCGTAGCCGAGGTCGTTGTCCTTGCCGATCACGTTGGTGTACGTGTGGTGCAGCTCGTTGTGCGAGTGCTTCCACTGGTCGGACGGCGAGACGTGGTCCCACTCCCAGGTGGTGGAGTGGATCTTCGGGTCCCGCATCCAGTCCCACTGGCCGTGCAGGATGTTGTGGCCGATCTCCATGTTGTCCATGATCTTCGCGACGGAAAGACCGGCGGTGCCGAGCAGCCATGCGGGCGGGAAGATCGAGAACAACAGCACGCCCCTGCTGACCATTTCGAGCGTGCGCTGCGCCGAGATGACCTTGCGGATGTACGCGGCGTCCTTCTCTCCGCGTCCTGCGATCACCTCGTCGCGGATCGCGTCGAGTTCGCGGCCCAGCTCCTCGATCTGCTCGGCGGACAGGTGGGCGGTGGGGTCGATGGCGGTCAAAGTACTCCTACCGTTCGATGTCGCAGGGGCCCGCCGCGGCGGACACGCAGGTCTGGATGAGGACGCCGGGCTCGGCCTCGGTGATCTCGCCGGTGCGCAGGTCGCGGACGGCGCCCGCCTTGAGCGGCGTGACGCAGCCGAAGCAGATGCCCATGCGGCACCCGGAGGGCATGAGGACGCCGGCCTCCTCGCCGACGTCCAGCAACGGCGTGGCGCCGTCCGCGTCGACGGCCTTGCCGGTGGCGCTGAACGTGACCTCGCCGCCGTCGCCGGTGACGACGATGCCGGGGCGGAAGCGTTCGGTGTGCAGGCGCTCAGGGACGCCGTGCTCGCTCCAGTGCTTTTCGGCGGCGTCGAGCAGGCCCGCGGGCCCGCAGGCCCAGGTCTCGCGCTCGGCCCAGTCGGGGACGAGTTCGTCGAGGCGGGCGATGTCGAGCGTGCCGTCCGTGTCGGTGTGCACCTCGGTGAGCCGCAGCTTCTTCTCCGCGGCCAGGTCGTGCAGTTCGTCGCGGAAGATCACGTCCTGCGGCCGCGGCGCGCAGTGGACCATGACCACGTCGTCGAACTCGGTGTCGCGCAGCATGCCCATCACGGGCGTGATGCCGCTGCCGGCCGTCAGGTAGAGCACCTTGGCGGGCTTGGCCTGCGGCAGCACGAAGTCACCGGTCGGCTGGTCGAGTTGGACCAGTGTGCCCGGTTTCGCCCTGCGGACCAGGTGGTTGCTGACCTTGCCGTCCGGGATCGCCTTCACGGTGATCGTGACGCGGCCGTCCTGTCGGTGGCGGTCGGTCGGCGAGGTGACGGAGTAGGCACGCCACAGGCGCACCCCGTCGACGTCGATCCCGATCCGCACGTACTGACCGGCTCTGTGGCCGCGCCAGCCCCGGCCCGGCCTGATCACGACGGTCGCGGCGTCATCCGTCTCGGGGTGCACGGCCTCGATGCGCCCGCGCAGGTCGGCGCCCGCACGCAGCGGGCTGACCAGGTCCAGGTAGTCCGACGGCAGCAGCGGCGTCGTGACCATTTCCAGCAGTTTCCAAGCCCTGCTACGAAGGGCTGTACTCGTCATGGCTCCAGCCTGCTGTGCCTCAGGGCGTAAAGTCCTGACCGCAGGACGTAAATCTGGCAGGCTGAATTGTTCGCAGGGAACAAAAACGTGAACCATGCAATCCGGAGGGCCAGCGAACTGGCCCTGGACGAGACGACGGTCACCGCACTGCGGGCCGAGCTGAGGGCCACCGCCGACGAGATCGTCCAGGCGATCATCGACGAGGTCCCTTCCTACGCCAACGCCCTCTCGGGCAGCATGGGCGGCACCATCCGCCGAGCCGTCCGCACTGCCCTGGGGCACTACCTGGACCTCGCGAGCGGGAACGTCACGGGCGGCAACGGCGGGGACGCGGCCTACGAGTTGGGCCGCGGCGAGGTGCGCGACGGCCGTTCGATGGACGCCCTGCTCAGCGCCTACCGCGTCGGCGCCCGCGTGGCCTGGCGATGCCTGGCGGCGGGTGCCGTACCCGCAGGGCTGCCCGCCGCCGAGGTCGCCAAGTTCGCCGAGCTCACCTTCGCCTACATCGACGAGCTGTCCGCCGCGAGCGCCGCGGGCCACGCCGACGAACTGGCCGCCCGGGGCAGGGCCCACGAGCGCCACCTGGAACATCTGGCCCGCGACCTCCTCGCCGGCGCGAGCCCGGACGTGCTGCTCGCCTCCGTTCAACTGGCCGGGTGGCAGCCTCCGGAATCGCTGACCGCGGTCCTGCTGCCCGCCGCCCAGACCCGGCCCGCCTACCGCACGCTCGACCCGAGCACCCTCGTCCTCGACGATCTGCCGGACGCCACTGGTGTGCTGCTCGTCCCCGACGCCGACCGGCCGCATCTCCTGCGGCAGCTGACCGGCCGCACCGCCGTGGTCGGCCCGGCCCGGCCGTGGGCCCGGGCGTCCGCCTCGTACGCACGAGCCGTACGCGCGCGCTCCCTCTCCCCGGACATTCACGACACCGAGGACCACCTGCCGGAGCTGGTGCTGAGCGCCGACGCGGACGCGTTCGCGGACCTGCGGGCCCGGGCCCTCGCACCGCTCGGGGCCTTGCCCGTCGCGACCGCGCGGCGCCTTGAGGAGACGCTGCGGGAGTGGCTGCTGCACCAGGGCAGGCGGGACGAGGTGGCGGCGGCGTTGTTCGTCCATCCACAGACGGTCCGGTACCGGATGTCGCAGCTGCGGCAGCTGTTTCCGGATCTCGCGTCGCCGCAGCGGGTCCTCGAGCTGACGCTGGCGGTCGGTCTGCGCGAGGGACGACGCGGGGGATGATGGGGACGGAACGTGAAGCAAGTGAGGCTAGGGGCTTCCATGACGAAGCGGGTTCACCGACCCCGTGAGGACGCGGAGTTCGATTTCATCCTCGGGATGAGCGGAGTTCCGGTCCTCGCGTACTTCACCGGGACGTGGCCCAAGGCGATCGAGCCCTGCCGCGTGATGGACCTCGTCGTGGGTGGCATCGCCGACGAGTGCGAGGACCGCCTGACGGTCGTCCGCGCCGACATCACGCGTTGTCCGGCCGCGACCGAGCGATACGGGATCGCCGGGGCCCCGTCCTGCGTCCTGCTGAAGGACGGGGAGGCGGTGGCGCACGGCGCGGGGCCCATGAGCACTGCCGAGGTACGGAAGCTCCTGGACGGCCACCTCTGAGCGCTGCCGGATCCCGCTACTGCGGGTGCGTCTCTTCGACCACCCAGGAGAGGTACGCGTCGGACCCTCCGGTAACCGGCAGGGTGATCCACTCGGGAACGTCGTACGTGTGCTCGTTCGCCACCCAGGCCTCCAGCTCCGGGAGCCGGTCAACGGTGGTCTTGTAGGAGACCCGCCACTCCCGGTCGGTCTCGATCGCACCCTTCCAGCGGTAGACCGCGCTGATGGGCGCGTCGATGTGGGCGCACGCCGCCAGCCGCATCCCGACGGCTCCCCGAGCCAAGCCCTTCGCGCGCTCTTCGTCGTCGATGGTGGTCTGCGCGATCACGATCTCGCCGGCCATACGGATACCTCTCGGGTGCGGGGCAGCCTCAGTGGTGCCCGGTGTCGGGGGCCTGCCGCAGCGTACGGCAGGTGAGTGCGGCGTGGAGGGTGGGTACGTCGGCGGGGCGGGTGGCGTCCAGGCCCGTCAGGGCGGTGATCCTACGCAGCCGGTAGAGCACGGTGTTGGGGTGCACGTTGAGGTTCTGGGCCGTGCGGCGTCGGTCCGCGTCGTGCCGCAGGTAGGTGCTGAGGGTGAGCAGCAGGTCGGTGTGGCCGTGCAGGGGGTCGAGGAGCCGGGCCATGTGGTCGCGGGCCGGGCCCGGCCGGGAGAGCTGGTACTCGATGGCCAGGTCCTCCAGCCGGTAGAGGCCGGGCGGCCGGGCCGAGGCGGTGGCGATGTGGGTCAGTTCGGCGGCGACGGGGCACGCCTCGGGGATGTCGCGGGGGAGCGCGGGGACGGCCGCGGCGTGCACGGGGCTGCCGGCGGCCCGCTCGAGGTGGGTCGTCAGCTGTGCGGTGTGGTCCCAGTGGGCCGGGGTGAGGCCGTCGGGATCGGTCTCGCAGGGCAGCAGGGCGATTCCGCCGTCGGCGGTGAGTGAGGTGAGCGCGGCACCTCGGGTGTGCAGGTCGAGTTCGGTGCGTACGCGGCGGAGCTTGCGCTGAGCGGCGACGGCCGGGTCGACGTCGGGGGCCCGCTCGTCAGGGTGCGGGGCGAGGGACAGGGAGAGGACCAGGTAGCCGGGCGGCAGGGTGAGGCCGGCCCCGCCCGCGGTCGCCGTGTCGGCCCGGCCCTCCAACAGGGCGTTGAGCAACAGCTGTTGGGCGCTGTGTCGCTCTCCGGCCGTGGACCGCATCTCCTGGAGGTAGCCGGCCGTGACGGCGGTGGTGACGAGTTGCAGGTACTCCAGGATCAGCCGGTGCAGCGTGGTGAGAGCCGCCAGGTCCTCGCCGCGCGCCCTGGCCGCGACCTCGTCCACGCACAGGCGGGCGCCGAGGAAGTAGGCGGCCACCACCGCCTCGGCGGGCAGTCCTTCCTCGGCGCGCCGCGCGGCCGAGCCGCTCAGCTCGGCGAGTTGCTCGGGGCCGGGCATCGTGCCGTCGGCCAGTACCTGGGCGAAGCCGTTGATCCCGCGCCGGACCATGCGCGTGACGTCGCCCGTGAGCTGTTCGGCGGGAAGCGTCCCGTAGACGGGGAGCCGCACCCGCAGCCGTTCCACGACCTCCCCCTGGAGCCGGTGCAGGGAGCTCAGGAGGTAGTGCTGGAGGTCTTCGCCGCCGACGGTGATGACGTCGGGTTTGTACGCAGCCACAAAACACCTCGCGAAACGCTGTTCTCCCGACCGGAAGCGGGGAGCCAGTGCGCCGACATGATGTATCCCACCACAAACTTACCGGCCGGTAAACGGCATGTCCGCCTGTCTGCCGCCGGGCGAGAACCGCGTCCACCGGTGCGCTCGCGCGCACCACCACCCACCCCGAAGGAGCCCCGTGTCCTCCCGTTCGCGCGCCGTGCTGACAGCCGTCATCTCCGTATCCGCCCTGGCGACTCCCGCCGCCGTCCCCACGGCCACGGCCGCGGACGCCGACCCCCTCGACTACGTGGCGATGGGGGACTCGTACGCCGCCGCCCCGCTGGTACTCCCGACCGACACCTCCAACCTCTTGTGTCTGCGTTCGCTGGCCGACTACCCGCACATCGCGGCCAAGGCGCTCGGCGCGAAGCTGACCGACGTCAGCTGCTCGGGCGCCACCGCCGAGGACTTCAGTAAGGCCCAACACCCGGGAACCGCACCCCAATTCGACGCCCTCGACGAGGACACGGACGTCGTCACCCTCACCATCGGCGGGAACGACACCAACCTGGTCGCCGCGACCCTCCGCTGCGTCAACGTCGCGGCCAAGCCACTCGGCAGCAGCTGCGCCGCCGCGTACACCAAGGGCGGCGTCGACACACTCAAGTCCGACATCGACGCCTGGGCACCGAAGTTCGCGGCCACCCTGGACCGCGTCGACGAACTGGCCCCCAACGCCGACGTGTTCGTCATCGGATACGGCAACTACATCCGCCCCGGCGGCTGTTTCCCCACCCAGCCCATCTGGGACGTCGACGCCACCTACATCCAGAACACGGTCAACCACCTCGGCGCCACGTTGAAGAAGACGGCTCGGGCACACGGAGCGACGTTCGTGGACACCTACTCCCTCGGCGTCGGCCACGACAGCTGCGCGGCCCCCGCCGACCGCTACCTCGAAGGCCTGATCCCGACCCACGTCGCCGCCCCACTGCACCCCAACGCGGCCGGTTCAAAGGCCATCGGTGGAGCCGTCGCTGCGGCGGTGGGGGCGTCCTCGTAGGTAGCATCAGTGAGCCCGCTGAGGTTCGATCGAGAAGGCGATTCTGCGAGATGTCCGATGACGCGTACCTGTTTCTTCTTCCGGACCGCCGGCCTCGGCTGGGGGCTCCGCTGGCTGCCGTCGGCGACCTGGAGTGCGCCGAGACGCCTGCCGTACGCGGGTGGCTGAAGGCGCATGGCGTCTCGGTGACGTCGGATCAGGTCAGGATCCTTCCGGCGCAGGCGAAGGTCTTCCTGCCCGAGGGTGCGGAGCACCTGCCCGTTCCGCTGAGCGAGGAGGAAACCCTGCGGGTCGAGCAGGAGTGTGCCCCGCAGTCGGTCACGGACATGGAGAGCGAACTGCTGGAGTTCCGGCAGGCGACGCAGGGCTGGGAGGCGCTCGTGCACCGGGCGCTTGCGGCAGGAGTTCCCGCCGAACGGATCGCCCGGCTGACCGGTCTGGACCCTCAGGACATCGGTCACCTCATGGCGTGAGACGCCTCAGAGCCAGTCGCGGCGCTTGAAGATGAAGTACAGGCTGACGCAGACCGTGGCCATCAGGGCGATCGAGAGCGGGTACCCGAGCACCCAGTGCAACTCCGGCATGTGGTCGAAGTTCATGCCGTAGACCGTGCCGACGAGGGTCGGGGCGAAGAGGATGGCGGCCCAGGAGGAGATCTTCTTGATCTCCTCGTTCTGCTCGAAGCCGGCTTCCGCCAGGGCCCGCATCTCCGCGTTCTGCTGCTGGGTGACCAGGGTCGCGTTCACCGTGAGGATGTCGGCGAGGGCCTGGCGGAAGGAGTCGACGCGTTCGCTGGTGTGCGTGACGTGGTCGGCGACGTCACGGAGGTAGCGCTGGAGCTCCTCGTCCGTGCCGTACTTCGCGAAGCCCGCCATCAGGGCGTGCAGCATGCCGACCAGGGGGCGGGTCGCGCGCTGGAACTCGACCATTTCCCGGGAGAGTTCGTAGATGCGGCGCGAGACGGCGGGGGCGCCGGAGAAGACCTCCGTCTCGATCTCGTCGACGTCGTTCTGGACGCCGGACACCACGGGCGCGTAGCCGTCGACGACCGCGTCCAGGATGGCGTAGAGGACCGCCTCCGGGCCGAGCCGGAGCAGGTCGGGGGTCGCTTCCATGCGGCGACGGACCGCCGAGAGGTCGGGGGCCGCGCCGTGCCGGACCGTGATGACGAAGTCGGGGCCCACGAACACGTGCAGCTCGCCGAAGTCGACCTCCTCCTGCGCGTCCAGATAGCGGGCCGCGCGCAGGACGACGAAGAGGGTCTCGCCGTAACGCTCCAGCTTCGGGCGCTGATGCGCCTCCAGCGCGTCCTCGACCGCGAGGTCGTGCAGGTCGAACTCGGCTGCCAGCGACTTGAGTTCCGAGTCGGAGGGGCGGGCCAGGCCGATCCACGCCATCGTGCGCGGCTTCTCGCGCAGCTGCCGGTAGGTGTCCGTGAGGGTCTCCGGCGTCGCGACCCGCACCCCGTCCCGGTACAGCGCCGCGTTCACCACGGTGTCCTGGTCCTGCGGCGCCGGCGCGGTCGCGGGCGCGGTCGACGGATCGGCGGGCGGGGGCGCCTGGTCGGTCGAACGGCGCCAGGAGTAGCGGCGCGCCCCACCGTGCTCGTTCCGGTCGGCTCGTCCCTGCCGTCGTGGCATCGCCGCCTCCCTCCATGGTTACGCTGCCTGGGTCCCCGGCAGCGTAACCAGCGAAGGTGACGTCACGGTGCAGCGCATCGCGGACGGCATCCGACCTAATTCCCCGTTACCTTCCCCGTATGACGACGAAGCCGATGACCGCCCGCGCCCTGGGGCGCGCCACCCTGCAGCGGCAACTCCTCCTCGAGCGGAGTCCGTTGAGTGCAGAGGACGCCATCGGGCGGCTGGTCGGGCTGCAGGCGCAGGAGGTCAGACCGCCGTATCTCGCGCTCGCCGCGCGCCTCGCCGACTTCATCCCCGCCGCCCTCTCCACCGCCCTGGAAGAGCGCCGCGTGGCCCGGCTCGTCACCATGCGCTCCACCATCCATATGCACACCGCCGACGACTGCATGACGCTGCGCCCCCTCGTACAGCCCGCCCGCGACCGGGAGTTGCGGATGTTCCGCAGGGGCCTCGTCGGCGTCGACCTGGACCGGCTCACCGACCTGACCCGGCGCTACGTCGAGGAGGAGCCGCGCACCCCCAAGGAGATCCGGGAGCTGCTCCTCGGGCACTGGCCCGACGCCGACCCGCAGGCCCTCACCATCGCGGCCCGCGGCTGCCTTCCCCTCGTCCAGGTCACACCGCGCGGCCTGTGGCGGCGCAGCGGCGGGGTGCGGCTGACCACCGCCGAGCAGTGGCTCGGCAGGACCACCGAGCCGACGCCCGCCCCGGACGACACGATCCTGCGCTACCTCGGCGCCTTCGGGCCCGCCTCGGTGAAGGACTTCCAGCAGTGGGCCGGCATCACCCGGACCAAGGAGGCCTTCGAGCGGCTGCGGCCCCGGCTCGTGACCTTCCGCGACGAACACGGCGTCGAGCTGTTCGACCTGCCCGACGCGCCCCGCCCCGACGAGGACACACCCGCGCCGCCGCGCCTGCTCGCCGAGTTCGACAACCTCCTCCTGTCGCACGCCGACCGCACCCGCGTGATCCACGAGGCCGACCGGGGCCGCAACTGGCAGGTGAACACCGCCTACCTGACGTTCCTCGTCGATGGCTTCCTGGCCGGGCTGTGGACCCTGAAGGAGAACGGGGACGCGGGGAGCGCGCTCACCCTCGAACCCTTCCGGAAGCTCACGCGCGTCCAGCGGGACGAACTCGTCGCCGAAGCGGAGCGCACCGCCGCCGTCCTGGAAGTCCCGGGACCGGTCACCGTGGACTTCGGCACCGTCCGCACCTGAACCGGGGCCGTACGCGCTCCTCAGTCCGCGCGGCCCGTCGCCGCCACCGTCACGCCGAGGCCTATCAGCGCGAAGCCGCCCGTCCCGCCGATCATCGAGAGCCGCCGGTCCGAGCGCGCGAACCAGGTGCGCGCCGCCGACGCCGTGAGCCCCCACAGTGTGTCGGTGACCAGGCCAATGGAGATCGGGATCAGGCCCAACAGGAGCATCTGCGTGCTGACATGACCCGCGTCGTGGTTCACGAACTGGGGGAGCACCGCCGCGAAGAACACGATGCCCTTCGGGTTCGTGATCCCCACGAGCACTCCATCGGCCACCGTGCGCAGATCGCCGCGCGGTGGTCCCGCCGGGCCCCGGATGTCCGAGGCCTTCAGGTCGCGCCGGTGCCGGAACGCCTGCACGCCCAGGTACACGAGGTACGCCGCGCCCGCCAGCTTCACCGCCAGGAACAGCGTCGCCGACCGCTCCACGAGCGCGCCGATCCCGAGCGCCACCGCCACCACCAGCAGGTACGAGCCGACGACATTGCCGAGCGCCGTCGCCACCGCCGTACGCCGCCCGTGCGCCAGCGCCCGTCCGATCACGAACAGCACGCTCGGCCCCGGAACCACGATCACCAGCAGCGACATCGCCGCGAACGCCAGATACCGGTCCATCGACACCATGCCCGCCATGGCCCTCGCCCCCTCCCGCCTCGTCCCTCACAGCACGCAGAACCGCATGCAGATCCCCACGCAGACCATTGAAGCCCACGCCACTGACAACCGCCGGGCCCCACCATCGGCCCGCCGTCACCCCTACGGCAAGAGCCCCGCCCGCCGAGCCGCCACCACGGCCTCTCCCCGCGTGTGCGTCCCCAACTTCCGCATGGCCGAGCGGAGATACCCCTTCACGGTCTCCGGGCGCAGGCCGAGCCGCTCGCCCGCCCCCGCGTTCGTCGCACCCGCCGCCACGCACGCGAGCACGTCCACCTCGCGCGGCGTGAGCCGCACCGGCGCCTCCGCGGGGCGCACCGGATCCGATGCCAGGGCCAACTTGCCGCACACCGCGAGCAACTCGCCCCGCAGCCCGGGATCGACGAGCTTCGGCGCGAGCGCTCGCAGCGCCCCGTGCGCCTCCCGGATCTCCTCCCACGCCCCGGCGTCCCCGGCGGCCGGGGCCCGTGCCACGGCCAGCAGGGACTGGACCTCGTCGCGCACCACCAGCGCCTGCTCCACGTCCCGCGCCGCCGCCATCGCCGCGTCGAGCGCCCGGTCGCCGAGTGGCCGGGCCGCGCGCAGCGCCCCGTACAGGACGCCCCGCACCCGGCGCCGTACGACGACGGGCACCGCGAGGACCGAGTGCAGGCCCTCGGCCGCGACCGGGGCGTCGTACTCGTGGCTGATGTGCCGCGAGCCCTGGTAGTCGGTGACGGCGCACGCCCTGGCGAGGCCGAGCGCCTTGCCGCCCAGACCGTTGCCCGCCACCACGCCGAGCCCGCGCAGCGAATCGGTCGCCGCCCCGCTGAGTTCGGCGATCCGCACCTGCGACGCGCCGGTGGTCAGCCCGCCGAACGCCACGGGAAGCCCCGTGCCCCGGCGCAGCCGCACCAGAGCAGCCCGCATCTCGACCGCCTCGGCCGTTCCTGCGCCCACCGTCCATCACCTCGCCGCGCACCGTTCACCCCCGTATGGGGGTGGTGAGACCTGTGTCACTCCCTACACGATGGCAGACACGGCCCGCGACGGTACGACTGTGAAGAGGCGACGACGATGCGTGTACCCATGACCATCACGGATTTCCTGGAGCGGGCGGAGCTCGGCTTCCGGGACGGCGTCGGCGTGGTGGACGAGCCGAGCCAGCCCGCGCCCGCCGTCCCCACGGCGACGTACGGGACGTTCGCCGAGCGGGTCCGGGCCTGGCAGGCCGGGTTCGACGCGCTGGGCGTGGGGGAGGGGGAGCGGGTGGCGGTGGCGAGCCACAACTCGGCCCGCCTCCTTGAGCTGTTGTTCGCGCTCCCGATGAGCGGGCGGATCTGTGTGCCGCTCAACTTCCGTCTGAAGCCGGACGAGGTCGAGTACATGACGCGGCAGAGCGGCGCGTCCGTCTTCTTGGTCGATCCGGAACTGGACGGAGCGCTGTCGGGCGTCAAGGCGCGACACCGTTTCGTGCTCGGTGAGCAGACGGAGACGGAGCTGATGCGCTTCGGTGTCGAGCCCCGCCCGTGGTCCGCGCCGGACGAGGACGCGACGGCGACGATCAACTACACGTCCGGCACGACAGCCCGCCCGAAGGGCGTGCAGCTGACCCACCGCAACATCTGGGTCAACGGCCTGACCTTCGGCCTGCACACGCGGGTGTGGGAGCGGGACGTCTACATGCACACGCTGCCGATGTTCCACTGCAACGGCTGGGGCATGCCGTACGTGATGGCCGGCCTGGGCGTGAAGCAGGTGGTGCTGCGGAAGGTGGACGGCGCGGAGATCCTGCGCCGGGTGGACGAGCACGGGGTCACGCTGATGTGCGGGGCGCCGGCGGTGTGGAAGGCGGTCCTGGACGCGGCGGTGGACTGGCGGGGGCCGGTGCCTGGCCGGGACCGGGTGCGGGTCGTGTGCGCGGGCGCACCGCCGCCGAGCAGGCTGATCCAGCGCGTGGAGGAGGAGTTGGGCTGGGAGTTCACGCAGATCTACGGCCTGACGGAGACGTCCCCGCTGCTGACGTTCAACCGCACCCGCCCGGACGACGCGCACCTGCCCGGTGAGGAACGGGCGCGGAAGCTGGCGCGGGCGGGACTGCCCGCGCTCGGGGTGAAGCTCGACGTCTCCGGCACGGGCGAGGTGCTGGCCCGGTCGAACACGGTCCTGGACGGCTACTGGGACAAGCCCGAGGAGAGCGAAGTCGCCCTGGAGGACGGCTGGTTCCACACGGGCGACGGCGGGACGGTCGACGAGGAGGACGGCCACCTGACGATCTCGGACCGGAAGAAGGACGTGATCATCACCGGTGGCGAGAACGTCTCGTCGATCGAGGTGGAGGACGTGATTTTCCGGCACCCGGCGGTGGCCGAGGTGGCCGTGATCGGGGTGCCGAGCGAGAAGTGGGGCGAGACGATCAAGGCCCTGGTGGTCCTGGCGGAGGGCGAGTCGGTCTCGGAGGCGGAGATCGTCGCGCACTGCAAGGAGCGGATGGCCGGATACAAGGCGCCGACCAGCGTGGAGTTCCGGGACTCGATCCCGCGGACGGCCACCGGGAAGATCCAGAAGTTCAAGCTGCGCGAGCCGTACTGGGACGGGTTGGAGCGGGGCGTGAACTAGCACGTGAACCGGCACGTGAACTGACCCGTCGGCGGCCGGCATTTCGGTGTTCGGCCGCCTGCCGGTGCCTGGTCTGCTCCATGCCATTGAAAAGAACCATCCAACCGGTTTATTTTGCACTCACAGGCGTTGCTGGCGAACGCCAGCGTCAGGGGGGCGTGTGGTGAGTCGTACGCATGTGCAGGTGGCCATCGTCGGCGGGGGGCCGGTGGGGCTGTGTCTGGCCGCGGAACTGGCGGCGTCGGGGGTGCGGACCCTCGTGGTGGAGGCCCGTACCGAGGTGTCGTCGAGGCCCAAGGCCACCACGCTCCATGCCCGTTCGGTGCAGTGCCTGGTGCGGCGGGGGCACTTGGGCGGGCTGGCGTCCTCGCAGGGTGCGCGCACGTCGCCCTTCCACTTCGCGGGTATCCCGGGGCTGGCCATCACGGCGCCCGACGGCGAGCCCGAACCGGTGCTCAAATGCCCCCAGGCGGACCTGGAACGGCATTTCGAGGAGCGGGCGCGCGCGGCGGGGGCCCGTGTTCTGCGGGGGGTGTCCGTCACGGCCATCCGTCAGGAGCACGACGCGGTGCGCATCCACGCGCAAGGCCCTCAGGGGCGCCTGAGTTGGCGCGCCCAGTACGTGGTCGGCGCCGACGGCGCCCGCAGCACCGTGCGTGAACTCGCGGGCTTCGGCAGCCGGTCGTATCCGGCGACCGCGTCGGCGATGATGGGGCACGCCCGGCTCGTGGACCCCGGCGCGTTGGTGCCCGGCTGGCATCGCACCCGCCGCGGCTGGCTCGTGGTGAAGAACGCGGGGGACGGGTTCGTGCACCTGAGGACCCTCAACTGCCTTGCGCCGCACGAGGATCGGCATCAGGAACTCACGGCCGATGAGCTGTGCGCGGAGGTGTCCCGCATCGCCGGGCGGGAGATCCGGCTCGCGGACGCGCGCTGGCTCAGCCGGTTCAGCGACTTCGCACGCCTGGCGCAGACGTACCGCATAGGGCGGATCCTGCTGGCCGGTGACGCGGCGCATGTGCACTTCCCCATCGGGGGCCAGGGGTTGAGCACCGGTCTTCTGGACGCGGTGAACCTGGGCTGGAAGCTGGCCCTGACGGTGCACGCGGAGGCGGACGAGCGGCTGCTGGACTCCTACGACCGGGAGCGAAGACCGGCGGCCCAGCGGGTCGTGGACAACACGCGGGCCCAGCTCGCCCTGATGCGGCCGGGCAGCGAACTCGACCCGCTGCGCACGCTGATCGGGAATCTCCTGATGGCCGAGTCCGAGAGCGGGCTGAGCGCCATGGTCAGTGCGCAGGACACGCTGCTGCCGTACGGGGCGGCCCCCGCGTCGGCCTTCGAGGGAAGGTTCCTGCCGAACGTTGCCCTGCGCACGGTGCAGGGCCCCACCGATGTGATCCGGCTGCTGCGCGGGTCGGGCCGGCTGCTCCTGCTCCTGCTGGGGGAGCGGGGAGCCGAGTACGCCGGGGCCGCCCGCGCCTGGCCCGGGGCGGTGAGCGTCGTGCGGGCCGAACCGGCCGCGGGCATCACCAGCGACGCCGTCCTGCTGCGGCCGGACGGATACGTCGCCTGGGCGGCCGGCGGTGGATCGCTGGAGAGCGTGCTGAGGTCCTGGCTGGGGCCGGGGCGCGAAGCGGTGGCCGGCCCCGCGGACACACTCAGCCGGCCGCCGCGGACACGGACTCCCGCTGACTCTGTTCCCGCAGTTCCTGCAGCTCCGTGAAGACCTTCTCCCCGCGCCCGTCCGCGAGGTCGACGGAGGCGAGCACGGAGGACAGCGCCACACTGGGCAGCAGGTGGCGCAGCAGGACGGAGATGCGGTGCTGAAGATCCTGGTAGTCGCACAGTGCCTGGGACATGGCCTGGACGCCCGCGAACGAGCCCACCATCACACCGGCGGTCTCCTTCGGCTGCACGTGGGGGAGGAGTTCACCCTGTGCGTGGGCGGCGTCGAGGGTCTGCGTGATCGACTCGGCCCAGCGCTCGAAGGCGACGCTGCGGTCGAGGCCGAGCGCCTGCTGGTCGAGCGAGAGCCGCACCCCGGCCCGGACGATCGGATCGGTCTGCAGCCGGTAGGCGTGCAGCATGCCGATGTCGACCAGTTGCTGCACCTTGCAGGCGCGGGGGACGGACATGTCACCGTCCTGCGCCGACAGCACACCCTGGGCGAGATGCTCCTTCGACTGGAAGTGGAAGTAGAGGGCGCCCTTCGTCACGTCGGCCGCCGCGAGGATCTCGTTGATGGTGGCTGCCTGGTAGCCCCGTTCCTCGAAGACGACGGCGGCCGCGGAGAGGATCGCCTGTCGCGTGCGGATCGCGCGGTCCTGCATCGCCATGTCCGCTCTCCTTACGCGTGCCCCTGAGGCACCACTAAAAAAACCGTCCAGTTTGTATTCTGTGAGCGTACGTCATCGACCGGCAGCCCCGCATCCCTGAGATGTGACGGCTCCGTGAAGGCCGTGCGCCGGAAACGAGGTCATCGTGATTGTTGTGACGGGAGCCACCGGCGTCATGGGGCGGCAGGTCCTGGCGGCCCTCGCCGGACATCCGGTGCGTGCCCTGGTGCGTGACCCTGCCAGGCTCGGGGCGGTGCCGCCGCAGGTCGACGTGGCGATCGGCGACTACGCCGACAGTGCCTCCCTTGAAGCCGCGCTCAAGGGGGTGACCAGTGCTTTTCTCGTGACCAACCGGGTCACGCACGACGACGACGGCGCCTTCTTGAAGGCCGCGCGCGCGGCCGGGGTCGGACGGATCGTGAAGCTGTCGGCGGCTTCCGTCACGGACGCGGCGGCGGTCGACGCGATCACCCGGTGGCAGCGCGCGACCGAGGAGGCGGTGCGCGGCTCGGGCCTGGAGTGGACGCTGCTGCGGCCGCGTGCCTTCATGTCCAACACCTTGGCGTGGGCCCCCGAAGTGAGAACCGGGCGGACGGTTCGCGTCCTGGCCCCGTCGGGCCGCAACGCGTGCGTGGACCCGCGGGACGTCGCCGAGGTCGCGGCGCTGGCCCTGACGCGGGACGGGCACGACCGCCGCGCGTACACGCTGACGGGGCCGCGGCCCCTGACGTCGACCGAGCAGGCCGCGGAGCTGGCGTCCCAACTGGGGCGAGAGGTGGTCATCGGGGAGCTCTCGGACGACGACGCCCGCGAGCGGTGGGCGCGCCGCCATCCCCCGGCCGTGGTCGAGGCGCTGATCGAGAGCGCGTCGCGGCAGGGCCGGGACGCCAAGGTGGCGGTCGACCCGGCCCTGCCGACGCTGCTCGGCCGGCCGGCCCGCACCTACCGGACCTGGGCCGCCGACCACTTGGACGCCTTTCGCGCGATGTGAACGGGGGCCGGCCGCTATCGCGTGAGGAGCGGCCGGCGTCCCGCCCGGTCAGGCGAGCGGCACGTCGGCCGTCACGGTCGCGGTGAACACGCTCTCTCCGTCCTGGTGCGCGCACACCAGGACCTGGGGCCCCGCGGGCCCGTCGGGCAGCGGGGAGGCCTCGACGACGCACGGTGCGTCCAGTTCCACGTAGCGCAGGAACCGGCTGGCCATCGACCGGGGGAAGGCGCCCTGGCCGAGGGTGGCCACCGTGGCCTGGCGGGCCGCTTCCAGGAGGACCATGCCGGGCACGTGGTCGCCCTGGTGGTCGAAGAGCACGGGGTGGCGCGTGTCCGAGCGCAACACCCACCGCGCGGGCCGCTCGGTGGGGGAGAGGACCACGTCCATGGGTGAGGTGCGGCCCACGTTCTGGGGCGCCATGGGTGCGCTCAGCGGCAGGGGGGCGCCGGGCTCGTCCAACTGGCGCCCGCGCAGCCGCCGATAGACCGCGGGTGAGGTGCAGGTGCAGGAGCCGCCCGCCGTGGCGACGATGCGGCCGTCGCGGCGGAACGTCGCCTCGTAGCGGATCCCGGCCAGCTTCCCGCGCCGCCAGGTGACGTCGTGACACGTGATGTCGAGTTCCACGGTGGCGGGGGCCGAGCCGACGCTCAGGTGCTCGGGCCGGACGTCGATGCTCATGTCCCACATCAGGAAGTGCTGGTCGAGTTCGACGCCGAACTCCGCGTGGGCGAGCAGGATGGCGGCCTGCCGGAAGCTCTCGGCGACGATGAGCGGGTCGTGGCGCTCCTGTACGGGGCTGAAGAAGCTGTGCCCGCGGGGCCACTGGCCCGACACCGCGAAGTGGGTGTCGTCGATCCGGCGCCAGCCGGTCAGCAGTACTTCGGCGACGCTCGCCCGGTGCACCAGTTCCTTGGGCACGGTCGTGGTCAGGGTCGGGAAGCGGAGGTCCATCGCCCGGAGGGGCTGCCCGATGGTTGCCTGCGGCGCGGCGGTGACGGGCGGCTCGGTGCGGAACGTGGTCACAGACATGCTTCCCCCTGGGCGCGTGGGCCTGATGGCGGCTGGTGTGCTCGCCGATGACAGGAAGATACTGACCACCCGGTTTTATTTCCAGAGGCTTCCTCGAAAACATCTCAGCGGGAAATGGACCCGGAACCTCCAGGTCGCGGGCTCGCCCGGCGGCGGGCGTGGGCGGATCGCCCCAGGTGGCCGTGGTTGTGCGGATCAAGGGTGGCTGCCGCGCTTCTCAAGGGGTGGAGGTCCGTCCCTCCAGGGAGGCCGGAGCGGTTCTCGAGTTTGCTGCCGCACGGTGGCCTCACTGTCGCGGGTGAGGAGGACTGCCGGTGAACAAGGGGACAACCGCGCTGCTGCGCATCGAGAGGGGTGCGGCCGACGAGGCCGAACTCGCAGCTCTGACAGCGGTGTTGCTGATGATCGGTCGTGCGCGCGGAGCGGCGGAGGTGGCCACGGAGGACTTCTGTTCCTCCGGGTGGGAAACGCCTCGGGGCTTCGTGCCGCCCGGCAGCTGGTGCTGATGTCGCGGTTCAAGTGATCTTCAAGGTGATCACCTTTAAACCGCGCAAGCGGTTTGTTAACGTTCACGTGCGTATCCGGGCCCGGGCCGCCTCGGTCCAGTCCCGGGAGAGGATCTGACATGGCGATGACGACCACTCTTGCGCGCTCCGACGCCGAGCGGTCCGGTGCGCACGGCCGCACGGCGGAACTGCACGCGATCCGTGCGCAGGCACTGGCCGGGCCCAGTGAGAAGGCGACCGCGGCCCAGCACGCGAAGGGGAAGCTGACGGCGCGCGAGCGTATCGAGCTGCTCCTGGACGAGGGTTCGTTCAACGAGGTCGAGCAGTTGCGCCGGCACCGGGCGACCGGCTTCGGCCTGGAGGCCAAGAAGCCGCACACCGACGGTGTCATCACCGGTTGGGGCACGGTCGAGGGCCGCACGGTCTTCGTCTACGCGCACGACTTCCGGATCTTCGGCGGGGCGCTGGGCGAGGCCCACGCCACGAAGATCCACAAGATCATGGACATGGCCATCGCGGCCGGTGCGCCGCTGGTCTCCCTGAACGACGGCGCGGGCGCCCGCATCCAGGAGGGTGTCTCGGCGCTCGCCGGTTACGGCGGCATCTTCCAGCGCAACACGAGGGCGTCCGGCGTCATCCCGCAGATCAGCGTGATGCTCGGCCCGTGCGCGGGCGGCGCGGCTTACAGCCCGGCGCTCACGGACTTCGTGTTCATGGTCCGCGAGACCTCGCAGATGTTCATCACGGGCCCGGACGTCGTGAAGGCGGTCACGGGTGAGGAGATCACCCAGAACGGCCTGGGCGGCGCCGACGTGCACGCGGAGACGAGCGGTGTCTCGCACTTCGCGTACGACGACGAGGAGACCTGCCTCGCCGAGGTCCGCTACCTGCTGTCGATGCTCCCGCAGAACAACCGGCAGGCACCCCCGCGCGTGGCCAACGACGACCCCGTGGACCGGCGTGGCGAGGTGCTGTTGGATCTGGTGCCCGCCGACGGCAACCGCCCGTACGACATGACCAAGGTGATTGAGGAGCTCGTCGACGACGGCGACTACCTGGAGATCCACGAGCGCTGGGCGCGCAACATCATCTGCGCCCTGGCCCGGCTCGACGGCCAGGTCGTCGGCATCGTCGCCAACCAGCCTTCGGTCCTGGCCGGTGTGCTCGACATCGGGGCGAGTGAAAAGGCGTCCCGCTTCGTGCAGTTGTGTGACGCCTTCAGCATTCCCATCGTGACGCTGCTCGACGTCCCCGGCTTCCTGCCCGGCGTCGACCAGGAGCACGGCGGCATCATCCGCCACGGCGCCAAGCTGCTGTACGCGTACTGCAATGCCACCGTGCCCCGGATTTCGCTGATCCTGCGCAAGGCGTACGGGGGCGCGTACATCGTCATGGACTCGCAGTCCATCGGCGCGGACCTCACCTATGCCTGGCCGACCAACGAGATTGCGGTGATGGGCGCGGAGGGCGCGGCCAACGTGATCTTCCGT
>NZ_JBTYHB010000062.1:0-26481 GCF_054871485.1 Streptomyces sp. UC4497 | reverse complement strand
TGGGCGAGGCCGGCCCGCGCGCCCCCCGGCCCCCACCACCCGGGCGACGGCGGCGCGGCCGGGCGCGGGCGCTGGGGGGGTGCGGGCGGCCGCTGTGCGCCCTCACGCGGCGGGGAAGGCGGCACGTACGTCGCCGACGTGCCGCACCCTCAACGTCCGCTACGCAAGCTCCGGTTGCGGGTCCGCCGAGCCCGCCTTCGGCAGGGGCGACGGCGGAGGCGGAGGCGTGGCCTGCGCGCTCCACTGCCTCGTCGTCCGTACGTAGAGGAGGACCACGGAGCCCGCCAGCAGGAGCAGCAGCGGGCCGAACGCCCAGGGGTGCGCGGCCATGTGCGTCGGGAGATAGCGGTAGGACACGAGCAGCATGGCGAGGACGGCCGTCCCGTAGCTCGCCATCAGCGTGGCCCGGCGGTCCCAGCCGCGGGAGAAGGCGCGCATCGACGCCTCGATGGACAGGGCGAAGACCGTCCCGGCGAGCAGGTCCACGCCGTAGTGGTAGCCGAAGCCCAGGGTCGCGGTGAGGGTGCCGACCAGCCAGAAGGTGCCCGCCCAGCGCATGGCGCGGGAGCCCTCGCGGGTGTGGATGAAGAGCGAGATGGCCCACGCGGTGTGCAGGCTGGGCATGCAGTTGCGCGGGGTGATCTCGTCGAACGGGAAGGGGTGCGGGGCGCCGATCGCCGGGAGGGTGTCCGGCCAGATGTTCGCCACCGCCCAGTGGCCGCCGTCGGGGCCGAAGGCGTAGAGCGGGCCGACGACCGGGAAGATCATGTAGATGGCCGGCCCCAGGAGACCGATGGCCAGGAAGGTGCGCACCAAGTGGTGCGCGGGGAAACGGCGTTCCGCCGCCACGTGGCGCAGCTGGTACAGGCCGACGAGGGCGGCGGCCATGGGGAGCTGACCGTAGACGACGGTGAGGAGGCCGCTGCTGACCGGTGAGGTCATCTCGACGAGCCGGCCGACGAGCCACGACGGGTTGGCGAGGGCGTGATCCGCCGCGGCCACGTACTGGTCGAGGACCATCGGACGGGTCTCGGAGGTGATGAGGAGCCAGGTGTCGCCCGTCTTGTGGCCGAAGACCAGGAGCAGGCCGAGGCCCGCCCCCTTGAGGAGGACCGATCTCTCCCGGCCCGTGCGGCGGGCGAGGCCGAGGATCGCGACGCCCAGAATCACCCAGAGCGCGCCGTTGCCGAAGTTCATGTCGGCGCCGACGATCAGCCGCACGATCCAGAACACGATGTCGATGCCGACCGCAGCGCACACCGCGATCAGCCGCTGCCGCCAGGTGAGCACCACCATCGTGAGCGCCAGGCCGCCGTACAGCAGCGGGCCCGAGTGGGGCGCGAAGATCAGCTCTTGGGCCTCTACGGTGATCGGCCCCGGCTGCCCGTAGCGGCGCGCCACGAACTCCAGGACGATGTGGAAGCCGAGCGTCGCCAGACCGGCCGCGATCCACAGGAGGGTGCGCGGCTGCCGCCAGGCGGGCGGCCGGGGCTCGGCGCCGCGCTGGTGCGGCAGGGACATGGGAGGTGGTGTGGTCTTCAATTGTCCGACTTGGTGGCTTGGTTCCGGCTGCGGGCAACTGCGACGATCTGGATGATCGTCGCAGTTCGAACATGCTAACGGGGCGCGGGCCGGGTAGGTAGAGGTACGTCCCGGGCCAGGACCTGATCGCCTGATCCGAACGACCGGCCCTACTCCGCGGGCAGCACCCTCGCCAAGGCCCGCAGCACCGGCTCCCGTCGGATGTCGATGTGCGCGTAGGTGAGCGCCTCGGCGAGACGGGGGCGGCCGTCGCCGATCGCCCGGCAGATCTGGTCGTGCTCGGTGCGGTGCTGCGCGGCGCCGTGCTCGGTGGCCGTGAGCCGGAACAGCCAGTGCATCAGGCCGAGCGAGCGCTGGAACGAGGACTGGAGCAGCCGGTTGCCCGTCATGGTGATCAGCTCGGCGTGGAAGGCCGTGTTCGCGGCCGCGATACCGGCCTCGTCCGCGCTCCGGGTCGCCGCGTCTGCCTCGTCCATCACCGCCCGCAGGCCCTCGTGGCCGCCCCCGTCCGCGACGATCTCGGCCGCCCGGCGCGCCGCGAACACCTCCAGGCTGAGGCGCAGATCGAAGAGTTCCTCGACGTCCCGCAGGGTCAGGCGGCGCACGCGGGCGCCCCGGCGCGGCTCCAGCTCGACGAGGCCCTCGGCCGCGAGCCGCATCAACGCCTCGCGCACCGGGACCCGCGAGACACCGAGCGCCTCCGCCAGCTCGCGCTCCCGCAGCCGTGAGTCGGGCGGGTGGGCGCCGGAGTGGATACCGGCCCGGATCAGCTCCTCGGTACGCTCCACCTGCGAGGCGGTTCCGGTCCCGGCTCGGGTTCCGGCTCCGGTGCCGGTTCCGCTCCCGGTGCGTTCTGCCGTAAGTGTCACGCGGACGACTCGCTCTCGGGCGCGGCGGAGCCGGACGCACGGAACGCGGGGAACGTCGGCGGGAAGAGCGCCGCCGTGTCCCGGCGCTCGGTGTCGCGTTCGCTGTAGGCCGCGCGCATCTTCTCGAACAACGCCTGGGCACTGCGCGCCAGTTGCGGCAGGTCCGTGCCGGGCAGCGCGCCGTCGACGAGGACCGGGTTGCCCGCGACGACCGAGTTCGTGGCCTGCCGGGCCGTGCCGTTGAGCAGGAACGTACGGACCGGGTCGTCCATGACTCCGTCCCGGATGTCGTCGAGGGAGAACGTCACGAGGTCCGCCTGGGCGCCGACGGCGATCCGGCCCAGGTCCTCGCGGCCGAGGGCGCGGGCCCCGCCCAGCGTGGCCGCCTCCACGTAATGCTCGGCGGGCGCGGCGTCCGTGCGCCCCTCGGCGATCTTCGCCAGGTGGACGCCGACGTCCATGCCGCGGATCAGGTCCGGCGGGAAGGAGTCCGTGCCCAGGCAGAGGTTGACGCCGGCCTCGCGGTAGGCGCGGAACGAGTGCAGCATCTCGCTGTAGCGCAGCGACGTCTGCGGGCAGTGGATCACCGAGATCCCGCTCGCGGCGAGCAGCGCCAGGTCGCCGCGGTCCTCGCCGTGGACGGCCGGGTGCCGGTCGAGCAGCACCGTGTGCGGGATGAGCAGGTTCGGGGCCAACAGGCCGTGCTTGTCGAGGAGTTCGAGCGGTGTCAGGCCGTCGTGGCGGCGCTGGATGATCTCGCGTTCGGCCAGACCCTGGAGCGCGTGCAGTCGGATCAGGGTCCCGCGTTCGCGCGCGATCCGGGCCGTCTCGACGAGCAGCTCCCCGGTGAGTGTCTCGATGCGGCAGGGGAGCAGGACGCCGGTGAGCAGGGGGTCGTTCAGCTCGTCGAGGTGGTCCAGGAAGCGGACGGCGTCGCGCAGTCCCGCGCGGCCCTCCTCCTCGTCGAAGGCGACGTCGCGGGTGCCGTCCGGCAGGACGACGTTGACCCCGGAGCGGTAGGCCGGGCCGAGGTAGCCGCGCAGTCCGATGCGGCGCGCGGTGCCCGCCATGTCGACCAGTTCTTCGTAGGGCTCAGCCCAGCGGCTGTGCACCTCGGAGGCGATCGGCATGAAGGTGGTGATGCCGTGCAGGGCGAGCTGGGCGAGCGCGTACTCGCGGATGGTGGCCCGCTCCTGCGGCGTGAACACGTCGTGGCGGCGGTGGGTGAAGTAGTCGAGGGACCACTGCAGCCCCTTGCCCCGCTCGGGCCCGGCCCAGGAGTCGAGGACGAGGTGGTCGATGTCAGTGAGCGCGTCGAGGTCGATGAGGCCGGGCATGACCAGGGACTCGCCCAGGTCGCGCTCCTCGTCGACCTCGCCCTCGTAGTGCGGTCCGACGTAGATCACGGTGTCGTCCTGCCACACCACCTCGCCGTCCCGCAGCAGTGCGTGGCCACCGTCCTGGTGGGCGAGGACGTGTCGGGCGCGCCAGCGGGTGCGCATAAGTGCCTCCTGGGGTGGGGGTGTTGCGAACGTGGGTGATCGTACGGGTTGGTATACCGGATCGGGAAGGTGGTGCTCGTCGAAGTGTCCACCGGGTGTCGTAGGGGCGAGTTGGGGTGCCTAAATGTCCAGTGATGCGGCTTAGCTCGAGTGGCCGGTATACCAAGATGCGATTACCCCTACCGTTGCCCGGTGGAGTTGGTATACCGTCCCGCCAACCTTCCCCCTTGCGCCGAATGGATCACGCGACGTGACGGATTCCCCAGTGCTGCCCGCTCGGTCGCCCTCCGGCGCCGACGGTGAAGCCGCGCCCAACTCCCGCCCCGAACAGGCGACTTCTGGCCCGCCCGTGGTCGCCGCCCGCTCCCTCGTCGGCACCGCCTGGCTGCGCATCCGCCGCAGCCGGATCGCCCTCGCCGCGCTCGCCGTCGTGGTGCTCATGATCCTTTTCGCGGTGCTCGCCCCGCTGCTCACCGCGATCGAGGGCCAGGACGCGTACACCACGAGCACCAGTCCGGACGTCCTGGACGACTACGGCACGCCGGGCCTGCCGCTGCCCTACTACCGCTACCCCTCCGGCGACCACTGGCTCGGACTCGAGCCGGGCCTGGGCCGCGACATCTTCGCCCGCATGGCACACGGCGCCCAGGTCTCCCTGATCATCGCGCTGCTCGCGACCGTCGTCTCCGTCGTCCTCGGCACCGTGCTCGGCGCCGCGGCCGGCTACTTCGGCGGCAAGGTCGACATGGTGATCAGCCGCGTCATGGATCTGTTCCTGGCCTTCCCGCACCTGCTGCTCGTGCTCTCGCTGACACCGATCCTGCAGTCCCGGCTCGGTGACACGGCGCTGGGGGAGGGGAGTCTGCTGCCGATCGCCTCGCTCGTGATCATTCTCGGCTTCTTCGGCTGGGCCTATCTCGCCCGCGTCGTGCGCGGACAGGTGCTGTCCATCAGGGAGCAGGAGTTCGTCGAGGCCGCCCGCGCCTACGGCGCCTCGCACCGCTCGATCATCCTCAAGCAGATCGTGCCCAACGTGATGGGCGTCGTCCTCGTCTACGCCACGATGATGATCCCCACCAACATCACGGCCGAGGCCGCGCTCTCGTTCCTCGGCGTCGGCGTCAAGGACCCCACCCCGTCCTGGGGCCAGATGCTCAACGCCGCCCAGCAGGGCAACTGGTACCTCACCGACCCCTGGTTCCTCGCCGTACCGGCCGGCGCCCTGGTGATCACGGTGCTCGCCTTCAACCTGCTCGGCGACGCCGTCCGCGACGCCCTCGACCCCAAGTCCTCCCATGGCTGACCCCGCCCGGCCTCGACCCTTCATGGAGCAGCAGTGAATCGACGCACCGTGGCGGCCCTCGCCCTGACGGTGACCGCCGGGATGGCCCTCACCGCCTGCGGCGGGACCAAGCCCGCGCCGGGATCGGGCTCCCGCGCCCCCGCCGACGCCTTCGACCCGGTCAAGGTCGGTGACGGTGACACCACCAAGGGCGGCAACGTCAACGTCCTGATGTCCACCGACTTCCAGACCCTCGACCCCGGCAACAGCAACTACGTCCAGACCGCCAACGTGGGCCAGCTCTACTACCGCACGCTCACCATGGCGAAGGAGGAGGCCGGCAGGCCGCCGAAGGTCGTCCCCGATCTCGCCACCGACCTCGGCAAGGTCTCCAAGGACGGGCTGACCTGGACCTACACCCTGAAGAAGGGGCTGAAGTTCGAGGACGGCAGGCCCATCACGGCCAAGGACGTGAAGTACGGCGTCGAGCGCACCTACGCCCGCGACGTCTACACCCAGGCGCCGCAGGAACTGAACGCCGCCCTCTCCGACGACGGCTACAAGGGCCCCTACGTCAAGGGGGCGGCCGGGGACTTCAAGGGCATCGAGACACCCGACGAGCGCATCGTCGTCTTCAAGCTGAAGCAGCCGTTCGCCGAGTTCCCCGCCCTGGTCTCCCGCTCCAACACCGCGCCGGTGCCGCGCGCCAAGGACACCAAGCTCGACTACACCAACCATCCGGTGTCCACGGGCCCGTACAAGATCGAGTCGTACCAGCGCGGGCGTGCGATGAAGCTCGTCCGCAACAAGCACTGGGACCCGGCCACCGACCCGAACCGCAGCGCCCTGCCGGACACCTTCACCTTCAGTCTCTCCACCGCGCAGTCCACCATCAGCCAGCAGCTCCTCGCGGACTCCGACCCCACGGCCATCACCCTCGACAGCGCGGGCGGGCTCCAGGCATCGGACGCGGCCAAGCTCGACCGGCCGAGCGTCGCCCGGCGCACCGCCTCCGGGCTCATCGGCTGCACGGACGTCCTCGACTTCAACACCGAGACCATCAAGGATCCCGTCGTCCGCAAGGCCCTCGCGCTCGCCATCGACCGCAAGGCCATCCACCTCCAGTACGGCGGCGCCCGCTTCGGCAAGCTCACCCAGTCGTACATCAACCCCCAACAGCGCGGCTACGTAAAGCAGCACACCGACCTCGACCCCACCGGCCAGCCCAAGCTGGACGAGGCGAAGAAGCTGCTCAAGGGCCGCTCGTACCCGAAGAAGCTCGTCTACGGCTACGCGGACGCGACGCCACGCTTCAAGAACATGGGCACCTCGCTCCAGGAGAACCTCAGGCAGCTCGGCATCGATCTCGAACTGCGCCCCATCCCCGCCGCGAACTACTTCACCACCCTCGCGGGCAAGGCGATGCCGGACCTCGCCCGCAGCGGCTGGTGCGGCGGCGCCGACAGCGGCTCGGTTCGCACCACCATCGACCCCAACCTGGGCCCGAGCGTCGACGGCAGGACCTTCGGCTTCTCCAACATCCCCCGCTACCACGACCCGGAGATCTCCAAGGCCATGTACGCGCTGCGCGGTGAGAACGGCACGAGCGAGGAGCTCGGCCGCAAGTGGTCGACGCTCTTCGACCGCGCCATGCAGGACTATCCGCTCGTCCCGCTGATCAGGAACGTGACGCGCAGCGTCGTCGGCTCCGACATCCGGGGCGCGCAGGTCGGCTACTTCTTCGGAGGCATCGACCTGTCGACCGTCTCCGTCGCGTCCGGCCCGGGAAAGGGGTGACCTGACATGCTCGCCTTCCTGACGCGGCGCCTCGGCGCCACCGTCGTCCTGCTGATCGTCATCAGCTTCGTCACCTTCACCCTCTTCCAGTTCGGGCCCGCCGACCCGGCGGCCGCCGCCTGCGGCCAGGAGTGCACCCCCGAACGCGTCGCCGAGGCGCGGGTCGCCCTCGGCATGGACAAGCCGTTCCTCACCCAGTACGTGAACTACATGTCGGGCCTGTTCCACGGCCGGATGATCGGCGCGCCCGGCGCCGAGTCGCTCTGCCAGTGGCCCTGCCTCGGCAAGTCGTTCCAGACGAACGAGGACGTCGCCGCCGTCCTGGAGCGCGCTCTGCCGTACACGGTGTCGGTCGCCGTCGGCGCCATCGTGCTGTGGACCGTCGCCGGTGTCACCCTCGGCACGCTCGCCGCGCTGCGCAAGAACAAGCTCACGGACAAGCTGATCGTCGGCGCCGCGTCCGTCGGGGTCTCGCTGCCGATCCCCGTCACCGGACTGCTTCTGCTGCTCGTCTTCGTGTCGACCTTCGACGTGCTGCCGTTCACCACCAACGCCATCACCTCACCGTTCGGCCCGGCCGGATTCGACGGCTGGTTCCTCAACTACCTGCTGCCGTGGGTCGCGTTGGCGGTGCTGTTCAGCGCCCAGTACATCCGTGTCACCCGCAGTTCCATGCTGGAGACCTTCGGCGAGGACTTCATGCGCACCGCCCGCTCCAAGGGCCTGTCGAAGGCGGCCATGGTCGTCCGGCACGGTGCTCGTGCCGGACTCACCCCCGTCGTCACCATGCTGGGCCTCGACATCGGGCTGCTGCTCGGCGGCGCCGTGCTCACCGAGCAGATCTTCTCGGTGCCCGGCGTCGGTTTCACCGCCGTCCGCGCCGCGCAGGCCGGCGATCTGCCGGTGACCATGGCGATCACGCTGCTCGCCGCCTTCTTCATCATCGTCGCCAATGTCGTCGTCGACGCCTTCTACGCCGTCATCGACCCGCGAGTGAGGGCCGCCTGATGACCAGTCAACCCTTGTTGCAGATCAGGGATCTGCACGTCGCGTTCCCCACCGACGACGGGCTCGTGCACGCCGTCAACGGCATGGACCTCAGCCTCGCCAAGGGCGAGACCGTCGGCCTCGTCGGCGAGTCGGGATCCGGCAAGACCGTCACGAGCCAGGCCCTGATGGGGCTGCTCAAGGAGACCCGCGCCCAGGTCGGCGGCGAGATCCTGTTCGACGGCACCGACCTCAACTCCCTGTCCGAGCAACGGATGCGGGCCTGGCGCGGCAAGAAGATCGCCATGATCTTCCAGGACCCGCTCTCCGCGATGCACCCCTTCCACGCGGTCGGCGACCAGATCGCCGAGGCGTACCGGGTCCACAACAAGGTGTCGAAGCGGGCCGCGCTCGCGGTCGCCGTGGACATGCTGGGCCGCGTCGGCATCCCCGACCCGAAGAGACGGTCCCGCGCGTACCCGCACGAGTTCTCCGGCGGCATGCGCCAGCGCGCGATGATCGCCATGGCCCTCGTCTGCGAGCCCGAACTCCTCATCGCCGACGAACCGACCACCGCCCTGGACGTCACTGTCCAGGCGCAGATCCTCGACCTGCTCGGCGAACTCCAGCAGGAGACCGGCACCGCCATCGTCATGGTCACCCATGACCTCGGTGTCGTCGCCGAGGTCTGCCACCATGTCGCCGTGATGTACGGCGGGCAGTGCGTGGAGCGGGGGAGCGTACGGGAACTGTTCCGGGACCCGCGTCACCCGTACACGCAGGGCCTGCTCGCCTCCATGCCGACACTCGGCGACGACGGCGAGCGGCTGCGCCCCATCCCCGGGTTCCCGCCGTCGCTCACGGCGCTGCCCGCCGGGTGTCTCTTCGCGGACCGCTGCCCGCAGACCCACCTCGTCCCGGGCGACCTGTGCCGCAGCGAGCGACCCGTGTTCCTCGCGAGCACCGGCGCCGATCACCCCTCCCGGTGCCACCAGGAGAACCTCGCCACCGCCGAGGAGGCCGCGCGATGACATCAACAACCCCTCTCCTTGAGGCGGTCGGACTCACCAAACACTTTCCGGGGCGGGGCGGACTGCTCGGCCGGGGCGGCGCGCCGGTCAAGGCCGTCGATGGTGTGAGCTTCTCCGTCGGGGCCGGGCAGACGCTCGGCCTGGTCGGCGAGTCGGGCTGCGGAAAGTCCACCACCGGGCGGCTGCTGATGCGCCTCCTCGACCCCACGTCCGGGACCATCCGCCTCGACGGCCGGGACCTCGGCTCGCTGAACCGGGCCGAGGCGCAGGAGTACCGGCGCCAGGTCCAGATGGTGTTCCAGAACCCGTCCTCCTCCCTCAACCCCCGCCAGTCCGTCGGCAGCGCCATCGCCGCTCCGCTGCACGCGCAGGGCATCAACCCGCCCGGCGGCGTCAAGACGCGGGTGCGCGAGCTGATGGACCGCGTCGGCCTGCGCCCCGACCACTACAACCGGTTCCCGCACGAGTTCTCCGGCGGCCAGAAGCAGCGCGTGGGCATCGCGCGCGCCCTCGCCCTCGAACCCCGCCTCATCATCTGCGACGAACCCGTCTCGGCCCTCGACGTCTCCGTGCAGGCGCAGGTGGTGAACCTTCTCCAGGACATCCAGGCCGACACCGGTGTCTCGTACGTCTTCATCGCCCATGACCTCTCCGTCGTACGGCACTTCGCGGAGCGGGTCGCCGTGATGTACCTGGGCAGGATCATGGAGAGCGGGCCGACGCGGGAGGTCTTCGACACCCCCCGCCACCCCTACACCCGCGCCCTGCTCTCGGCCGTCCCGCAGCCGGACCCGGACGCCGACCGAAGCCGCAGAATCCGCCTCAGCGGCGACCTGCCCACCCCCGCGAACCCTCCCTCCGGATGCGTGTTCCGCACGCGGTGCCCGCTGCGGCCGACCCTCGGCGAGGCCGAACAGGCGCGCTGCGCGGGCGAGTTGCCACCCATGGCGGGTGCCGAGGGACCCGCGTGCCACTTCGCGGACAGGGCCCTCGTGACCCACTGACCGAGCCGGACACACACCACCCCCACGACCCCCACTCTTGGCATCACCGAACAGAAAGAAGTCGCACCACATGCTCATCCGTGACGTCCGCCCCTGGGGCGGCGAGCGCAGTGACGTACAGCTCGATGGCGCCCGCATCGCCGCGATCCGCCCGCACGACCCGCAGTCCGAGTCCGTCGGGAACGTCGTCGAAGGGCGCGGCCGGCTCCTCTTCCCCGCCTTCAGCGATGTGCACGTCCACCTGGACTCCACCCGCATCGGCCTGCCGTTCCGCCCGCACACCGGAGGCCCCGGCGTGTGGACGATGATGATGAACGACCGCGAGAACTGGCGCGACGCCGAGGTCCCGCTGAACGAGCGGGTGGCCGGCACGCTGGAGCGGATGATCGCGCGCGGCACGACCCGCGTTCGTACGTACGCGCAGGTCGACGTCGACTGCAAGCTGGAGAAGTTCGAGGCCGTGGTCGCGGCCAAGGAGAAGCACGGGCACCTCGCCGACGTCCAGATCATGACGTTCCCGCAGGCCGGCATCCTGCGCGAGCCGGGGACCGAGCAGTACCTGGAGGCATCCCTCAAGGCCGGCGGGGACGTCATGGGCGGCATCGACCCCTGCACCCTGGACCGCGACCCCAAGGGCCACCTCGACGTCGTCTTCGGACTCGCCGAGAAGTACCAGGTCGAGGTCGACATCCACCTGCACGAGCCCGGTGAACTCGGCGTGTTCTCCACGGACTTGATCCTGGAGCGGGTCCGCGCCCTCGGCATGCAGGGCAAGGTGACGATGTCGCACGCCTACGAGCTCGGCTCCGTGAACGAGTCCACCAGTCGCCGCCTCATCGACGAGTTCGCGGAGCTGGACATCGCCATGGCGACGGTCGCCCCCGCCGGGCGCGGTCACCTCTCGCTCGTCGACCTCACCGAGGCGGGCGTCCGTGTCGGCCTCGGCGAGGACGGGCAGCGCGACTACTGGAGCCCGTACGGCAACTGCGATCTCCTCGACCGGACCTGGCAGTTGGCGTTCACCAACAACTTCCGCCGCGACGACCACATCGAGATGGCCCTGGCGGTGGCGACGATGGGCGGCGCCTCCATCATGAGCCACGACGTGCCGCGCCTCTCCGGTGTCACCGACCGCCCGGGGCTCGCGGTGGGCGACCGCGCGGACCTCGTCCTGGTCGACGGCGAGACCCCGTCCAGCGCGGTCATGGACCGGGGCAAGGACCGCACGGTGCTGCACGACGGCCGGATCGTGGCCGAGGGCTTGGAGCTGGTCGCCGGGGTGTGACACGTGGCGCGCGGGGGCCGGCCGGTGTGTGCGGCCGGCCCCCGCGGCCCTCTTCGTCATCGGACCGGGTGACTCGCTACCGGACCGGACGCCCGCCCTGTACGACGGCGACCTGATGCCGCGCGGGATCGGCCAGCGCCGCGATGTCGGCCAGCGGATCGCTGTCGAGGACCAGCAGATCGGCGCGGGCCCCGGCGGCCAGCGTCCCGATCTCCCCGCTCATACCGAGGAGTTCGGCGGCGACCGACGTCGCGGACCGGATGACGTCGAGCGGCTTCTGCACCTCCGAACGGATCCGGAACTCCTCGTTCTGATGGCGGTGCATGCCACCGAGGAGGTCGGAGCCGTACGCGATCCGGGCCCCGCCGCGCGCCGCGCGTTCGAGGGCGCCGAGGCCCGCCCCGAGCACGTCGTCGACCTTGCGCCAGCTGTCCTCCGAGAGTCCGAACTCGCGGCCCTCCTTCTTGAGCGCCCAGTACGTGACCAGCGTCGGCACGAGGAACGCGCCGTGCTCCGTGAGCAGTTCGACGCTGCGGTCGTCGATCAGGTTGCCGTGCTCGATCGACCGGACGCCCGCCTCCAGGGCCCGGTTGACCGCGCGGGCGGTGTACGCGTGCGCGGCGACGTACCGGTTCGCGGCCTCCGCCTCCTCGACGGCGGCGCGCAGTTCGGCGGGGGAGTACTGGGTGGAGTCGATGCGGTCGGTGGGTGACGCGACACCGCCGGAGGCCATCACCTTGATGTGGTGGGCGCCCTTGCGCAGTTCGTCGCGCGCCGCGACGCGCACCGCGTCCTCGCCGTCCGCGACGCGTCCGTGGTCGGCGCAGCACGGGTGCTCGTCGTGGTGCCAACTGCCCGCGTCGCGGCTGTCGCCGTGCCCACCGGTCTGGCTCAACGCCTTGCCGCCGAAGGCCAGTCGGGGGCCGCGTACGAGCCCTTCCTGCTGCGCCCTGGCGAGCCCGAAGTCGGCGCCCGCCATGTCGCGCACCGTGGTGAACCCGCGGTCGAGCATCTCGCCCATGATGAGGGACGCCTGCGCGGTGACATAGCTGGCCGGGGTGGTCGCCAGCGAGCCGAGCGCGGCGGTGAAAGCGGTCACGTGGACGTGCGCGTCGATGAGACCGGGCAGCACGAACCCGCCCTGTACGTCGAGGACGTGGGCGTCGTCCGGCCGGTCGGCGCCCTCCTCGGATATCCGGCCGTCCACGCACAGCAGGTCGCCCTCGCGCCAGGTCCCGGCCTCCACGTCGAGGAGGTGGGCGTTGCGCAGAACGAGGGCGTCACCGGTGTGCGGCGAGGTGGTGTCGGTCATGGTGCGGGATCACTCCTTGGTGGTGGGGGCGGTTGCGGGTGCGGGGGACGCCGGGGAGGCGACGGGGGCGCCGATGTCCTCCAGCGAGCGGTTGGCCGTGGACAGACCGAAGGCGAGCGTGACCACGACTCCGACGGCGAGCACCGCCGTCGTCATGCCGAAGACACCCGCGAAGCCCGCCCCTGCGGCCATCAGGCCGATCACGGTGGGCGCGATGATCGAGCCGATCCGGCCGAACGCGCTGGCCAGGCCGCTGCCGGTGGCGCGGATCCAGGTCGGGAAGACCTCGGGCGTGTACGCGTACAGACCCGCGTAGGTGCCATTGAGGAAGAAGGACAGGACCGCGCCGGACACCGTGATGGCAACCGGTGTCGAGGTCTGGCTCAGCCAGTACGCGGACAGGGCCGAGCCGGTGAGATAGAGCGCGATGGTGTGCTTGCGGTCGAGGCGCTCGCTGAGCCAGGCGGCGGAGAAGTAACCGGGCACCTGGGCCGCGTAGATGATGATCGAGAAAGAGAAGCTCTGCGTGACGGTGATGCCGCGCTGGACGAGCAGCGTCGGGATCCAGGAGAAGAACCCGTAGTACGAGAAGGTGATGACGAACCACATCACCCAGGTCACGCCCGTGCGTCGGGCCATCTTGCGCGACCACAGGAACCGCAGGCCGGTCCAGACACTGGGTGGCGCGGTCTCCTTCGTGGCCGGGGCGACCGCCGCATGTGTGTGCTCGACCGGCGGCAGTGGGCGGCCGGTCGACTTCTCCACGCGGCGTTCCAGCTCGGCGACGACCTCCTCGGCCTCCGCGTGCCGACCCCGCTCCAGCAGATAGCGCGGTGACTCGGGGAGCGCCCGCCGCCACCACAGCAGCATCACGATGGGCACCGCGGTGACGACCTGCGCCCAGCGCCAGCCGTCCGCCCCCAGCGGGACGATGAACCGGCCGATGAGGGCGGCGGCCACGAAGCCGAAGGAGAAGAACCCGGCGAGCGCGCCGACGAACCAGCCGCGCCGCTTGGACGGCACGAACTCCGACAGGAACGGCGCGATGATCGCGCTCTCGGCGCCGGTACCGGCCCCGGCCAGGACGCGGGCGCCCAGGAAGACGGGGAAGTTCGGGGCCGCGGCGGCGACCAGGGTGAAGACGACGTAGAACGCGAGGGCGTACATCATCACGCGCTTGCGGCCGATGCGGTCACCCAGGATGCCGGCGATCGCGGCACCGAAGAGATAGCCGAACGGCGAGGCAGAACCGATCAGGCCGAGCGCGCCGTTGTCCAGGTGCCACAGATCCTGGACGCTCGGCAGCAGGAACGCGACCACGGCCGCGTCCATGCCGTCGAAGGTGTAGCCGAGCCCGCCGATGAGCAGCAGGACGTAATGAGGTCTGGACAGCGGGAGTCTGTCCAGGCGAGCGAGGAGGGACATGGGCGGATCCTCGAAGGTGTCGGGGGCGTCCTCGGGGTGTCGGGGACGCGGGGGACGTTCACCGCCCACGCAAAGTAGATTGCGTGACGTTGTTTCCGCAACGATCTTTGCGTTACGTTCCGGGAACGTAGAGTCTGGGCGTACGCCTCGCTCGGAGGCGCCCTGCGTCCTCTACCGCGGAGTTGTGTGTGCACGGCGAACTGGCAACCTGGCTGCGCGATGCCACCCCGGCCCGCGGGCTGCGCCCCAAGGCCGCCGCGATCGTGGACTTCCTCGTCTCGCAGCCCCAGCAGGCGGCCTACGCCTCCGTCGCCGATGTCGCCCGCCGCGTCGGCGCCAACCCCGCCACCGTGACCCGCACCGCCCAGACACTCGGCTACGGCGGCTGGCCCGATCTGCAACGGGAGTTGCGGGCGCGCTACCTCTCCCACCTCAGCGCCGCCCAGGTCAACGCAGCGCACCGGGAGGAGGGCGGCACATCATGGGCCGGCTCGCTCAGCCGCGACCAGGAGAACCTGGCCCAACTGGCGGCCCATGCCGACGACGAGGCGGTCGCCCGGATCGCCCGGGCCATCGCCTCCGCCCGCCGCACCCTCGTCATCGCCGCCGGCAGCTACGCCTCCGCGGGCACCGCCCTCGCCCACAACGCGCGCCTCGCCGGATACGACGTCCGGCTCGAGGCCACGGGCGGCGCGGACCTGGTCAACTCCGTTGCGGCGCTGGGCCCGGAGGACCTCCTCATCGCCATCTCCTTCTGGCGCCTCTACCAGAGCACGGTGACGGCCGCCGAGGACGCGAGCGAGCGCGGCACACGCGTATTCGTCATCACGGACGCGGCCAGCCCTCCGCTCGCCGCCGCGGCGGAGGACGTCCTGCTGGCCCCCGCCGAAGGCACGTCCTTCTTCCCCTCCCTCACGGCAGGCCTGGCCCTGTGCCAGTCGATCGTCGCCGAACTCGCCGCCCTCGACCCCGACCGCACGGCCGCGTCGGTCGCGGCGGCGGAGGAGAGGTGGGTGCGGTACGGGGTGCTGCATCGGGCGGCGACGTTGAAGTGGGAGCGCTAGAGGAGCGGGAGACTCGGCGGCTCCCACACCGCGCTGTCGTGCGCGAAGAGCACACGGCGCGGGTCGAAGGCGAGAATCCGGTCCAACCAGGGGGCATGGGTGGGGCGCGGGGGTTCGAGGCCGTCGAGAGCGGCTTGCCGGGCCGCGTGGTCCAGGGCGAAGTGGGTGGCAAAGTCGTGTGCCTGTCCGGCCAGGATCACGGTGCCGTCGGGCTGCTGGACCACGAGTGACTGGTGGCCTTGGGTGTGGCCGGGCGTGGGGATGACCCGGACACCGGGCAGGAGTTCGGCCTCGCCGGAGATCTCCAGGTGCCGACCGGAGGGTCCTGCGCCGCGGTCCCGGGGTCCGCGGCGCCGATGCCGGTGTCGAAGAGAATCAGCCCGTCGGTGTGCCGCACCAGGTAGGCGAACACCGGCTCCACACGCGGCTGCGCGGTCCCCGCCTCCTGCGCCGGTCGGACGATGTAACCCAGGTCGAGACGGCGTACTTCCGTGCACTTCGCCATCGAACCATGGTGGCAGCGGGGGCCGTCGGCGTCGTGAGTGTGTGGCACAGCACGTCCTGTCCGGAGCAATTCGCGTGCTGATTGTCAGTGGCGCCCACTATTCTCTTCACATGATCCCCACACCCGAGCCTGGTCCCGCCCGGTCCGCCGATGAACTCAACGAGCGGATCCGCGACCTGATGCTGCGCTCCGGTGGACGGTTGAGTGCGGAGCAGCGTCGCGAATACGAGGTGCTGGTCGCGGAGTGGGCGGCGGCCGAGCGTGGCGGGATTGTGAAGGCGGCGTAGGGGGCGCCTGGGGGGGGGCGTCAGGTGCGTCAGGTGCCTCGGGCGCCTTGTGCGCCTCGGGTGCCTTGTGTCTCGGGCGGGGTGTCGGCTATCCGTGGGCGCGGGGCAGTCGGACGACCGCCGTCCCGCCGTCCAGATTGACCGTCGTCCTGTTCGGCGGCGCCCCGTCGTCCTCGTTGTCGGGCATGACCAGCGCCGACTGTCGCTCCTTGAGTTCGTGCTGCTTGCCGGGCGACAGCGCGCCGTGCAACTGCTCGAACCCGGTCGCCGAGACCTGACCGTGCCGCGTACCGGGGCGCCATGGCAGCACACCGGCCCGGCCCGCGCGCAATAGCAGCTGGTCGACGAAGGCCAGCAGCGTCAGCACGATGACCAGCCCCGGCAGTGTCATGAAGAAGACGAACTCCATGACACTCACAACTGGCGGTGGTCGTTCAGAGTTCCCGGGAGGGCCCGCGCCGGATGGTGGTTTCGGTCGCTGTCGAGCGCTGGCACGATCGCCTACGTGAATGACTGTTTCCTGCAGGCGGAGCACGGCGTCCGGTTCGACTGGGGGCCTACCGGGGCGACACTCCTGGCGAAGGGGGTCGCGTGCGTGGTCGTCGTCGACGTGCTGTCGTTCACCACTTCCGTGACGGTCGCGGTGGAAGCGGGCACAAGGGTGTTCCCCTACCGCTGGCGCGACGAGTCCGCCGTGCGGTACGCCGACGAATTGGGTGCCCGTCTGGCCGTGGGGCGCCGCCGGGCCACCGCCGCGGCGCCGTGGTCGCTGTCCCCGGCCGCGCTGCGCCGGGCGCCCTTCGCGTCACGGCTGGTGCTCCCTTCGCCCAACGGATCAACGATCGCCGCGGCAGCGGGAGATTCCCCCGTGGTGGCCGGATCTTTGCGCAACGCGGCCGCCGTCGGTCAATGGCTCGTTGACCGCGACTACGGAACGAAGGACCGCCCGGTCGCGGTGATCGCCGCGGGTGAGCGTTGGCCGGACGGGAGCCTGAGGCCGGCGCTGGAGGACCTCCTCGGTGCCGGTGCCGTGATCGCCGCACTCCGCCACCATCGTCAAGCCCCTCTCTCGCCGGAGGCGGTCGCGGCCGCAGCGGCCTTCGCCGGAGCCGGCGATGTGGCCGCGGCCGTGACGAGTAGTGCCTCTGGGCGGGAACTCATCGAGGGCGGCTACCCCGAAGACGTAGCTGTGGCAACGGAGTTGGAGTCCAGCGCCGTCGTCCCCGTTTTGGCGGACGGTGCGTTCGCCGCCGCGGGGCAGGGCGGATCAGCGGCGTAAGCACACCACGTATCCGGAGCCACCCGGCTCCCGCCGCAGTGTCTCCAGCGTCCATGGTGACGCGTGGATGGGCGCGGTGAGTTCGTCGGGCGCCGCAAGCCAGTAGTCGAACCAGGGGGTCGCGGTCGCCTCGTCCCTGACACGGAGGCGGAGTTGGCCTCGCGCCCGTCCGTGGCGGAGGTTGCGGGAGTGGTACGCGCGGTGGTCGGTACCACCGTCGCCGGGGTCCGTGCCGGAGCCGATGAGGAGCGCGCCGGGGCGGCTCACGGCGGCGAGGGCGTCCAGGGCGGACACCGCCCGGCCCGGGTCGCCGAGCAGGCCGAGGTTGTTGCCCATCAGCGCGATCGTGTCGAACCGGCCCAAGTCCGCCGGGAGTTCGGGAAGTTCAGGGAGCGAGGCGACCACCGCCTCGACGCCGCGCTCGCGGGTGATGCGCACCGCTTCGGCGGAAGAATCCACCCCCACCACCTCGTGCCCGTGGCCCAGCCACTCGACGGCGTGCCGCCCGCCACCGCACCCCACATCCAGCACCCGCCCTGTGGCCTGCGCCCACGCCCATTGCTCCAGCGCCGGCCACTCCTTCCGCGCGCTGAAGTACCGCGCGGCATCGTTCGCCCGGATCAGTCCGTCGTCGCGCTCGATGATCTCCACGGCCGACCAGGGCGTGGCACCGGTCTGCCAGCAGCGGGCGAGGACGCCGCCGAAGGCGTCGCCGATGCGGGGGTCCTCCGGAGGTGGCTGCATGAGGCAACGATGGCATCAACGGCCGTGCGCCGCACGCGAATTGGGGCTGCCCGGACCCTCGGTGCGACGCCCTCCGTCCGACGCCGGGCACGGTCGACGCGCTCCACTCCGATTGACATGCAGCCAAACGGCTGCCTATCGTCGATAACGAGACAAGGCAGCCAATTGGCTGCATGTCGAGTCGACCGGAAGAGGGCACGACCCCTGTGGACGCGATATTCAAGGCGCTCGCCGACCCCGGGCGCCGGCGGCTGCTCGACAGCCTCAACGACCGGGGCGGGCAAACGCTGGGCGAGCTGTGCGGGGAGCTGGACATGGCCCGGCAGTCGGTCAGCAAGCACCTCGCGGTCCTGGAGTCCGCGGGCCTGGTCACGACCGTGCGCCGGGGCCGCGAGAAGTTGCACTACCTCGACGCCGCGCCCCTCAACGCCGTCGCCGACCGCTGGCTCAGCCGCTACGACCGGCATCGCGCCGCCGTCCTCGACGACCTCCGCACCGCACTGGAAGAGGAACCCCCCATGAGCAACGCCACCGCCGGCGGCCCCGCCGCCATAGAGCCCTTCGTGCACACCAGCTACATCCGTACGACCCCCGAGCGGCTGTGGGAGGCGCTCACCTCGCCCGCCTTCACCCGCCGCTACTGGGGCGTGGCCTTCGAGACCGACTGGAAGCCCGGCTCGCCCATGGTGTGGCTGGAGGGCGAAGGCCGCACCGAGGATCCCGAGCAGGTCGTCCTGGAGGCCGACCCGCCGCGCCGCCTCGCCTACACCTGGCACACCTTCACGCCCGCGTGGGCGCAGTCCGTCGGCGTCGACGAGGAACTGCGGCAGCGCATCGCACGCGAGAGTCGCTCGAAGGTGTCCTTCGATCTCGAGGCGATGGGGGAGACCGTGAAGCTCACCGTCGTCCACGACGGCTTCGACCCCGACAGCACCGTCCGCACGATGATCGGCGACGGCTGGCCGGCCCTGCTGTCCAGCCTCAAGACGCTCCTGGAGACTGGGGAACCGCTCCCGGAGCCGCAGCCGCAGGGCTGAGTCGAGGACGCCGGTCCGGCCGTCGTCGGAGTACCGGACGCCCTGACGCGGATCGACACCGGCGAGGTGATCACGGTGGACGGGAGCGCGGGGGTGGTGCGGGCGCACCGAGAGGGCGCGTAGCCGCGGCGCGGCGCCTATCCTGGAGGACACCGCGCGGTCATCCGGGGGGAAGGGGCGGTAGATGAACTGGGTTTGGGCGATCCTCATCTTGTTCTGGACAGGAGCGTTCGCCTGGGTGGCGGACACCGCACGCGGCGCGCTGCGCAACCGGCACGAGCGGAGACTGGAGCGACTCGAGGCCGCCAAGCAGGCGCGCCTCGCGGTGGAGGCCGCGAACAAGCCGCCGGAGCCGATCTGCGGCTGCGCCCACCACCTCGCCAAGCATGACAAGACCGGCCGCTGCCACGAACGCGTCGAGGTGCCTACGGCCTGGGACGAGAACAAGAAGCCGACCCATTACGAGGCGGGTCAGTGCAACTGCCAGCAGTACGTGGGGCCCCAGCCGCTGTCCCAGATCTACGCGGAGGAGCTCACGGACCGGATCTAGACCCGGTCCGTTGCGGATGAGCCGGATCTCGATCCAGCCGTGGCCGACAGGCCATATCTAGCATCCAGTCATGGCACGAGACACGGCACCAGAAGCAGAAACCTCCGCCTCCTCCTCCGCCACGGCCTCCACCTCTTCCGCTTCCGCTTCCGTCTCTTTCTTCGACACCGTCGTCGACCGCACGCGCTCGAACTCCATGAAGTGGACCTTCGCCGACTCCCTCCTCGCCCCTGACGAGGCCGCGGTGGAGCCCCTGCCTATGTGGGTCGCGGACACCGACTTCAAGGCCCCGCAGGCGGTGCTCGACGCGCTGCACGACGCCGTCGACCACGGAGTCCTCGGCTACCCCGGCGGTGCGACCGACAGCTACCTCGACGCCGTGCTCAACTGGCAGGCCAAGCGTTTCGGTTGGGAGATCGCGCGCGACTGGGTGGTGCCGACGGCGGGCGTCATCACCTCCCTCAAGACCATCGTCCAGGCCTTCTCCGCACCCGGCGACTCCGTCCTGATCCAGCCGCCCGTCTACGTGCACTTCCACGAGGACGTACGGCTCAACGGCCGCCACCTCGCGTACGCGCCGCTGCAACGCACCGACGACGGCTACCGGTTCGATGCCCGCGCCTTCGAAGCCGCCATCCGTCCCGACACCAAGCTGTTCATTCTCAGCCACCCCCACAACCCCACCGGCTACGTGTGGACCGAGGGCGAGCTGCGCACCATGGGCGAGATCTGTGCTCGGCACGGTGTCCTGGTCGTGTCCGACGAGATCCACCAGGACCTGGTCCTCAACCCGGCCAGGACGCACATCCCGTTCGCGTCGCTCGGCCCGGAGTTCGCCCGTACCAGCATCACCTGCACCGCCCCCAGCAAGACGTTCAACCTGCCCGGTCTGCAGTGCGCGAACATTCTCATCCCGGACCGCCGGTTGCGAGAGGACTTCGCCCGCCAGTACGAGCGCAATGTGTTCCCGCTGGTCAACGTGCTGGGCATGGTCGCTGCCGAGGCGGCGTACACGCACGGAGAGCCCTGGCTGGAGGAGTTGCTCGGCTATCTGCGCGGCAACCACGAGCACTTCGCGAAGGCGGTCCACAGCGCCACATCGAAGCTGCGCGTGCTGCCCGCGGACGCGCTCTACCTGGCGTGGATGGACTGTCGCGGGCTCGGGATGGACGCCGAGGCGCTGGACAGGTTCATGCTCACCGAGGCGCGTCTGTGGCTGGACCGGGGCCAGAAGTTCGGTGCCGAGGGCCACGGCTATATGAGAGTGAACCTCGGCTGTCCGCGTTCCACGGTGGACGAGGCGATCCGCAGGCTCGGTGACGCGCTGGCCGGGCTCGCCTGACGGCCCGAAACCGCCGGTGACTCACCGTTCAACTCCTGGTCATGGGCTGCCTGTTGAGGATCTATGGCGTACGGTCGCGAATCGCACCTGAGACAGACCGAATTTGCCAGGAGCAAGGGAGCGGAGAGTGGCGGACATCTTCAACTCGTGGTGGGACAAGGCGGCGTGCAAGGGCACGGACCCCGAGGACCTGTTCGTGGAAGGCGCGGCGCAGTCCCACGCGAAGCGGTTCTGCGACACGTGCGTGGTCAGGACCGAGTGCCTGGCGCACGCCCTGGACGAGCGCATCGAGTACGGCGTCTGGGGCGGCGCCACGGAACGCGAACGGCGGGCCCTGCTGCGCCGGCGCCCCACGGTCACGTCCTGGCGCAACCTCCTGGAGGCGGCCCGCGCGGAGCACGCGCAGGACGGCCGGCACGTCAGGGCCTCGTGAGGTCCGGGGCGCCGCGCGCGGTCAACTCCGCCCGGGATCGAATGCGAGCACCTGCGTCAGTCGGATGTTGTTGCCCGAGGGGTCCCGGAACGAGGTGTCGATGCCGTACGGCTGCTCGGTCGGCGGGTCGTTGAACGTGACGCCCCGCGCGGACAGCTCGTCGTAGGAGGCCTTGCAGTCATCGGTCTCCAGGAACAGCGTTCCGCCGGCCCCCTTGGCCACCAGCTCCGACAACTGGACGCTGTCCTTCTCGTCGAGCATCGGCGGCCGGGGCACCGGCATCAGTACGAGCGCGGGCCCCTCGCCACCGGGCGGCCCGACACACAGCCATCGGAAGTCCCAGGACTCCATCGTCACGTCGGCCCGGACCTCCCAGCCCAGCTTCGTGGTGTAGAAATCGAGCGCCTCGTCCTGGTCGTGCACCCAGAACTGCGCATTGGAGATCTTGATCGTCGTCGGCATGTCGGTCCTCGCGTCTCACTCATCGGCTGGCCTGCTCCGGGACGCGGATCGTCCCGACACCGACGACGCTAGGCACCCGGCCCGGCGCTGTCTTCTCGAAACGTGCGGTTCCGAGGCCGCCCGTAGGCCATCGCGACGCACCGGGGGATGCGCACATGACGCGCGGCGGGAGGGTTCGCCGCCCGGTACGCCTGCGGGGTCACCCCGTACATGCGCCGAAAACTCGTCGTGAACGACCCGATGCCACGCAACCCCACCGCGACCCCGACATCGGCCACCGTCCAGTCCGTGGCCAGCAGCAGATGGGCGGCACGCTCAAGCCGCCGGGTCAGCAGATACTGATGCGGCGACTCCCCGAACGCGGCCTTGAAACTCCGACTGAAATGCGCCGGCGACAGCGCGGCAGCCGCCGCGAGATCCCCCACCGTGAGCGCCTCGGCGTACCGCGCATCCGCAAGATCACGGGCGCGGAGTAGATGACGGGAGGGCGGGACGTGGGGCACGGGTCCATTGTGCGGGTTCCGCCGGGTGGGGAGGGCGGGCCCGCGGCGGGGGACAGGCGTGCGGCCTCTCTTTCTGCTCAGAATCTGCTCAGAAATCAACAAAGTCCTACGGCGTCATTGTGTCGGTTGTGTTGTCTTCTTAGGGTGGTGCCGGCTCAACAGGCACTCCGCGCCCCACCAGTTGCACGTGTCCACACCCGCAGAAGGGCACAGCCATGCCGCAACCGCACCGCCCCCACACCATGCCGCTCAGCCGTCGCCGCCTGCTCCAGGCGGGCGCCGTCGTCGCCGGCGCGCTCGCCCTGCCCGTGGGTCTCCCCGCGACGCGGGCCGGCGCGGCCGACGGCGACGAGTGGAACGGTCACATCGACCAGTTCCGGCTCGGCACCGAGCCCCCGCACACCACGCTCATGCCGTACGAGAACGTGGCGCAGGCCCTCGCCGCCGACCGGACCCGCTCCCCGTACCGCCAAAGCCTCGACGGGGACTGGAAGTTCGCGTACGTCGACCGGCCCTCGGAGCGCGACGAGGACTTCCACAGGACCGACCTCGACGACGGGGACTGGGGCACCATCCCCGTGCCCGCTGTCTGGCAGCTGCACGGGCACGACTTCCCGATCTACACCAACATCACGTACCCGTGGTGGGGCGCCAACGGCCTCGGCGAGGACGCCCAGCCGCCCGCGTCGCCGACCCGCTACAACCCCGTCGGTCAGTACCGGCGCACCTTCACCGTGCCGAAGGGGTGGCGGGACAGACGCGTCTTCCTGCACTTCGAGGGCGTCAAGTCGGCCCACTACGTGTGGGTGAACGGCAAGCTCGTCGGCTACCACGAGGACTCCTTCACCCCGGCCGAGTACGACATCACCCCGCACCTCACCGAAGGCACCAACCAGCTCGCCGTGGAGGTCTACCGCTTCTCCGACGGTGACTGGATGGAAGACCAGGACATGATCCGGCTGAGCGGGATCTTCCGCTCGGTGTACCTCTACTCGACGCCAGGTGTGCACCTGCGCGACTTCAAGCTCGACACCCCGCTCGGCGACGGACACACCACCGCCGAGCTGTCGGTCACCGCCACCGTGCACGACTACGCCGGTGACCCGGGCGCGTACACCGTCGAGACCCAGCTCTACGACGCCGGGGGTCATGCTGTCTGGCCCCGTCCGCTCACTCAGAAGGCCGCCGTCACCGACTCTGACTCCGAAGTGACCGTGCGGGCCGCCAAGTCCGTTCCCTCGCCGCGCCTTTGGTCCGCCGAGAGCCCGTACCTCTACACCGCCGTACTCCGCCTGCGCGACCCGGCGGGCAAGGTCATCGAGACGCTCTCGCACCGCGTCGGCCTGCGCGAGTTCGCACTCAAGGACGGGCTGATGCGGATCAACGGAAAGCCCGTGTCGTTCCGCGGCACCAACCGCCACGAGATGCATCCCGACCGCGGCACCGCGCTCACCCGAGCCGACCTGGTCAAGGACATCGAAATCATCAAGCGGATGAACATCAACACCGTCCGCACCTCGCACTACCCGAACAACCCGATCTGGTACGAACTCGCCGACGAGTACGGCCTGTACCTCGTCGACGAGACCAACCTGGAGACGCACGGCGTCCGCGACGACTATCCCGCCAGCCACCCCGACTGGACGAAGGCGTGCGTCGCCCGAGCCCAGAACATGGTCCACCGCGACAAGAACCACGCCTCCGTCGTCATCTGGTCCCTCGGCAACGAGGCCGGCGCAGGCTCCACCTTCACCGCCATGCACGACTGGATCCGCTCCTACGACACCACCCGTGTCATCCAGTACGAGGGCGACGACAGCCCCGGCGTGAGCGACATCCGCTCCGAGATGTACCCGTCGACGAGCCACGTCGAGTCGAAGGCCAAGGACACCGCCGACACCCGCCCGTACGTGATGATCGAGTACTGCCACGCGATGGGGAACTCGAACGGCAACTTCAAGGAGTACTGGGACCTTGTCCGCCGCTACGACGTGCTGCAGGGCGGCTGGATCTGGGACTTCGTCGACCAGTCGCTGAGCTGGCCGACACCGAAGCGGACGCTGTTGACCGAAACCGGCCCTGTCGGTCTGAAGGGTGAACTCCTCAATCCTGCGGGCGAGTTCAAGCGTGACAAGGGCCTGAGTGGCGCCACCGTCTTCGCCCGCGACGACCGCCTCGACCTGACGGGGTCGCTCACCCTCGAAGCCTGGGTGACCCCGCATGTCACCGGCTACCACCAGCCGATCGTGGCCAAGGGTGACACCCAGTACGCGCTCAAGCAGAGCGACAAGAACCTGGAGTTCTACATCTACTCCGGCGGCCAGTGGATCACGGCCTCGTGGGCCACCCCCGCCGACGGCTGGACGGGCAAGGAGCACCACGTCGCCGGTGTCTTCGACGCGAGCGCGGGCACGCTCACGCTCTACGTCGACGGCGCGGCGAAGGCCACGAAGAAGACGACCGCCAAACCGAGCAGCAACACCGCGCCGCTCGCCCTCGGCGTGGACGTCGACAACATGGTCCGCGAGTTCAGCGGCACCATCCGCCGCGCCCGCGTGTACTCCCGCGCGCTGAGCACCACCGAACTCGACGACGACGGACGTGGTCCGGACGGCGAAGGCGTGCGCTTCTGGTTCGACGCCAAGACGGTCGGCGTCGCGGAGAAGCAGCCGCGCGACAAGACCTTCTTCGCGTACGGCGGCGACTGGGGTGACAACCCCAACGACGGCAACTTCGTCGCCGACGGCATCATCACCGCGGACCGCGGCCACACCGGCAAGGCCGCCGAGATCAAGCGGATCTACCAGGAGATCCAGGTGTCGCCCAAGGAGGGCGGGGGAGCGGGGGACATCACCCTCACCAATGAGTTCCTCTTTACCAACCTCCGCGAGTACGACGGCCGTTGGGAGCTGACCCGTGACGGCGAGGTGATCCAGCGCGGCAGCCTGAGCCGCACCCAGCTCGACGTCGCCCCGCTCACCCGCAAGAACATCACCGTCCCGCTGAAGCTGCCGAGCAATCCCGCACCCGGCGCCGAGTTCTTCCTGCACCTGTCCTTCCGGCTGAAGGACGACACGGCGTGGGCCGACGCGGGCTTCGAGGTGGCGCGGGCGCAACTCCCGCTCGACGCGGGCAGCCCGAAGGTGACACCCGTACCGCTGAAGAGCGTGCCGACGCTGCGTTACGAGGACGGGGACAAGGCCGTCTCCGTGACCGGGGGCGGCTTCAGCCTCACCCTCGACAAGGCGAGCGGCGTCATCACCTCCTACGAGGCCGGCGGCGTCCGGCTCGTGGACTCCGGGCCCGTCCCGAACTTCTGGCGCGCCCCGACCGACAACGACCACGGCAACGGTCAGCACACCCGCAACCAGACCTGGCGGGACGCGGGCGCGCGCCGCAAGGTGACCGGGGTGAGCGTCCGCGACCTCGGCGGCCGGGCCGTGCGCATCGAGGTCAAGGGCACCCTGCCGACCACCACCGAGTCCACCTACGCCACCACGTACACGGTCTTCGGCGACGGCGCCGTCAAGGTCGACAACGCCCTGCACCCCGGCGCCGCCGGCCTCCCGTACCTCCCCGAGGTCGGCACCATCCTGCGGCTGCCCGCCGCCCTTGAACGGCTCCACTACTACGGCCGCGGCCCGGAGGAGAACCACTGGGACCGCAACGACGGTACGGACGTGGGGCGTTGGGAGTCGACCGTGACCGAGCAGTGGACCTCGTACATCCGCCCCCAGGAGAACGGCAACAAGACCGACGTGCGCTGGGCGGCGCTCACCGACGGACGTGGCCGCGGCCTCCTCGTCGCCGCGGACCCGACCGCCGAGCATCCGCTGCTGGAATTCACCGCCTCGCACCTCACCCCGGAGGACCTGTCCGTCGGGGCCCGGCACGACTACCAGCTCGACCCGCGCGACGAGGTCGTCCTGCGGGTCAACCACCGCCAGATGGGCGTCGGCGGCGACGACAGCTGGGGCGCCCACACCCACGCCCCGTACAAACTGCTTGCCGACCGCGACTACGCGTACACGTACTGGCTGCGGCCCCTCACGGACGTGCGGGAGGCGACGAGGCTGGCGCGGAAGGTGGTGGCCACCGAGTAGCAGGGGCGGGGGCCGGGGGGGGGGGGGGGGGGCCCCCCCCCCCCCCCCCCGCCCGGCGCGGGGGGGGGGGGGGCCCCCCGGGGGGGGGGGGGGGGGGGGGGGGGGGGGCGGGGGGGGGGGGGGGGGGGGGGGGGGT
>NZ_JBTYHB010000061.1:0-27533 GCF_054871485.1 Streptomyces sp. UC4497 | reverse complement strand
CCTTGGGACCGCCGCACAGCCCCCCCCGGTTGAAGGGCTCCCACCGGGCCCGCGGCGCGGTGGGGCTGTGCGTCGGCCGCCACCACCCCCCCGGGGCCCCCCACCAGCTGTCGCGTCCCCGGGGGGGGGGGGCCGCTAAAACCCCCGCGGCACCGCCGACCGATTTCACACCGCTGCCCTGTCGACGTCCGCCTCCTCGGCGAGCCGTTCCATGCCGCTCGTGTCCTTCAGCGGCTTCTCCTTGATGAACAGAACGGCGATCAGCGCGAGCAGCGCGAACGGCGTGGCTACGAGGAACAAGTCACCGGTGGCGACTCCGTAGGCGTGTTCCACGATCTCCCGCATCGGGCCCGGCAGTTGGGTCATGTCCGGGACGCTGTGACCGCCGCCCTCCGTGGCACCCGCGGGAACCCCGGAATCGGCCAGGCCCTTCGTCATCTCGGAGGCGACCCGGTTGGCGAGGATCGCGCCGAGGACGCTGGTGCCGATGGTGCCGCCCATGCTGCGGAAGAACGACAACACCGAGGTGGCCGCGCCGAGTTCGGCGGCGGGTACGTCGTTCTGCGCGGCGAGCACCAGGTTCTGCATCAGCATGCCGACGCCGATACCCAGGATGGCCATGTACAGGCTCAGGAGGCCGAAGTGCGTGTCCGCGCCGATGGTGGACAGCAGGCCGAGGCCCACGGCCATGGCGACGGCTCCGGCGACGAGGTACACCTTCCAGCGGCCGGTGGCGCTGATGATCTGCCCGGCGACCGTGGAGGAGACCAGCAGGCCCAGGATCATGGGCAGGCTCATCAGGCCCGCGATCGTCGGGGACTTGCCCAGCGACACCTGGAAGTACTGCGAGAGGAACACGGTGCCGCCGAACATGGCCACACCGACCAGCAGGCTGGCCAGCGTGGTCAGCGACACGGTGCGGTTGCGGAAGATGCCCAGCGGGATGATCGGTTCGGCCACCCGCGCCTCGACGAAGAACGCGACGACCAGGAGCACCACTCCGCCACCGGTCAGGGCCGCCGTCTGCCAGGACGCCCAGTCGAACTGGTTGCCCGCCAGCGAGACCCAGATCAGCAGCGCGCAGACACCGGCGACGATCAGGAAGGCACCCAGGAAGTCGATCTTCGCCTCGCGGCGGACGGTGGGCAGCTTCAGGGTGCGCTGCAGCAGCACGATCGCGAGCAGCGCGAACGGGACACCGATGAAGAAGCACCAGCGCCAGCCCAGCCAGGAGGTGTCGACCATGACGCCGCCGATGAGCGGCCCGGCGACGGTGCCGACGGCGAACACGGCGCCGAAGATGCCCGCGTACTTGCCCAGGCGGCGCGGCGGGATGATGGCGGCCATCACGACCTGGGCGAGGGCGGTGAGCCCGCCCGCGCCGATGCCCTGCGCGACGCGGCTGAAGATGAGCAGTCCGACGTCGTGCGAGAAGCCGGCGAGCAGCGAGCCGACCACGAACATGCCCAGTGACAGCTGGAGCAGCAGCTTCTGGTTGTAGAGGTCGGAGAGCTTGCCCCACAGCGGCACGGTCGCCGTCATGGCCAGCAGTTCGGCCGTGACGACCCAGGTGTACGAGGACTGGCTCGCGCCGAGGTCGGCGATGATGCGTGGAAGTGCGTTGGCGACCACGGTTCCGGCCAGGATGGCGACGAACATGCCCGCCATCAGCCCGGACATGGCCTGGAGTATCTGCCGATTCGACATGGCAGTCGGTGACGCCGCTTCGGGCGCCGCTGTTGAAGTCACTTCGTCTCTCTCGAATTGTCGCGGCGGTCGTGGAACACGCCGTCGTGGTCAGTTCGACCGGTCGGTGTCCACAGAGGTGGCAGGAGGTTCGGGCAGCCCGGCGGCCACCTGCTCGAACACCTCACGGAAGACATCGGTGAACGTGGTGTCGTCCTGCCGTACGCACCAGTGCTCGACGGCGACCCGGCACGCCGTGGCGCCGACGGCGGCCAGCAGCCGGGGATACAGCCCCAGCGCCCGCCGCCGCTCCTCGTGCTCGGCGGTCGACCCCGCCCGGCGGTCGTCGGAGAACAGCGGGGAACCGGCGCCGATCCGTTCGGCGATCGCCTCGGCCAGACCGATCTCGTCGGCCATGTGGGCGCCGATACTGCGCGCCAGGAGGTCGGGCGAGCGGCGCAGCACGTCGGCGTGCAGCCGCCACAACTCCTGTTGCTTCTCGACCTCTTGGAGCTCCATCGCCATGGCGTCGCGCAGCGCTTCGAGCGCCGTGAGGTCGCGCGGCGCGTCGAGCACGGCGCGTCGCACCCGGGCGCTCGACTCCGCGCCGACCATGACGAAGACCTCGTCACGGGAGTCGAAGTAGTTGAAGAAGGTGCGCGGGGACACGCCCGCCGTCTCGCTGATCGCGTCGACGGTCACGTTCTCCACGCCGTGCTGCGCGGCAAGCCGTACCGCCGCTTCCACAAGAGCGGCCCGCGTGGCCCGCTTCTTACGCTCCCGCCAACTACCGTCCGGGGCCGTATTCCTGTTCACTCTTTGCATGATACGCAAAAATGCAGGATCTGCAATCTTACGGTCGGGTGCCTTCGCGGTCGGTCAGGGCTGGTAGGGCTTGACCGTCTCGTTGGGCTGGAAGCGGAACTTGTGGCCCCACATGTCCGAGCGCTTGCCTTTGCGGACGTTGATGTTGTGCGGTGAGCGGCGTTCCAGGTCGTCGATGGCCAGGCCGTCCCAGCCGTACTCGATGAAGAATCCCGCGGGTGAGTGGATGTAGTAGGAGACCGTCTGGTCGCCGATGTGGCGGCCGAGGTTCATCAGCAGGTCGGGGTTCTCGTCGCCGCCGAGCACGTCGAAGTAGGAGTAGCCGACGTCGTCGAGGCTGCGCGATTCCAGGTAGACGTGGTGCAGGCCGACGGAGTGGGGGACTTCGAGCAGGGCGACATTGTGATGGCGCGGATTGGCGCGCAGGAACCACATTTCCCCCAGGGGCTCCTGGAGCGTGATGATGTCGCTGGTGAGGAAGCCCATCGCGCCGGTGTAGAAGTCGACGGCCTTACGAACGTCGGGCACGACGAAGACGACGTGGCCCATGCCCTGGTCGCCGGTGACGAATCCGGCGTGGGGCCGCGGCGGGTTCCAGTCGCGGTAGCCGGACTCCTGGTAGGAGAACAGCTCCATGCGCTGACCGAACGGGTCCTCGAAGTACACGAGTTGATCGACGCCGCGCGCCTCGGTCGTGGTCTCGTCGGCGACGTGTGTCTTGACTCCGGCGTCCTCCAGGCGCTTCACGGCGGCGTCGAGGTCGCGGTGGTTGAGCACCTCCCAGCCGGCGTAGGCGAATCGGTGCTCCTCGCCCGGGTGGACGGAGATCCGGTAGTCGGCCTCGTCGATCTTCACGCGCACGGCACCGTCAGGACCGTCGGGGCCCTGCATGCTGCCGAGGACCTCGGGTGCCCACGTGCGCCACTCCTCGTACGACGGGGATTCGACCCCTACGTAGCCGAGCTTGGCGATCTCTCCCATGGTGTTCTCCGCTCTCTATTTGTCTTCCATCGCCGGCATTTCCGGATCGGAACAGCCGCCGGATACGCCGGTCATGACGGTGTGTCGGTCCTCGTTCGGGGCGCCGGGCTCTCAGAGGTCCAGGACGAGGCTTTCGCCCGCGGCTCCGGAGACACACGTGATGATCACGGCACCGGAGTCGCGTTCGGACCGGGTGAGGACCGAGTCGCGGTGGGCGATCCCTCCGTCGAGCACCGGCACGGCGCAGGCGCCGCAGATGCCGGCGCCGCAGGAGTACGGCACCTGTGCACCGGCGTCCAGCAGGGCGGTGAGGAGGGGGGTGCGCGCGGCGACCCGGACACGGTCCCCGCGGCGGGCCAGTACCGCTTCGTATGCGTCGCACCTCGCGCCACCGTCCGCATCGGTCACGGACGTGTCGAAGCGCTGCCGGTGCATCCGGACGTGCGGGGCGGACCGTGCGGCGTCCTCGACGGCGTCCACGAAGGTGCCTCCGCCGCAGACATGGACCGCCGTTCCGGGAGCGGCGTGCGCGAGGATCGCGGCGATGTCCGGTTCCGCGGTCACCGACGCCTGGGCCCCCAGGGACAGCACCTCGCTCCGCAACGGGCCCGGCCGCCCGCTCCGGTCGACGTGCACCAGCGACCACGGGTACACCCGGGCCGCTCGAATCATGCGCGCCATGGGCAGCAGAGGTGCGATGCCCGCGCCGGAGGCGAGGAACAGGTAGGCGCCGGCGCCCGCAAGCCGGAAGCGGTCGTACGGACCGCGGCACGCCACCCGGTCTCCGGGGGCGAGGCGGTCGTGCACGTGGGCCGAGGCCGAGTCGCCCACCGACCGGCCCCGGCCGCGGCCCGCCGAGCGCCGGACCAGGAGGCGCCAACGGGTGCGGTCGGTGGGCTCTCCGGCCAGTGAGTACGGCCGGACCAACCGGCCGGGCAGGATGAGGTCGATGTGCGCGCCCGGCGGCCAGGAGGGCAGATGTCCGCCGTCCGAGGTGGCGAGGAGTACCTCCACGGTGCCTTCGCCGACCGGGCGTCTGTCCGCCACGACGAGGTCGCGTACGTGTCGGGTGCCGGGCACGGCGGGATTCACACCGCCTCTGCCACGCAGGTGTTCCGCTGACAGCCGAGCCCGGCGATGGCGGCCTCCAGCACGTCCCCCGGCTTCAGCCATTGCTTCCAGTGGCCTCCGTTGCCGGCCGGGCTGCCGGTGAGGATCAGGTCCCCGGGGTACAGGGTGGTCGCGGCCGACGCCTGCGCGATCAGCGTGGGGACGTCGAAGAGCAGATTGGCGGCGGTGTCCCGCTGCTTGCGCTCGCCATTGAGGTCGAGCGTCAGCTCCAGTTCGCGGTGGTCGCCGACGACACCGGCAGGCACGACGAAGGGGCCGCACGGCAGGAACGTAGGACGGTTCTTCGCCCGCACCCAGTCACCGCCCAAGGGACCGTGATTGGCGGGGAATTGCAGGTCCCGCGCGCTGATGTCGTTGCACACCGTGTATCCGGCGACGTACTCCAGGGCATGCTCGGGCGGCACGCGGCGGGCGGTCCTGCCGATGACGACGGTCAGTTCCACTTCCCAGTCGACCTGCTCCGCCTCCGGGGGCAGGAGGATGTCGTCGTCCGGGCCGCACAGCGCGGAGGGCAGTCCGGTGAAGAAGAACGGGCTTCCGTCGCGGGCCTGATCGTCCATCATCACCTCGGCGTCCCGCCGCAGTTCGTCGTCGGAGCGCGGGTCGCCCGCCTCGCGGCCGGAGACGATGATCTCGGCCACGTGGGAACGGTAGTTGGCGCCGGCCTGGAAGATCTGGCGGGGTTCGAGCGGGGCGTGGACCGACAACTCGGCCAGTGGCCGCCCGTCGTCGCCACCCGCGGTCCGGGCGATCTCCGCCAGTTGGTCCCGGACGGTGTCCCACGCGTCCAGCAACGCGCTGACCGTCACCGGACCGTCGAGGAGTCCGAAGCCGTCCAGTCGAAGCACCCGGTCCCGCACGACGAGGCCGGCGTACCGGTCCCGGCCGTCCGAGAATGTACCCAGGGCATGGCCGTCCACCCAACGCGTCACAGCGTCCTCCTTCGGTTCGGGACCGACGCTAGTGAGACGCGGGAGCGGGCGGAAATAAGCCGTGTGAATACGAGCTATGGCGCGTACGAGCTATGGGGCGGGGGCCTCGTACGGGGACCGGGCGACGGACAACAGCCGGTCGCGCAGCCAGCGGTGGCCGGGGTCGGCGTCGCGCCGGGAGTGCCAGTAGGCGCACTGCCGCAGCGGTTGCAGCTCGAGATCGGGTTCCAGCAGCGTGATGTCCGCCGCCTGCGCGACCCTGCGGCCGAGACGTTCCGGGACGATCGTGACCAGGTCGGTCCCGGCGAGCATGAACGGCATGGCGACAAACGTGCCCGCGGTCGCCTCCACCCGGCGGGGGACCGCCGCGGCGTCCAGGTCCTGTTCGACCAGGCTCGATCCGCCGAGAGGCTGATGGGCCAGGTAGGGGTGGGAAGCGAGCATGCTCGCCGTGAGCCGTTCCCCTGCTCGGGGGTGGCCTTTCCAGACCGCGCCGACGAACCGGTCCTCGCTCACCGGCATACGCCTGCACTCCGGAAGGTCCCCCTCGCCGACGAGCCGTTCCGGCAGTACGGCCAGGTCCATCTCGTCCCGCTGCAGGGCGGTGACGTAGCGGTCGTGGATCGGCCCCATGTTGATCCTGAGGTGCGGTGCCAGGCCGGCGATCACGGCCAGCAGCGGGCGGATCAGCGTCACCCCGATGTAGTCGCTGGCGGTCACGGAGAAGGCCCGGTTGTCCCGCGCGGGGTCGAACTCCGGGGGCCGCACGATGGTTTGCTCGATGGTGGCGAGGACGCTGCGGACCGGTTCGACGAGCGCTTCCGCGCGCGGAGTCAGCTCCATGTGGCGCCCGTGTTTCACCAGGAGTGGATCACCGAGGACCTTCCTCAACCGGGCCAGCGCCGTGCTGGTGGCCGGCTGGGTCATGTGCAGCCGCTCCGAGGCCCGGGTGACGTTCTGCTCCCTCAGCAGGGCGTCGAGGACGACGAGGAGGTTGAGGTCCACTTGGCCGAGCTTCATCGCTCATCACTCGCTCACTGACTACGGCGGCGCTGCCGCCACGGCTCACGTAGTGCTCCACCCGCCCGTCCGTGGGGCAGAAGTATACGCAGTGTTTATGCCAGCCAATCACGCTGTGCATTTCCGCTGCTCTGCGGGCCTCTCTAGCATCGGCGCACAGATTCGCACAAGGAGCCGCGACGAGGCCGGCTCCGAGCTTCAGGAGGTCTGCCCGTGGGGGAAGTGTCGTGAACAGCACGTTCAAAGTCCTCGTCACCGACTTTGCCTGGCCCACCGTCGATGTCGAGACCGCCGTGCTCGCCGAGGCGGGCGCCGAACTGATCGTCGCCGAGAGCGGCGAGAGCGCGGAACTCGTCCGCCTGGCACCGGAGGCGGACGCCATCCTGACCTGCTTCGCCAAGGTGTCGAGGGAGGTGCTGGAGGCCGCCTCGCGTTGCCGTACGGTGGCCCGCTACGGAGTGGGCGTGGACAACATCGACGTCGATCACGCGACGCGGCTGGGCATCGTCGTCAGCAATGTCCCCGACTACTGCTCCGAGGAAGTCGCCGACCACACCCTGCTGTTGCTCCTGGCCCTGGCCCGGCGGCTCGTGCCGCTCACCCGGCAGCTCGCCGACGGAGGATGGGACGGAACGGCGGTACCGACGCCCCTACGGCTGCGCGGCAAGGTCCTCGGTCTGGTCGGCCTGGGCACGATAGGCCGCGCACTCGTCCCCCGCGCCCAGGCGCTCGGCATGGACGTGGTGGCCCTGCGCCAGGGGTCGGGCGGTCTTCCGGACGGTGTCCGGGCCGCCGCGTCACTGGAGGAACTGCTGCGCGTGGCGGACGTGTTGTCCCTGCACTGCCCCCTCACCGCGGACACCCGGGGTCTGATCGGCGCCGCCGAACTCGCCGCGATGAAGCCGACCGCGCTGCTGCTGAACACCGCGCGGGGCCCGCTGGTGGACACCGAGGCCCTGGTCGACGCCCTCGACCGCGGGGAGATCGCCGGCGCCGGGCTCGACGTCACCGACCCGGAACCCCTGCCCGTCCCCCACGCCCTGCGCGGACGGGCGGACGTGGTGCTGACCCCGCACGTCGCGTTCTCCTCCGACGGCTCCCTGGCGGAGCTGGCCCGTAAAGCCGCCACCAACGCGGCCGACGTGCTGCGCGACCGGGTCCCCGCGACCGTGGTCAACCCCCAGGTCCTGGACAGCGCCGCACTGCGCACCGCCCTGGAGGCCCGCTCATGAACCGGCCGACCACCGACACCGAGCACCCGGTGGCGCTCGCCGACCACCTGGTCCGCCGGGGGCTGGCCGCCCCGGACGCCGGGCTGCGGATCCGGCCGATGACCGGAGGCGTCTCGAACGACGTCTTCGAAGTCACCGGCCTCGGCGTCGACATCGTCGTCAAGCGGGCCCTCACCCAGCTTCGCGTGGCCCGGACCTGGACGGCCGACACCGGCCGCCTGGACACCGAGGGCCGCGCACTGCGGCTGGCCGGGCGCCTCACCCCGGACGCCGTACCGAAGGTGCACGACCTCAGCGACGGCTATCTGACGATCGAGCGGGCCCCCCGCACGTGGCACACCTGGCGGGACGACCTGATGGCCGGCGACGTGAACCCGGCGATCGCCGAACGGCTCGGCCGGATCCTGGGCACCTGGCAGCGCACGACCGCTCAAGACCCCGGCCTCGTCACCGAGTTCACCGACCGGACCGTCTTCGCCCAACTGCGCGTCGACCCCTTCCACCACACCATCCGGGACCACCACCCCGACCTCGTCGGCCCCATCGACGAGACCCTCACCGTCATGGCACGGACGAGCACATGTCTGGTGCACGGCGACTACACACCCAAGAACATCCTCGCCGACCCCGCCGGACCCGGACTGTGGGTGATCGACTGGGAGGTCGCCCATGTCGGGGACCCGACGTTCGACCCCGCCTGGACCATCGGGCACCTGCTGCTCAAGACCCTCAACGAGCCCCGCCACGCCCCGTCGTACGCCGAGGCGGCCCGGACCTTCCTGAACGCACTCCTCGACGAGACACGTTCCACCGTCCCCCTCGATCCCGCCCAGCTCGTCCGCCAGACCGCCTGCCTCGTACTGGCCCGGGTCGACGGCAAGAGCCCCGCCGCCTATCTCGACGAGGAGAAGCGACGGCGCGCCCGCACGCTCGGCCGCGACCTTCTGCAACACCCGCCCGCACTGGCCACCGACGCCTGGGAGTACCTGAGTTGAGCGACACCGCCCTCACCCGACTGTTCGCCTGGGAAGCGCTGGACTCCCGGGGCAGACCCACCGTCGGCTGCGAGGTCGTCCTGTCCGGCGGCGGGCGCGGCACGGCCACCGTCCCCTCCGGCGCCTCCACGGGCCGTCACGAAGCCCGTGAACTGCGCGACGGCGAGGCCCGTTACGGCGGCAACGGCGTCCGCCGGGCCGTCGCCCATGTCACCGGCGAGATCGCCGAGGCCGTACGTGGCCTCGACGCCACCGACCAGCGGCAGCTCGACACCACGCTGCGCGCCCTGGACGGCACCGCCGACCTCGGCCGGCTGGGCGCCAACGCGGTGCTGGCCGTGTCCGTCGCCACGGCACGCGCCGCCGCCGACGCCCGCCGCCTGCCGCTGTACGAAGCCGTCGCCGAGCCCGGCGCCACTCCCCTGCTCCCGCTGCCCATGGTCAACATCATCTCGGGCGGCGCGCACGCCGGACGCTCCCTCGACGTACAGGACTTCCTGGCCGTGCCGTTGGGCGCGACGACGTTCGCCGAGGCCATCGAATGGGCCTCCCGGGTCCGCGCCGGCACCGCCGACGTCCTCGCCGACCGCGGTCTGCCGGTGGCCCTGGTCGCCGACGAAGGCGGACTGGGCCCCGTCCTGCCCAGCAACCGCACGGCACTTGAGGTGCTGGTGCAGGGCGTCGAACGGGCCGGGCTGCGGCCGGGCGACGACATCGGCATCGCCATCGACATCGCCGCCACCCAGTTCCAGCAGGCCGACGGCGGCTACCGGCTCGCCGCCGAGGACCGGGAGCTGACCTCGGCCGCGCTGGTCGAGGAACTGGCCGACTGGTGTGCCTGCTACCCCATCGTCTCCCTGGAGGACGCCCTGGCCGAGGACGACTGGGACGGGTGGGCCGTGGCGACGAAGCGGCTCGCCGGCCGGCAGCTGCTCGGCGACGACCTCTTCGTCACCAATGTGGACCGGCTCGGCCGCGGGATCGCCCAGGGCGTCGCCAACGCCGTGCTGGTCAAGCCCAACCAGACCGGCACCCTCGACTCCGCCCGCACCGTCGTCCACCACGCCCACACCTCCGGGTACGGCACCGTCCTGTCCGCCCGTTCCGGCGAGACCGAGGACGACTGGCTGGCGGACCTGGCCGTCGGCTGGCGCACCGGCCAGATCAAGGTCGGCTCGACCACCCGCTCGGAGCGCACCGCCAAGTGGAACCGCCTCCTGCGTATCGGGGCCGAACTGGGCTCCCGGGCCCAGTACGCCGGAGCCGAGGCGCTCGCGTTCGCCACGCCGTGAGCGGCAACCCGAATACGCGAGCAGCAGACCCCACCCGAGCGAAGAAGCACCATGCCCCCCTCTCCCCAACGAACCGGAGCACAGCCCACGATGAACGACATCGAACGCATACTGATCATCGGCGGGGGCATCGGCGGCCTGTCGACGGCCATCGCGCTGGGACGTCTCGGCCTCGACGTCGACCTCATCGAGAAGAACGCGCAGTGGGACGTCTATGGGGTGGGAATCATCCAGCCCGGCAACGCACTGCGCGCGCTGGACGCACTCGGCGTGGCCGAGGAGTGCGTGGCGCAGGGCCACCCCGTCCTGGGCATGCGCAGTTGGCGTGCCGACGGCACGACCCTCCTGACCGACCAGCCCTTCCCTCCGATCCTGCCCGGCCTGCCGCCCAACAACGGCATCACCCGCCGCCGGCTCCACGACACCTTGCTGTCGGCCGCGCAGAACGCCGGCGTGGACATCCGCACCGGCGTCACCGCGTCCCGCCTGGAGCAGACGACCGAAGGTGTCGACGTGTCGTTCACCGACGGGCGGGAGCGCGGCTACGACCTCGTCGTCGCCGCGGACGGCCTCTACTCGCAGACCCGAGCGGCCGTGTTCGGCGAGGAGTACCGGGCCAAGTTCACCGGCCAGGTGTGCTGGCGCTACAACATGCCCCGCATTCCCGAACTGGACCGCCTGTGGACCTACCGGGGCTCTCGCGGTACGGCCGGATTCTGCCCGCTCGGGCCGGACCTGATGTACCTGCTCGCCATCGAGAAGGTGCCCGAGGGGCAGCCCGTGCGCCTGCCGCGCGAGGGACTGGCGGCGGTGTTCCGGGAACGGCTCGCCGAGTACGGCGGCGCGGTCGCCGAGCACCGCGAGCTGATCGTCGACGACGACGCCGTGGTGTACCGACCGGTGGAGAACGTGCTGCTGCCACCGCCCTGGCACCGCGGCCGGGTTCTGCTCATCGGGGACGCCGCGCACGGTACTTCCCCGCACTGCGGGCAGGGCGGTGCTCAGGCCATCGAGGACGGTGTCGTGCTCGCCGAGGAGATCGCCAAGGGAGCCTCCGTCCCTGACGTCCTCACCGGTTTCATGCGGCGCCGCTACGACCGCTGCCGCACGATCGTCGAGGGCTCGGAGTCCATCGGCCGCTGGGAGCAGGACCATACGCTGGACATCGACCCCGACGCGGTCGCGTTCCAGGTCACGATGGCCGCGATGGCCCCCTTGTAGGCCGGCCTGCTCCACGTGCTCGACGTGGCGGGCGCCAGCGGCACCTCGGCCTCGCACAAGCTGCGCCCAGGCATCAGGACAACGGTCTACAGCTGGAGTATCAGCAGGCGTCGTCCACATGCTTCTGGACCTCGGCGCGGCTCATCGCCTTGTCATCGGCCCACCACTGTCCAGGACCCAGTCCCTCGATGTCCGCGGCCGCGAAACGGTTGACGCCGCGGTACTCCACCAAGGTGGCACGCTCTTTCGGCGACCACCTTCCGACCACGAACTCCACGGCGTAGAACCCGTTTGCGGACAGCTTCCTGGCCGGACGTACCTTGCCGTGCCAGCCTTCCGGCGGGTGGTAGACGTTGATTTCCTGTTCTCCTGTGACCGCCCGGGGCGGCCGGGCCGACCAGCCGTCCAGGACTTCGGCATCCACACGATCAGTGTCATCGTCGATGTGCCGGACGCTGACCTCTTCCATGTGCGTGCCGTGTGAGCAGGGCATCAGCAGCGCCCGCACGTCCCCGTCAGGGCCCCTGCCAATGGCCACCAGCGGAAGTTCCGGCGGACTGCAGCCTGCGGTCAGCGACGCCAGGACCACAACCGCGCCGACACCCCACAGCATGCGCACCGTTCCGGCCCGACGGCCTCTCACGTGGCTCTCCCCCATGTTGCCTCCCCCGCCCATCCCCCTGCAGGCCCCCTTCCGGCCTTCGACCAGATCCGCTCCCGCCGGCACGACAGACCTGTGTCAGCCGGAAGCCTCATAGACCGCCGGCCTCCTGTCCATACCTGCGTACTCGCTCGGAAGCGGTCTCCGGCGGGGCGGCTTGTTGCCGATGAGTTCACCGGCCTCGAACGGTCTGTCCAGCGACACGACCGTTCGCGACAGGAGTGCCATGTCCACCATTCAGCCCGTGATCCTGACAGCCGACCAGGACGCTCTGGTCAGCTTCTATACGAAATTGTTCGGTGCCAAGGAGATCTTCCGGGTACCGGAGGAAGGCCCGGCCTTCTACGTCGGCTTGCGCATCGGCGACACCGAACTCGGCCTGGTGGCCAAAGCGGACCCGGGGACCAAGGCGACGCCGCGGATCCTGCTGAGCATCGGGGTCGACGACGTGGCTGAGACACTCGGCCGAGTGGAGGCGCTGGGCGGTTCGGTCCGCAGCACCCCCAACGACATGCCGTGGGGACAGCGCGTCGCCCACATCAGTGACCCGGACGGCAACCCGGTGAACCTCACTCAGCCGACCCCGGTCCCCTCGTAGATCCTGCGCAGCTGTGAGAGACACGGCCGGGCAGCCCCTCGTTCCCGCGGCCAGCCGCGATCGACGAGTCCGACCGGTCTCACACGCAACGGTTCCAGCTTGGCCCGCACGCTGACGTCGATTCCCAGCGCGTCACCGACCTGCCGGGCCATGACCGGTCCGGCGGAATGCGCTGGCAGTCCGGCGGGAGTGTGCTGTCCTCGAGCGGAGGTCGGTCGGTGGCCAGTTGAGAGGCGAGCGCGAGGCCGGCGAGCGAAGCGGTAGCGGTGAGTTTTCGAACGGCACACCAGTCGACCGGTCGCTCAGAGGAGGGCGCCGCCGGAGACCTCGATCCGCTGGGCGGTGACCCAGCGCAGGCCCTCGGAGGCCAGCGTGGCGATGGCGTCGCCGATCTCCTCGGGTTCGCCGACACGACCGAGCGCGGTCTGTCCGGCCAGGACCTGGCGCATTCCTGCGTCGTCCCGCATCGCTCCACCGTTGAAATCGGTGGCGGTCGGTCCGGGGGCGATGGAGTTGACCAGGATGCCGCGCGGGCCGAGTTCCGCGGCGAGGGTGCGGCTCAGGGCTTCGACGGCGGCCTTCGAGGCGGAGTAGACCGAGGTGGCGGGGCTGGTGTGGCGGGTCAGTGACGTCGAAACGTTGATGACACGGCCGCCCTGGGCCAGCAGCGGCACAAGTGCCTTGATGAGGAAGAACGTGCCCCGGACGTTGGTGCCCATCACCGTGTCGAAGTCGTCGACGGTGACGTCCTCCAGGGGACCGAAGATCCCCACTCCCGCGTTGTTGACCAAGATGTCGAGCCGCGAAGCACCCCAGCGCTCCAACTGCGCACTCAGTTCGGAGGTGAAGGAAGCGAAGGAGGAGACGTCGCTGATGTCGAGCCGGAGAACAGCGGCAGTCCCACCCACCGCCTGCACCTGTTCCACCGTCTCCTCGGCCCCGGCCGCATCACCGCGGTGGGTGACCACGACCCGCACCCCGCGTGTGGCCAGAGCGACGGCCGCGGCGCGTCCGAGGCCGCGATTCGCGCCGGTCACCAAAGCGATCTTGTCGTTCGTCATGAACTGTTCCTCCACGGCGCGGCTACCGGGATTCGCCCGGGCGCCACAGATAGGAGGCGAGTCACCCGACTCGCCTTTCCCTCGCACCGTAAGCAAGAGCCCCGAGGCGAGTCAAGTGACTCGCCTCGGGGCTGCGGCATACTGTCCGCATGGCAGCAGAGCTCTCCGCACACCACCGCAGGCTCGCTCAGCAGAAACGCGAGGCGATCACCACCGCAGCCACAGAATTGTTCCTGGAGCGTGGCTACGACGGCACCTCACTGGCCCGGATCGCCGAAGCGGCCGGGGTCTCGAAGTCCACCCTGTTCAAGCAGTTCCCCACCAAGGCGGCCCTCTTCGAGGCCATCGTCACCGAGTCCTGGCAGCGTGACGCCGGCGACGCTGCCGCGCGGCCGCGGACCGGAGATCTGCGCTCCGGACTGACGACCATCGGCCACCGCTATGCCGACCTGATCGGCCGGCCCGGCATGGCGGCCCTGTTCCGAATCGTCATCGCCGAACTGCCTCGTTTCCCCGAACTGGGACGGATGCAGTTCGAGCTCGGCAAACTGCCCTACTTCACCTCCGTTCAGGACTACTTGGAATCCGAGCACGAGGCGGGCAACGCCGATGTCCCGGACGCCACGGGCGCCGCGAACCAGTTCCTCGGCATGATCGCCAACTACGTCCTGTGGCCCCGCATGCTGCTGACCGACTGGGACCCCACAGCCTCCGACGTCCACGACGCCGTCGAACAGGCCGTCCAGACGATGCTCGCCAGATACGCCCCGAGCCGCCGGCCCGCCCCGGAGCCGGAACGTTGACGCTGGCGCCGGCGTTGGCGCGTCGTCACGGGCGGCCCTGAGCGCGGAGAGATACCCAACTCCTCTGCTGCGGCCCGGAGTTCTCGCGTCGCTTCCTCGTACGCAGCCGCAGCCTCCTGCAGAGCGGACAGGTCCGCATCGTCGTCGACGTCACCGCGGGCGGAGCTCACGGAAGAACGCGGTGATGTCGTCGGCGAGCAGGGCGAGTTCCTCGTGTGCGGCGAAGTGTCCGCAACGGGGCAGGCGCGTGTAGCGGGTGAGGTGATAGGTGCGCTCGGCCCAGCTCCGTGGCGGTTGTGACAGGTCCGCGGGGAACAGGACGGGGCGGTGGGGACGCCCACCCGCTGCACCCGCCGGGTCAGGTGGTGCGCGTACTCGTGGTACGGGCGGAACGACGTGGAGATCGTGCCGGTGAACCAGCAGAGGGACGCCTGGGTGGAACGCGACCGGGCGCCGCGTCAGGACGGGTCGTCGGGGACGGCGGAGAGCAGGCTGTGCAGAATCGGGCCGGCCGAGCCGCCGCCCGTGACGCCCTGCTCGACCACACAGGCCACGGCGACGTTGCCGCGACGGGCCACGAGCCAGCCGTTGTTCGGCTCGCCCTCTGCGACCTCCGCGGTGCCGGTCTTCGCGCCGATCTCGCCGGGCAGATCGGACAGGACGTGCGCCGTTCCTTCGGTCACGGTGGCCCGCATCATCGTGCGCAGCTGCGTGACCACGGACTTCGGGAGCGGGGTGGTGGAGGTGCGGTCCTCGGTGCCGGGCACGACGGTGGGCTGATGGAAGCGACCGGACGCCGCGGTGGCGGTGACCGAAGCCATGATCAGCGGATTGGCCTGGACGCGGCCCTGCCCGATCATCGCCGCCGCCTTCTCCGTCTCGTCCCCGGGCACCGGCACCGACCCGTCGTACGAGGGGATTCCCACGTGCCATTCCTGGCCGACGCCGAAGTACTTGCGTGCCACATCGCCCGTCTCGGCGTCGCCGAGTTTGCCGCGCAGGCTGATGAACGCGGTGTTGCAGGACTCGGTGAAGTCCTTCTGGAACGTGGCGCCGCGGAACTCGGACGTCTCCACGTTGTGGAACTCCTTGCCCACGGTGAGGTACTTGGGGCAGTCCACGACGGTGTCCGGCGAGACGGCGTTCTTCAGCAGCAGCGCGCTGCTGGTCACGAGTTTCCAGGTGGAGCCCGGCGCGTACGTCCCCGACACGGCCCGGTTGAACCCGGTGGCGGGAGAGTTCGACATGGCGAGGACCTCGCCGTTGTCGACCCGCAGCGCGACGAGCGAGGCGTTCTTCCCGTCGGACTCGGCGTCGAGAGCCCGGTCGGCGGCGGACTGCCAGGCAGCGTCCAGCGTCGTCTTCACCGGCGCATCGCCCGCCTTCCCGTTCTTCTCGGCCCGCTGCCCGAACGTGGTCTCCGTGCCCTCGCGCTTCCCGGTGACCCGGTCGACGAGCCGGATCGCACCGCGCGGCTTGCCGCTCTCACCCGCGAATTGGCCGAGCAGCGGCTGCAGCGACGGATACACGTCGCCGGTGAGTGACTTCCCGTTCCGGTCGGTGACCTTCGGCGGGCTGGTGTCCTCGCGCTCCAGGCGGAACTTGGCCTTGTCGCTCAGGTGCGGATGGACGAGCTCCAGGGCCCAGTCCACCGTCCAGTCCCCGTTCTCCAGTTCCCGCAGGGGGAGCTCCGACGTGTACGTCCAGGTACCGAGCCCCGTCACGGGCATCTTCGCGGTGAACGGGACACGCACCGTGCCGTCGTCCGTGTGCGCGTCGGCGGACGCGGTCAGGCGCGGCTTGTCGATGTCCAGGCCCGCGGTGAAGCTGCGCAGCACCTCCTGCGCCCGTCGGGGGCTGTTCGTGCGGGCGGCCGCCTTGTCGTAGTGGCCGCCCGACCAGTCGGCGAGGAAGGCCCGTGCCTGCGAGGTGGCGGCCGGGTCGGGGGCGTCGGAACCGCGGTCGAAGGGGCCGAGCCCCGCCGCGTACGTGCCGATCGCGGCGACGGCGAGTACCGCGGTCGCGGCGGTGACGGCCTTGAGCGGGGAGCGTGCGGCTCTCCCCCTGGTGGAAGGGTGTGTCATGCCGGAAGCAGAGCAAGCCCGGTCTCCTCATGTCCAAGTCCGATATGGATTGCCCATTCATCAAAAATGGATATGGTTGCTGCTCGTGGACCTGATCCGGCACCTGGAATGCTTTGTGGCTGTTGCAGAAGAGTCACACTTCGGCCGTGCCGCCCATCGCCTTGGCATGGCCCAGCCGCCTCTGTCGCAGCGGATCCAGCGCCTCGAGCGGGAGCTGGAGGTGCGGCTCTTCGACCGGACCAGCCGCCAGGTCGCCCTCACCAAGGCCGGGACACTGCTGCTGCCCGAGGCACGCGAGCTGCTCACCCGCGCCGGGACACTGCGCGCCGCCGCCCGCAGGATCCGGGACGGGGAGAGCGGGCTGCTGCGCGCGGCGGTGCCGCCCGACATCGCCGGCAGCACCGTCGCCGCCCTGTTGACGGAGTTCCAGGCGCGATGCACGACGGCGCAGCTGGAGCTCCACGAGCTGTCGACGGCCGAGCAGCTCGACCGGTTCGCCGCGCATGAGCTCGACGTGGGCCTTGTGCACCACCCCTGCGATGTGTCCGGCCTCGAGATCGGCCCGGTGCTCCGCCGCGACCTCGGTGTCCTCCTACCGCGCGGCGCGCCCGCCGCCCAGCACACCGAAGTGCCCCTCGCCGCACTCACCGGCCACGACCTGGTGCTCTTCCCGCGCGCCGGTTCCCCCGCGCTCTACGACGATCTGCTGACCGTCTGCGCACGCGGCGGCTACACGCCGCCCGCGGTCCGGCACGGCCGGGGCGCCAGCTTCGTCCGGGGTCTCGTCCAGTCCGCCGCGGCCGTCGCGTTCACCCCGCGCGACACCCGGGGCGACGGCGCGGACCCCGACCTCGTGTGGCGTCCGCTCGCCGGAGCGCCGATGGCCTGGCGGCACTCGGCCGCCTGGCCGCGCGGACACGGGGATGCCGCCGTACGCGCCTTCGCCGACGCCGCCGCGCACGCGCTGCGCACCACCGCCGACGCCCGCCCCGACACCCCCACACGCCCGATGCATCTGCGTCCCGCAGCGGAGTACTGGCTATGACCGACACCCTCACCGCCATCCGGGCGGCCTTCACCGACGCCGGGGTCACCGGGTGGCTGCACGCCCGCGACATCGACTCCGGCGCCGAACTCGACTGGCACGCCGACCAGTTGGTGTGCACCGCGAGCGTCCACAAGCTGCCGCTGCTGGTCGCGCTGCACGAACGGGCGGCGGCCGGCGACCTGAACCTCACCGAGCAGGTCGACTGCCCGCCCGCCGGGCGCTCCGCGGGGCCGACCGGGCTCGCGGCCATGCTGGACGCGGCCCGGCTCTCGCTGCGCGACCTCGCCTACCTGATGATGTCCGTCAGCGACAACGCCGCCGCCGACCTGCTGCTCGGCCGTGTGGGCCTGGACGCCGTGAACCGCACGACGGCCCGCCTCGGCCTCACCCGCACCCTGGCCGTGCACACCTTCGGCGCGGCGATGACCATGGTCAAGGAGGACGCGGGACCGGCAGGCGCACAGGCCCTCGCCGACCCGCACGTCATCGCGGGCCTGCGCGCGCTCGACCCCGCACGCGCCAACCGCAGCACCCCGCGCGAACTGACCCGGCTGCTCGCCGCCATCTGGCGCGACACCGCCACCACGCCCGAACACGACGCGGCCATAAGGCGTCTGATGAGCCTTCAGGTGTGGCCGCACCGGCTCGCGTCCGGCTTCCCCTTCGACGACGTGCACGTCGCCGGCAAGACCGGGTCACTGCCGACGCTGCGCGGCGAGGTCGGCGTCGTCGAGTACCCCGACGGCGGCCGCTACGCGGTCGCCGTGTTCACCCGCACCGTACGCACCTCCGCGATCCTGCCCGCCGCCGACGCGGTGATCGGCACGGCCGCGCGCATCGCCGTCGACGCACTCCGCGACAACGGGAGCCACGTGCGCGACATGGCGCCGGGCAGGAATCACTGAGCAGGTCGAGGGCAGCCGCACCCGGAAATGACGTCTTACCCATGAGCCTCGGGGCGGCATCCCGCCTCGGTACCGCCGCCCTCCGCATCGGTCAGGATCGCACTCGCCACCACGTCGAAGAGGCGATCGGCGCGGGGCGCGAGCGCGGGTTGGTCGCCGAGCCAGGCGAGCGCCGCCACCAGCGCGAACAGATCGGTGCCGTCGATGTCGGTGCGGGCCGCACCCACGGCCTGGGCGCGCGTGAGGAGCCGCGCGCCCGCTGCACGCAAGGTCACGCACGAGGCATGAAGTGCGGATTCGCTGTCCTCGATGGCGGCTGCCATCAGCACGGTCACGCCCCGGTACTCGGTCGTCCACGCGACACAGTCGCGCAGCCACGAGACGAGAGCGTCCTGGGGTTCGCTCATCCCCTCGAGTTCGTCCGCCTTCGCCGTCAGCTCGTCGAAGCTGGTGCGCAGCAGGGCGTCGAGCAGCGCCTCGCGGGTCGGGAAGTGCCGCAGCAGCGTCGCGAGCCCGACGTCGGCCCTGCGTGCGATGTCGCGCAGTGACACGTCGACACCTTGCTCGGTGATGGCGGTGCCCGCTACTGCGAGCAGCTGGTCGCGGTTCTTCCTGGCGTCGGCCCGCATCTGTCCCTCTTGACTATCCGGATCAGTGGTCCATATATTCGAACCAGTGCTCCACTTATGTGGTTCACTGATCCGAATAAGCCTATCCCGTGGTCCGATCAGGAGAAAACGATGCCGACACACACGATGCGGGCGGTCCGGCTCCACGAGCACGGCGGCCCCGAAGTTCTGCGTTACGACGAGGTGCCGATCCCCGAGCCGGGGCCGGGCGAGGTGCTCGTCCGCGTGCACGCCATCGGCATCAACCCTCCGGACTGGTACCTGCGCGGCGGACTGACCACGATGCCCGGAGAGCCGGATTCGACGGTCAGCCTGCCGGTGATCCCGGGGACGGATGTGTCGGGCGTTGTCGAGGCCGTCGCCCCGGACGTGCACGGCCTCGCCGTGGGCGACGAAGTCTTCGGCCTCCTGCGCTTTCCCAGCTTCAAGGGCAGCGCATACGCCGAGTACGTCGCCGCCCCCGCCTCGGACCTCGCCCGCAAACCGGCTGGCATCGACCACGTGCACGCCGCGGGGGCACCCATGGCCGGCCTCACCGCGTGGCAGTTCCTGATCGAAGTCGGCCACGATCACCCGTCGCCCTTCCAGGAGGAACCGCATCGCCCGAGGGCACTCGACGCCGACACGACGGTGCTCGTCAACGGCGCCGCGGGCGGCGTGGGGCACTTCGCGGTGCAGCTCGCGAAGTGGAAGGGCGCGCGAGTCATCGCGGTGGCATCCGGCGCGCACGAATCGTTCCTGAGGGATCTCGGCGCCGACCGGTTCATCGACTACACCACGAGCCGCCCCGAGGAGCTCGCACACGACCTCGACCTCGTTCTGGACACCGTCGGCGGCCCCCACAGCAGCCGCTTCCTGCGCACACTCAAGCGCGGCGGCGCCCAATTCCCCGTATTTCCCGGGGACTTCGACGCAGAAGAAACCGCGAAGCTGGACGTCACGGTCTCCGTTGCCCAGGTCCGCTCGAACGGCGCGCAACTCGCCCAGCTGGGACGCCTGCTCGACACGGGCACGGTCCGCGTCGCGATCGACAGCACGTTCACGCTCGCGGACGCACGAGCCGCGCACGAACGCGCCGCCCAGGGGCACATCCGCGGCAAGATCGTGCTCACGGTCGCCTAGGACGTGGAGCGCGGTCGGCCCGGAGCCCGTCGTCGTACGCCCGGCACCGCGGGAATTCCCACGGACTCTGGTCAGATGGTTGAGGGGCGGATCATTCCGGGTGAGGCTGTGGGGTGTAGTCGATGAAGGGATGACCCGCCATGGCCGCCACCGCCAAGCCCCCGTTCCGCGCCGACCACGTCGGCAGCCTGCTGCGCCCGCCCGCGCTCCTGCGGGCGCGCGCGGAACACGCCGCAGGGAAGATCGACGACGACGCGCTCGCCGCCGCCGAGGACACGGCGGTCCGTGAGGTCGTCGCGCTGCAGAAGGAGGCCGGACTGCGCAGCGCGACCGACGGCGAGTTCCGCCGCGCCTCCTGGCACATGGACTTCATCTACTCCCTCGGCGGCATCAGCCGCGTGGAGGACGAGTCGCTGCATGTCCGCTTCCACAACGAGGACGGCGACATCGAGTTCGCGCCGCCCTCCACGCGCATCGACGGCAAGGTGCGTCTCGAGCGCACGATCTTCGCCGACGCCTTCGCCTTCCTCCGTGACACCGTCACCGACGGCGTCACCCCGAAGCTGACCATCCCCTCGCCGAGCATGGTCCACTACCGCGGCGGCCGCGCCGCGATCGACGCGTCCGTCTACCCCGACCTCGACGCCTTCTGGTCCGACCTGACCGACGCGTACGCGGCCCAGATCCGCGGCGTGCACGAACTCGGCTGCCGTTACCTCCAGTTGGACGACACCTCGCTCGCCTATCTCAACGACCCCGAGCAGCGCTCGTACGTCTCCTCCATCGGCGGCGACGCCGAGCACCAGCACGAGACGTACATCGCCAACATCAACAAGGCCCTGGCCGGCCGCCCCGACGACCTGCGCGTCACCACCCACATGTGCCGCGGCAACTTCGCCTCCTCCTGGGCCGCTTCGGGCAGCTACGACTTCGTCGCCGAGGCGGTCTTCGGCGGGCTCGACGTCGACGGCTTCTTCCTGGAGTACGACGACGAGCGCTCGGGCGGGTTCGCCCCGCTGCGCTACGTCCCCAAGGACAAGCACGTCGTCCTCGGCCTCGTCACCACCAAGCGGCCTCAGCTGGAGGACAAGGACGCCCTCAAGCGGCGCATCGAGGAGGCCTCGCGCTACATCGACATCGACCAGCTGTGCCTGTCCCCGCAGTGCGGCTTCTCCTCCACCGTCGAGGGCAACAAGCTCACCATCGACGACCAGTTGGCCAAGCTCCGGCTCATCGTGGAGACCGCGGAGGAGGTGTGGGGCGGAGTGTGAACCGACCCGGGACGGGGCGTCCCCGCGTCCGCTCGCCCGTCATGCCATCGGGGACACGACGCCCGGGATCGCGTTCAGTTTCCTGGCCCTGCGCACGAACCCCTGATGCAGGTCGCGTGCCGCCTGCGGCACCGCGTCGCCCCTCCTGCGTTGCAGCATGAGGAGGACGCGCGTCGAGTCGTCCGCGATCGGCCGGTAGGTGATCCTGCCGAGGCGTTCCAGCGGATCGCCGATCACACTGAAGTCCGGGAGGACCGTCGCGCCGAGCCCCTCGGCCACCATCAGCTTGCCCATCTCGGCGCCGTCGGTGGAGTACGAGAACACCGGCTCCCGGCCCGCCAGGAGCCGGTGCACGAACCGGTGCATGACATAGCCGGAGCGCATCGCCACCAGAGGTTCACGGAGCAGCTCCTCCACCGTGACCGCGGGCCGGGCGGCGAGCGGGCTGTCGGGGTGCACGCACACCACCGGTCTGCCGCGCAGCAGCCGGGACGACTCCAGGCCCGCGGGCACGTCGTCGCCGGCCAGATGGTTGACGAGGCCCAGGTCGAACCCGCCCTCGGACAGGCCCCGTTGGATCTCCGTCTGCTGCGTCCCGACCACCTCGACCTGGGTGACCGGATGCGTCGCGCGGAACTCCCGCACCACCGGCACGAGAAGGGGAATCGTCGCCGCGTTCACCGTGCCGACCCGCACCATGCGGCTGATCCGGTGCTGCTCGCCGGCCGCGGCCCGGAGCCGGTCCAGCGCCTCCAGCACGCCCGCGATGTGCGGCAGCAGTTCCCGGCCCTGTGCGCTCATCGTCGACCCGGAACGCTTGCGCTCCAGGAGATCGACTCCCAGTTCCCGCTCCAGGTTCCTTACGGTCTCGCTCAACGCGGGCTGCGACACGCGCAGTTCCTCCGCCGCCCGGCGCAGAGAGCCGAGCCGGGTCACCGCGGCAATGTATTCCAGTTGTTCGGTCCGCATGCCAGCAGAATGCGGATGGCAATCCGGACGGTGCAAGGGTTCCCCTGTCACAGGCTCGTGAAATTCAATGGTCCACCATGCGAAACCGGTCTGGTTTCCCTTGACGCTTCTCAGGACGCCCTGCCAGCATCGAATCCATGAACAGGCAACTGGACCTCACGCGGCGACGCCATGTCGACCTCGCGCGCGTCTCCAGTGCTTCCTGTCGTGCGTGCGGACCGAACCGCCAACTCGCGGCCTGAATCGCTGATCCGCCGCTCTCCCCCAGCACCTGCACCCGTCATGCCGACCGGCGTGCCGTGCTGCCCTCGCACCGCCTGAATCCGGCTCACGCACAAGCCTGCCGAATTCGGCGTGCCCGAAATTCCCAGCATTCCGCGACAGGAGTTCTGCATGCCCGCGCCCCTACAATTCGCCTATTGGGTCCCCAATGTCAGCGGCGGCCTGGTCACCAGCAAAATCGAGCAGCGCACCGACTGGGGCTACGAATACAACCGGGAACTCGCCGTCCTCGCCGAGAACAACGGCTTCGACTACGCCCTCAGCCAGGTCCGCTACATGGCCAGCTACGGAGCCGAGTACCAGCACGAGTCCACCAGCTTCAGCCTCGCCCTGCTGCTGGCCACCGAGCGTTTGAAGGTCATCGCCGCGGTGCATCCCGGACTGTGGCATCCCGGCGTCCTCGCCAAGTTCGGTGCCACGGCGGACCACCTCTCCAATGGCCGGTTCGCGGTCAACGTCGTCAGCGGCTGGTTCAAGGGCGAGTTCACCGCCCTGGGCGAGCCCTGGCTCGAGCACGACGAGCGTTACCGCCGCACCGAGGAGTTCATCCGCGCGCTCCGCCAGATCTGGACCGAGGACCACACCGAACTCGCGGGCGACTTCTACCGGTTGCGCGACTTCTCGCTCAAGCCCAAGCCCCTGAACACTCCCGAGCGGCCTCATCCGGAGATCTTCCAGGGCGGCAACTCCACGGCCGCGCGCGCCATGGCAGGCCGCGTATCCGACTGGTACTTCTCCAACGGCAAGGACTTCGCCGGGGTCACCGAGCAGATCGACGACGTACGCAAGTCCGCCGCCGAAGCGGGCCGCAGCGCACCGAAGTTCGGCCTCAACGGCTTCCTCATCGCCCGTGACACGGAGGCCGAGGCACGCGAGACGCTGCGCGAGATCGTCGCCAAGGCCGACACCGAGGCCGTCGAGGGCTTCGGCGCCGCCGTCAAGCAGGCCGGCAAGTCCGCCGCCGACGGCAAGGGCATGTGGCAGGACTCCTCCTTCGAGGACCTGGTGCAGTACAACGACGGCTTCCGCACCGGGCTCATCGGCACGCCGGAGCAGATCGCCGAGCGGATCGTCGCCTACAAGAAGCTCGGCGTCGATCTGCTTCTGCTCGGCTTCCTGCACTACCACGAGGAGGTCGAGTACTTCGGTCGCCGGGTCCTGCCCCTCGTACGCGAGCTGGAGTCCCAACTCCCCTCATCCGAGGACTAGTTCGGGCACTGGGTTACTGCGCGATCAGCCGCGCACCTTCCGTACTACCCACCTTCCACACCGCGCCACACCACACACCACACTGCTCCCCACCGCACCGCACCGCTTCGCGAAAGAGGTCACGCACCATGAGCACCGTCACACCCGTCGACTGGCAGAGCCGCCCCACCCCGCAGTCGGCCGAGGACTGGATCACCCGCGCCGCCGAGGTCGCCACCGTCCTGGCCACCGACGCCGCCGCCCGCGACCACGCCGGCGCCACCCCGTACGCCGAGGTCCAACTCCTCAAGGACTCGGGCCTGGTCACCCTGCTCGGCCCCACCGAGCACGGCGGCGCGGGCCAGGACTGGCCGACCGCCTACCGGGTGGTCCGCGAGGTGTCCAAGGCGGACGGTTCCATCGGCCAGCTCCTCGGCTACCACTACCTGTGGAACTGGGCCGCCCGCCTGGTGGGCACCCGCGAGCAGTGGGAGCACGTGGAGGCCGAGGCAGCCAGGAACCGCTGGTTCTTCGGCGGAGCCGTCAATCCGCGCGACGCGGACGTCGTCGTCACCGAAGACGGGGACGACCTGGTCTTCACCGGTCGGAAGACCTTCTCCACCGGCAGCAAGGTCTCGGACGTCACCGTCCTGGAGGGCGTCTTCGAAGGCACCGACCAGCACGTCTTCGCGATCGTCCCCTCCGACAGCGACGGCCTGACCTTCCACGACGACTGGGACAACATCGGCCAGCGACTCACCGAGAGCGGCGGCGTCACCCTCGACGGCGTCCGCACCCCGTGGGCCTCGGCGGCCGGATACGTCGACAAGAAATTCCAGCCTCGCATCTACAACACCCTCAACGTCCCCACCATTCAGCTGGTGTTCGTCAGCTTCTACCTCGGCATCGCGGCCGGTGCGCTGCAGACGGCCGCCACCTACACCCGCGAGAAGACCCGCCCCTGGCTGCACGGCGGCCACGAGCGCGCGATCGACGAGCCGTACGTCATCGACATCTACGGCGACCTCACCGCGAAGCTGTGGGCGGTCGAGGCCCTGGCCGACGCGGTCGCCGCCGAAGGGCAGCGACTGCACGAGGAGCCCGACGCGGTCACCGAGCAGTCCCGTGGCGAATTCGAGGTGCGGGTGGCCGCGGTCAAGGCACGCGCCACCGACGTCGCCCTGGAAGTGTCCAGCCGCATCTTCGAGGTCACCGGGGCCCGTTCCACCGCCAACTCCGAGGGACTCGACCGGTTCTGGCGCAACGTACGCACCCACACCCTGCACGACCCAGTCTCCTACAAGCGCCGCGAAGTCGGACGGTGGGTCCTGGGCGGTGAGCTGCCCGAGCCGACCTGGTACTCCTGACCGACTTGGTGCTCCTGACCGACCTGAACTCCTGACCGCTCCCCGGGGCGCCTCCCGCACCACGGGAGGCGCCCCGGGGAGGCGCCCCACCATCCGAAAGGGCACCCATGGCCACCGTCCTGTCCCTCTCCGGCAGCCCCTCCGCCTCCTCCCGCACCAGCAAACTGCTGCGCCACCTGGATACGCTCCTCGCCGCCCAGGGCCACGAGGTGATCCCCCTCGACGTACGCACCATCCCCGCCGAAGCGCTCCTGGGCGCCGACTTCCGCCACCCCGCGATCATCGAGGCCACCGAGCTGTTCGCCCGCGCCGACGGAATCGTCATCGGCACGCCCGTCTACAAGGCGGCCTACTCCGGCGCCCTCAAGGCCCTCCTCGACCTGCTCCCGCAGTACGCACTCGCCGGCAAGACCGTGCTCCCCCTGGCCACCGGCGGCACCACGGCCCACGTACTGGCCATCGACTACGCCCTGCGCCCGGTGCTCAGTTCCATGGGCGCCGGCCACATCGTCCAGGGCTGGTTCACCCTCGACAAGGACCTGACCGCCCACGAGGACGGCTCCCTGACCGTCGCGCCGCCCGCGCGCGAGGCCCTGACCCAGGTCCTCGACCAGTTCGCGTCGGCGCTCGGCCGTACGCCGCTGCTGGCCGCGGCGGGCTGAGCGATGGCTGCCCACATCATCGCCGACGACGCCGAGGCACTCGCCGTCGCCGCGTCCCTGGCCGAGGAGTTCCGTGCTGACGCCTCCGTACGGGACGTCGAACGCCGTCTGCCGCGCGCGGAGTTGGACCGGCTCTCCGCGTCCGGCCTGCTCGCCGTCACCGTCCCCGCCGAACACGGTGGGGCGGACGTCTCCGCCGAGACCCTCGCCGAGATCTTCCGACTGCTGGCCACCGCCGACGCGAGCCTCGCCCAGATCCCGCAGAGCCACTTCGCCTACGTCAATGTGATCTGCCGTCAAGGCACCGAGGTGCAGCGGAAGTTCTTCTTCGCCGAGCTGCTATCGGGGGCCCGTTTCGGCAACGCGCAGTCGGAGGCGGGGACCAAACACGTCCAGGACATCCGCACCCGTCTGCACCTGCGACCGGACGGCTCCTACGACCTGACCGGGGTCAAGCACTACTCCACCGGCGCGCTCTTCGCCCACTGGATCCCCGTGCTGGCCCGTACGGACGACGACGCCCTGCACGTGGCCTACGTGCCCCGTGACGCGCCGGGCCTCAGCGTCATCGACGACTGGGACGGCCTGGGCCAACGCACGACCGCCAGCGGCACCGTCCGCCTGGAGGCCGTACGGGTCCCGGCCGACCGCGTCCTGCCGCACCACCTCACCTTCCAAGGGCCTCAACTGCACGGCGCCGTAGCCCAGTTGCTGCACGCGGCGATCGACGCCGGCATCGCCTCGGGCGCCCTGGCGGAGGCGGCCGAGTTCGTACGAACCAAGAGCCGCCCCTGGTTCGAGAGCGGCGTCGAGACGGCCGCCGAGGACCCGCTGCTGATCCAGCGCTTCGGTGAACTCGCCATACGGGTAAGGGCGGCAGAGGCGCTACTGGGGAATGCCGGGCGAGCCGTGGACGCCGCGGCCGCCGACCTCACCGACGAATCGGCGGCCGAGGCATCCATCGCGGTGGCCGCCGCCAAGGTACTGGCCGCGCAGACCGCCGTAGAGGTGGCCGACGCCCTCTTCGAGGTGTCCGGCACCCGCTCGGCCCTCAACTCCCTCAACCTGCACCGCTACTGGCGCGACGCACGCACCCATACGCTCCACGACCCGGTCCGCTGGAAGATCCAGCACATCGGCAGGTACACACTCAACAACACCCGCCCACCCCGCCACGGCCTGCTCTGACGGACCGCCCCGAGACCTGCCAGTCACCAGATCCAGATCCCCCTCACTCCGTACTCCTGAACGGAGACACCACGTAGCCCTCACCTTCCACTGGTTCTTGTCCACCAACGGCGACAGTCGCCATGTCGTGGGCGGCGGCCACGGCACGCCCACCACCGCCAGCGGACGGTATCGGCCACCGACAGTGGCCTACCTGCGCCAGATCGCCGGACCTGGATCGCGTCACCTATTTCGCCGGCCCAAATGACCAACGGAGCGGGGCAGTCGCCAGTGAGCGACCTCACGGCCATGGGGAAGACATCGTGGGCGAAGATTGTGGCCGGAACCAGGGGGCTGCTTTGCGCGTCCCGGAGCCTGACCTGAACAGCTTTTGGCGCAAG
>NZ_JBTYHB010000060.1:0-31166 GCF_054871485.1 Streptomyces sp. UC4497 | reverse complement strand
GGGGCCCCCCCCCCCCCCCCCCCCCCCACCACACCCCCCCCCCCCCCCCCCCCCCCCCCCCCCCCCCCCCCCCCCCCCCCCCCGGCCCCCGGCCCCCCGGGGCGCCCCCCCCCCCCCCCCCCCCCCCCCCGGCGGGGCCCGCCCCCGTTCGCGTATCCGCTACGAGTGCGTACGCAGCAGCGTGCGCATCGTGCGCATGGCGACCGAGAGGTTCGCCAGGTCGAACGAGTCCGAGCCCTGGATCTCCTCCAGGGTCGAGCGCGCCCGGCCCAGGATCGCCGCGTTCTTCTCCTCCCACGCCTTGAACCGCTGCTCGGGCGTCGAGGTCCCGTTGCCCGCCGCCAGTACGTCGGCGGTGAGCGCGGCGTGCGCCGCGTACAGGTCCTCACGGATCGACGCGCGGGCCATCGACTGCCAGCGGTCGGAGCGCGGCAGCTCGATGATGCGGTCCATGAGCTGGGTGATGGAGAGCCGGTCACCGAGGTCGTAGTAGACCTCGGCGACGGACAGCGCGTCCTTGCCCGTGCGGTCGGCGATCTGCACGATGTCGAGCGTCGGGAACGCGGACGAGAATCCGGCCACCCGCTCCGCCAGCTCCTCCGGCACACCCGCGCCGGTCAGCTCGTCGACGATGCCCTGGTACCACTCGGCGTCGGCGCCGCGCAGCATCTTCGGCATGGCGGCCCAGACCTCGGTGACGCCCTCCTTGAAGAAGTCGATCGTCTCCGCCAACTGCAGCGGCTGCGGACGGTTGTTGAGCAGCCAGCGGGTGCCGCGCTCGACAAGTCGCCGCGAGTGCAGGCGGATCCGGGTCTGGACGTCGGCGGCGACGACATTGTCGAGCGCCTCGACCGCGTCCCACACCTCGCTGAGGCCGAAGATCTCGCGCGCGGCGAGCTGCGCCCGCACGATCTCCTCCAGGGACGCGCCCGTCTCCTCACGGAGGCGGTGCAGGAACGTCGAACCGCCCGTGTTCACCGTGTCGTTGACGAGGACCGTCGTGATGATCTCGCGGCGCAGCGCGTGCCCGTCAATCGCCTCGCCGTACTTCTCGCGCAGCGGCTGCGGGAAGTACGTGTGCAGCAGGTGGCGCAGGTAGTCGTCGTCCGGCAGCGAGGTCTGGATCAGCTCGTCGGCGGCCGTGATCTTCGTGTACGCGAAGAGGACGGCGAGCTCCGGCTGGCTCAGGCCCCGCCCGGAGTTGAGGAGTTCACGGATCTGCCGGTCGTTCGGCAGGAACTCCAGACCCCGGTCCAGGTGGCCCTGCTTGCCGAGGCGGCGCATGAACCGCTGGTGGGCGTGGAGCAGGGACGGCGCCTGGGCGCAGGAGTTGGCCAGCGCGGTGTTCTGCGCGTAGTTGTTGCGCAGCACCAGGTGGCCGACCTCGTCCGTCATGGCGGCGAGCAGCTTGTTGCGCTGCTTGACCGTCATGTCGCCGTCGGACACAAGACCGTTGAGCAGGATCTTGATGTTCACCTCGACGTCCGAGGTGTTGACGCCGGCGCTGTTGTCGATCGCGTCGGTGTTCACCCGGCCGCCGTTGCGGGCGAACTCGATGCGGCCCAGCTGGGTCGCGCCGAGGTTGCCGCCCTCGCCGATGACCCGGGCGCGCACGTCCTTGCCGTCGACGCGGATCGGGTCGTTGGCCTTGTCGCCGACGTCCGCGTTGGACTCGACCGACGACTTGACGTACGTACCGATGCCGCCGTTCCACAGCAGGTCGACCGGCGCCTGGAGGATGGCCTTCATCAGCTCGGCCGGGGTCATCTTCGCCTGGCCGGACTCGATGCCGAGGGCCTCGCGGATGTGGGCGTTGAGCTGGATCGACTTGGCGGAGCGCGGGAAGATGCCGCCGCCCGCCGAGATCAGCTCCTTGTTGTAGTCCGCCCACGAGGAGCGCGGCAGCTCGAACATCCGGCGGCGCTCGGCGTAGCCGGTGGCCGCGTCCGGCCTCGGGTCGATGAAGATGTGCCGGTGGTCGAAGGCGGCGACCAGGCGGATGTGCTCGGAGAGCAGCATGCCGTTGCCGAACACGTCACCGGACATGTCGCCGACGCCGACGACCGTGAAGTCCTCGGACTGCGTGTCGACGCCCAGCTCCCGGAAGTGCCGCTTGACGGACTCCCAGGCGCCGCGGGCGGTGATGCCCATGCCCTTGTGGTCGTAGCCGGCCGAGCCGCCGGAGGCGAAGGCGTCACCGAGCCAGAAGTTGTACGACTCGGCGACCTCGTTGGCGATGTCCGAGAAGGACGCCGTGCCCTTGTCGGCCGCGACCACGAGGTACGTGTCGTCCTCGTCGTGCCGCACGACGTCGGCGGGCGGCACGACCTCGCCGCCGACCAGGTTGTCGGTGATGTCGAGCAGCGCCGAGATGAACGTCTTGTAGCTCGCGATGCCCTCGGCCATCCAGGCGTCGCGGTCCACCGACGGGTCGGGCAGCTGCTTGGCGACGAAGCCGCCCTTCGCGCCGACCGGCACGATGACGGTGTTCTTCACCATCTGCGCCTTCACCAGGCCGAGGATCTCCGTACGGAAGTCCTCACGCCGGTCCGACCAGCGCAGGCCACCGCGCGCGACCTTGCCGAAGCGCAGGTGCACGCCCTCGACACGCGGCGAGTACACCCAGATCTCGTACGCGGGCCGGGGCTCGGGCAGGTCGGGGATGGCCTGCGGGTCGAGCTTCATGGAGACGTAACTGTGCGGCTTGCCGCCGCCCGCCTCCTGGAAGAAGTTCGTGCGCAGCGTCGCCTTGATGACGGTGAGGAAGGACCGCAGGATGCGGTCCTCGTCGAGGGACGCGACCTGGTCGAGGGCGCCGTCGACCTCTTCGAGGAGGCCGTCGATCAGCTCGGTCCCGGCGCGCTGCCGGTCCGGCGACATCCGCGCCTCGAACAGCGACACCAGCAGGCGCGTGGTGTGCACGTTCGTCCGGAGGGTGTCCTCCATGTAGTCCTGCGAGAACGTGGAGCCCGCCTGGCGCAGGTACTTGGCGTACGCGCGAAGCACCATCGCCTGACGCCAGTTCAGACCGGCGCCCAGGACGAGGGAGTTGAAGCCGTCGTTCTCCGCGAGGCCGGTCCAGGTGGCGGCGAAGGCCTCCTGGAAGCGCTCGCGGCCGTCGGCCCCGAGGTCGTCCCCGTTGCCGTTCGCCGGCTTCGGCATGCGCAGGCCGAAGTCGTAGATCCACGCGGTCTTGCGGTCGCTGCAGCGCAGCTCGTACGGGCGCTCGTCGGTGACCTCGACGCCCAGGCGCTGGAGCACCGGCAGGACGGCGGAGAGCGAGACGGGCGCACCGATCCGGTAGATCTTGAAGCGGCGCTCGCCGGGGGCCGCGCCCACCGGCTCGTACAGGGAGAGCTCGAAGTCCTTGTGCTCCTGCGTGAGCTGTTCGAGGTGGACCAGGTCGGCCACGGCGGCGCGCGGCGAGTGGTCGGCCTTGAAGCCCTCGGGGAACGCCTGCCCGTAGCGGCGCAGCAGTTCGGCGGCACGCTCCTCGCCGCACTCGGCGTTCAGCGCCTCCCCGAAGCCGTCGGCCCAGGAGCGGGCGGCCTCGACGAGGCGGGCCTCGATGCGGTCCTTGTCGGCGTCGGAGAGCTCCGGCAGCTCGGTGCCCGGCGGGACGCGGACGACGAAGTGCAGCCGGGAGAGGATCGACTCGGTGTTCCAGGCGGTGAAGTCGACGCTGGTGCCGCCGAGCTCCTCCTTGAGGATGTCGATGATCCGCAGCCGGACGCCCGTGGTGTAGCGGTCGCGCGGCAGGTAGACGAGGGCCGAGTAGTAGCGCCCGTACTCGTCCTGACGCAGGTAGAGCCGCAGCCGGCGGCGCTCCTGGAGGTAGAGCACGCTCGTCACGATGGAGCGCAGCTCGTCGGCGGGCGTCTGGAAGAGCTCGTCGCGCGGGTACGTCTCCATGATCTGCATCAGGTCACGGCCGTCGTGGCTGTTGGGCGTGAAGCCCGCGCCCTTGAGGACCTCTTGGACCTTGCGGCGGATGACCGGGACGCGGCGCACGCTCTCGGTGTACGCGGCGGAGGAGAAGAGACCCAGGAAGCGGCGCTCGCCGACGACATTGCCCTCAGCGTCGAACTTCTTCACGCCGACGTAGTCGAGGTAGCTCGGCCGGTGCACGGTGGCGCGGCTGTTGGCCTTGGTGAGGACCAGCAGACGGTGCTCACGGGCCTTGGCGCGGGCGTCGGCCGGGAGCCGGTTGAACGACGGCGAGACCGGGTGGTGCTCGTCGCGCTCGTGGTGCGGGTCGGAGCGCAGGATGCCGAGTCCGGTGCCGGGCACGGCGGCCAGCGAGTCGTCGTCGGAGAGGTCGTACTCGCGGTACCCGAGGAACGTGAAGTGGTCGGCGGCCAGCCAGCGCAGCAGCTCGCGGGCCTCCTCGACCTCCTGGTCGGGCAGGTCGCCGGCGGTCGGCTCGCTCGGCAGCTCCTCGGCGATGCGCAGCGCCGAGTCCCGCATCTTCTCCCAGTCCTCGACGCACTCCCGTACGTCGGACAGGACGCGCAGCAGGTCGGCGGTGATCTGCTTGAGGTCGGAGCGGTCGGTCTCGCGGTCCATCTCGACGTGGATCCACGACTCGGTGAGCACGTCGTGGCCCTCGGCGGGCGAGCCGGCCGGCAGCACCTCGAGGAGCTTGCCCGCGACGTCACGCCGAACGGTGATCTGCGGGTGGATGACGACGTGGATGCCGCGCCCCTGCCGGGACAGCTCGTTGGTGACGGAGTCCACCAGGAACGGCATGTCGTCCGTGACGACCTCGACGACCGAGTGGCTGCACGTCCAGCCGTTCTCCTCGACGGTCGGCGTGTGCACCTTCACGTTGGCCGTGCCCTGCGGGCGGTTCTCCGCGAGGCGGTAGTGCGAGTGTGCGGCCCCGAAGACATCGACCGGATCACGGTCGCTCAGGTCCTCCGGTGCGGTGTGCAGGTAGTAGCGCTGGAGGAACGCGAGCACGCCGTCGGTGTTGGTGATGGTCCCGGCGGCTTGCGTACCCTCGCCCGTCGCCCCGGTCGGTAGGTTCCCCCCTACCGGGCTGTTCTCAGCTACCCGGGCGGCCCTGGTGAGCAGCTCGGCTTTGGCTTCGTCCAGCTTGGTCTGCATTGTCCTCTGGCTCCTGTCGCGCGCCGTTGCGAGACGTAGACGTGGCGTAGATGAATCGCTCGGCACAACGTCCCGACGCGGGGTGTCCGGTCTGAGACGACGTTATGCCTGGATGAGAGATGGGTGGACGACAATGCGCCGTTTTCAACGAAGAGGCCATCCGCCCGAAATGATCTGCGTCTGAGCGCCGGGCACGACCGCTGTGGCAGGTCGTGATCTCCCGGCGCGGGCAGGGGGCGACGATGCCCCCGCGAGATATCGCGCTGATCACGGGACCAGGCTATCGCTCCCCGAGGGGGCATCGTCATGAGCCGCTTGTGTACAAATCAGGGGGGCGAACTTTGACAGTCTGCACAGAACCCCTGAAGCCCTTGCGTAGTACGGGCTATTGCCAGCCGAGCGCACCGGCGACACGTTGGGCGGACGACACGGCGGATCCCGGCGAGGGGAGCGTGTGACCAATGGCACCCAAAATCCTGATCGTCACCGGCGACGCGGCGGAGTCGCTGGAAGTCCTCTACCCGTACCAGCGGCTGCGCGAAGAGGGGTACGAGGTCGACATCGCGGCGCCGACCCGCAAGAAGCTGCGGTTCGTCGTCCACGACTTCGAGCCCGGCTTCGACACCTACACGGAGAAGCCCGGCTACACCTGGCCGGCCGACCTGGCCTTCTCCGAAGTCGATCCGGGCCAGTACGCCGCATTGGTGATTCCGGGCGGCCGGGCACCGGAATATCTGCGCGCCGACGCCGAGCTCCGCAAGATCATCAAATCCTTCTTCGACACCGACAGGCCCGTCGCGCAGATCTGCCACGGCCCGCTCCTGACGGCAGCGGTCGACGCCCTGCGGGGCCGGCGCGTCACGGCGTACCCGGCGCTCGAGACGGACATGCAGGCGGCGGGCGCCACGTTCCAGGACGTGGAGGTGGTCGTCGACGGCACCCTGGTCTCCTCCCGCGCCTGGCCGGACCACTCGCAGTGGATGCGGGAGTTCCTGACGGTGCTGCGGGCGAAGGCGCCGGCCGGCAGGTAGGTAAGTGCGGTGGCTGCCCCGCCGACGAGGGCAGCCACCGAAACGCGCCGTACTCCGGACGCAGCGACGGGGGGCCGATGCCACGACAGCCGTGGGGAGTTGACCATTGCCGTCCGGCACCCCGCCGCGCCATTCCTCCAGAGCACGCGACACCTGTACAGCGTGCCGCGCCCCGCCCCCTCCCGGCATCGGTATCCCCGGGGAGCCGTATACGCATCTGCACCCGGGGGCCCGGAATCCGTATACCTATGCCATCCCAGCAGACCGGGCCCTTGCACATCCGGCCACCAGGCGGGGTGCTGGGCAAATCAAGCCCCTGCGGCGATTGAGCAGCGGGGTCCGGGGCAGAGCCCCGTGGCGTAAACCCCGGTGCGGCTACACCCGATCCGACCGCCCACCCGGATCCCCAACCCCCTGACCGACGGAGGAAATCGCTGGGATCTCCGTCCTCGACCCCACCCCCAACTTCGCCAAAATATGCTCCACATGCGCATCCGCCGTCCGCTTGGAAATCACCAACCGCTCCGCGATCTCCCGGTTGGACATCCCCTCCGCCACAAGCGCCGCGACCTCCCGCTCCCGCCGGGTGAGCGCACCCACCCCACCCCCACGCGCCGCAGGCACCGGCACGGGCGCCACCGACGGCGCGTCGGCCCCGGCCCGCACCGCATCGAGCACCTGCCGCCCCGAAAGCCTCGCCCCCACGCCCCACCAGCGCCCGAACTCCTCCTCGCCCAGGGCCCGCAGCACGGCACCCCGCACGGTCTCCTGCTCCTCGAAGAGTGACGGCAGCATCCCGACCGGGTCACCGCCCCCGAGCCGCCGCGCGTTCTCCGCGTACCCGAGCAGCCACGCCGCCCGCACCTGCCGCTTGTCGTACGCGGCGGACCAGGCGAGTCCGAGACAGCAGAGCGCGGCGATCAGCACCTCGTCGATCTCCGCGGCGGCCTCAAGGCCCCGGCACAACGAGGCGACCGCCTCCGCCCGCTCCCCGGCGAACCAGAGGATGAGCCCCTGCACCATCAGCGTGGACCCGTACAGCTGCCGCTCCCCCGTGCTCTCCAGGTGGGCGAGCCCCGTACGGCACAGCGCGAGCGCGCCGTCCGTGTCCCCGAGCACGCCGAGCAGCAGCGCCGCTTCGTAGTGGATGACGGCGATGCCGAGGCCGTCCTCGCGCGCCAGGATCCGCTGCCGCGCGTCCTCCATGACGTCGAGGCCGTCCGGTTCCCCGCACAGCGCGCCGAGGCCGCCCAGATACGCGTCGCAGAACAGCTCGACCCGGTCGTTGCCCGAGCGGCGCGCGATGTCGACGGCCCGGTGGAAGAGTTCGAGCGCGCCCGGCAGATCCCCTTGCCACACCGAGAAGAGGGCGGTCATGAACCGCCCCCACGCCTGCTCCTGCCCCACCTCGTCGAGGAGCGCGAGCCCCTTCTCGATCCAGTACCGCCCCTCGGAGAGCTGGCCGACCGCCCGCCAGTACGGGCCGAGCTGCGCGGCGAACCACACGCCGTCGGCCACCGAATCGGGGCTCTGGTAGGCGTATTCGAGCGCGGCCCTGACATCGGACCGCGCCGCGCGCAGCACCCGGTGGTGGCCGACCTGCTCGGCCGTCAGGAAGCCGTCCCAGTAACGCTGCCCGAGCTCGCGGTGGTACGCGGAGTGCCGCTGCCGCACGGCGTCCGCCTGCCCCGTCTCCTCCAGCCATTCGGCGCCGTACTCACGGATGGTGTCGAGCATCCGGTACCGGCCGCCGTTCTCCCCGATCCGCTGCACGACGGACTTGTCGACGAGCCCGATGAGCTGCTCCAGGACGTCACCGCTCGCCAACTCACCGCCCGCACCCACCACTTCGGCGGCGGCCAGCTCGAAGGAGCCCGCGAAGACGGAGAGCCGCGCCCACAGCAACCGCTCCTGCGGCGTGCACAGCTCGTGCGACCAGCCGATCGCCGTACGCAGCGTCTGGTGCCGGGTCAGCGCGGTGCGCCGCCCGCCCGTGAGCACCTCGAAGCGCTGCCCGAGCCGCTCCACCAGGTGTTCGAGGGGCACCGCCCGCAGCCGCACCGCCGCCAGCTCGATGGCGAGCGGGATCCCGTCGAGTCGTCGGGCGAGCGCCGCGAGCTGCTCCCGGTTCGTCTCGTCCACGGCGAAGCCCGGCACCACGGCGGACGCCCGCTGCACGAACAGCTCCAGGGCGTCGTCGGGGGCGAGCGGCGCGATGGCGCAGCAGCGCTCCCCCGGCACGTCGAGCGGCTGCCGGCTGGTGGCGAGCACGCTGACGCCGGCCGCCTCCCGCAGCAGCACGTCGGTGAGCATGGCGCAGGCGTCGACGAGGTGCTCGCACGTGTCGAGCACGATGAGCAGCCGCCGCCCCTGAAGGTGCGCGACGACGGCGTCGAGCGGCTCCATGCCCGCCTGTTCCGGCAGTTCGAGCACGGCGGCGAGGGTGGCGGGGATCAGCTCGGGGTCGCGCAGCGCGCTCAGCTCGACGAGCCACACCCCGTCCGGGAACCGCCCGGCGAGCCCGGCCGCGGCCCGCATCGCCGTACGGCTCTTGCCGACACCGCCCGGCCCCACCAGGGTGACGAGGCGGGCGCGCTCGAACCCGGCCCGCACCTCGGCCAGTTCGGCCGTCCTGCCGACGAACGTGGTTACTTCTACGGGCAGTTGACCGCCCCGCCGCTGCCCGAAACCGAACCCCATGGCTGTCGCCCCCGTCGTATCGCCGCGCCCGTGACCCCAGCACAGCGTACGCAGCCGAAAGCGGAGGGTGAACTGAGTCGATGCAAAAGGTTCCGGATACGGGTGGGTTCACCGCTCCGGTTGACGGCCGGGGGTTCGGGTGCGGGCGCGGTTCAGGCCGCCGCAGCCAGCCGCTCGGCCTCGCGCACCGCCTCCGCCAGGGTGTCGACGACCGGAGCACCCACCCCTTCGAGGCTGGCCCTGCTGTGCGAGCCGCCGGTGTAGAGGACGGCCTGCGCGCCCGCGGCAATCGCCGCCACCGCGTCGTCCGCGGCGTCCCCGATGACCACGGTCCGCTCCGGAGCCACGCCGTCGAGGACCTTCAGGTGCCGCACCATGTACTCGGTCTTGCTGCCGCCGGAGGGGCCCGTCCGCCCGTCGACGCGCACGAACCGCTCAGCGATGCCCAACTGGCTTACCAGCGGCACGAGTTGCTCGTGTCCGGCCATGCTGAGGATGGACTGGCTGCGCCCGGCCTCCTGCCAGCCGGCCAGCAGCAGCTCGACGCCCTCGGTGAGCCGGCAGTCCACCGCGTACCGCTCGTAGTGCTGGTGGAACGCGCCGTCCATCGCCGTCCACTCGGCCTGGGTGGGCAGCCGGCCCATCAGCCGCTCGTAGAACTTGGGGATGGGGATGCAGTACAGCTCGCGGTACTTCTCCAGCGTGATCGGTTCGAGGCCGACCGCCGCGAAGGCCGCGTTGCTGGCGCGTATGACGGCCTCGTTGTCATGGAACAGCGTGCCGTTCCAGTCCCAGACGATGTGTGTGCCCGTGTGCATCCCGAAGTGCCTCCCCATGACAAGAATCTACCCACCCCTGAGGCGGTTCCTTCAGTGGTCGCCCACGAGGCCCGGGATCTCCTGCGTGGCGAACCACAGCAGGTCGTGGTCCTCGGCGCCGTCCACGACGAACTGCGCGTCGTCCTCGCCCCGGTCGGCCGCGGCGAGCGCCTCGGCGGCGGCCGCGACATCGGCGTCGGCATCGCCCGAGTCGACGTGCACGGCGGCGACCTTCGCCAGCGGCACGCTCTCGCGCACCGTCAGCTCGCCGAGCGCGCCCTGCTCGCCCCCGCGGTCCGGGGCGGCGACGGCGGCCTGATCCGGTACGTCCACGGCGACGACGACCCGGCGGCGCGCGGCAGCGGGGTCGGCGGCGACGAGCCGCAGCGAAGCGAGCGCGGCCCTGCCCAGCGCCGCGTACTCCAGCTCCTCGATGTCCTCGGACAGGTACCACTCGCGCAGCGCGGGCGTCACGGCGAAGGCGGTGACGGGCGCGGGCCCGATCTCGCCGGCCTTGTACGCCTCTGCGAGTCGAGGCAGGGACAGAGGTACGTACACGCGCATGGTCCGGCTGCTTTCTGCTCTGCGTCGGGGGCTTCAGGATACGTGGGGGCGTCCCCCTTCGGGCCGCCGCCCGCGTCCGCCCGCACGTCAACGCCCGTCCGCGGCCGACCTCCGTACGCTCCCGGGGGCACGGCCCCCGCAGCGGCCCGGTCACCCTGATAGGCGAACCCACCGCCGCGCCCCGGCTCGCCCGCCGACGCTTGCCGCCGCGTCCCCGGCCTCGTACAAGATCCCCACGAGGTGTTACCGGTCGGTATGGGGAGGCGTCATGCAGAAGGTCATGAACAGGCGGGGTCCACGCGGGAACACCCGGCCGCCCACCCGCCGCGACAGCCGTCGCCCCGGCGCGGGACCACGGCGCGTTCCACCACAGGTCCCGCCGCACCCCACCGAGCTGTTCACCCAGCGCCTGCTCCTGGTGCTGAGCGGCGACAGGCCCCTGCACTGGTTCGCCCGCCACGCCGCGCACCAGGCCTTCGACGACCTGCTGTGGCTGGTGGAACGCCGCGCCCTGCTGGCCGGCGCCGGGCCCCGCCCGACCGTGCACGGCATCGGCCACTTCGAACCCGCCCCCGGCAGCTACGAAGTGTTCGCCCGCATCGCGGTCGGCCCCCGGCTGCACGCCCTGGCCTTCCGGCTCGCCCTGGGCGAGGACCAGCGGTGGCGCTGCACGGCGGTGGAACTGGGCGGCCGACCGCCACGGGACGACGTCGAGTGACACGAAAGGGGCCGGGCACACCGTGCCCGGCCCCTTCTCGAACCGACGTCACTTCTTGCGACGGCGGCCCTTCTGCTGCTTGCGACGCTCGGCGCGGGTCAGCCCGTCCGCCGAGGAGCGCGTGGGCCCGCCGCCCTCGGTCACGAAGTCGCCCTCGTCGACACCGCCCTCGGCGTTCGGCGCCTGGAAGTGCAGCCGGTCGGGACGCTGCGGGGTGTCCAGGCCCTTGGCCCGGATCTCCGGACGGCCCCCGGCCTGCGCCGGCACCGCGTCCTGCTTCTCCAGGTTCGCGGGCGCCGTGTCCGCCACCGGGACCTCCTCGACCTGCTGCTCGACCTGGACCTCCAGGTTGAACAGGTAGCCGACGGACTCCTCCTTGATGCCCTCCATCATGGCGGTGAACATGTCGAAGCCCTCGCGCTGGTACTCGACCAGCGGGTCCTTCTGCGCCATGGCGCGCAGGCCGATGCCCTCCTGGAGGTAGTCCATCTCGTAGAGGTGCTCGCGCCACTTGCGGTCGAGCACGCTCAGCACGACCCGGCGCTCCAGCTCACGCATGATCTCGGAGCCGAGCTGCTCCTCGCGCGCCTCGTACTGCGCGTGGATGTCGTCCTTGACGGCCTCGCCGATGAACTCGGCGGTGAGACCGGCGCGGTCCCCCACCTCGTCCTCGAGCTCCTCCACGGTGACCTTGATCGGGTAGAGCTGCTTGAAGGCGCCCCACAGCCGGTCGAGGTCCCACTCCTCGGCGAAGCCCTCGGCGGTCTCGGCGCCGATGTAGGCGTCGATCGTGTCGTCCATGAAGTGCTGCACCTGCTCGTGCAGGTCCTCGCCCTCCAGGACGCGGCGGCGCTCTCCGTAGATGACCTCGCGCTGCCGGTTGAGCACCTCGTCGTACTTCAGGACGTTCTTACGCGTCTCGAAGTTCTGCTGCTCGACCTGCGACTGCGCGGAGGCGATGGCACGGGTCACCATCTTGTTCTCGATCGGGACGTCGTCCGGCACGTTGGCCATCGACATCACGCGCTCGACCATCTGCGCCTTGAAGAGCCGCATCAGGTCGTCGCCGAGCGACAGGTAGAAGCGGGACTCGCCGGGGTCGCCCTGACGGCCGGAACGACCACGCAGCTGGTTGTCGATACGCCGCGACTCGTGCCGCTCCGTACCGAGGACGTAGAGCCCGCCGAGGTCCTTGACCTCCTCGAACTCGGCCTTGACCGCCTGCTCGGCCTTCTCCAGGGCGGCGGGCAGCGCCGCGGCCCACTCCTCGACGTGCTCGACGGGGTCGAGGCCCATCTGGCGCAGCTCTGCCTCGGCGAGGTCGTCCGGGTTGCCGCCGAGCTTGATGTCGGTACCACGACCGGCCATGTTCGTGGCGACGGTGACGGCGCCCTTGCGGCCGGCCTGGGCGACGATCGTCGCCTCACGGTCGTGCTGCTTCGCGTTCAGCACTTCGTGCTGAACCCCGCGCTTGGAGAGCTGCTGCGACAGGTACTCGGACTTCTCGACGGAGGTCGTACCGACGAGGATCGGCTGCCCCTTGGCGTGCTTCTCGGCGATGTCGTCGACCACCGCGTCGAACTTGGCGACCTCGGTGCGGTAGATCAGGTCGGCCTGGTCCGCACGGACCATCGGCTTGTTGGTCGGGATCGGGACGACGCCGAGCTTGTAGATCTGGTGGAACTCGGCGGCCTCGGTCATCGCCGTACCGGTCATGCCGGAGAGCTTGTCGTAGAGACGGAAGAAGTTCTGCAGGGTGATCGTGGCGAGGGTCTGGTTCTCGTCCTTGATGTCCACCCCTTCCTTCGCCTCGATCGCCTGGTGCATGCCCTCGTTGTAGCGGCGGCCGGCGAGGATACGGCCGGTGTGCTCGTCGACGATCATGACTTCGCCGTCGATGACGACGTAGTCCTTGTCCTTCTTGAAGAGTTCCTTGGCCTTGATGGCGTTGTTCAGGTACCCGACCAGCGGCGTATTGACCGACTCGTACAGATTGTCGATACCCAGCCAGTCCTCGACCTTGGAGACACCCGGCTCGTGGATGGCGACGGTGCGCTTCTTCTCGTCGACCTCGTAGTCGCCGGTCTCCTCGATGCCCTTCAGCGTGTTGCCCGCCTCGCCCTTCTTGAGGCGGGTGACGAGCTTGGCGAAGTCGCCGTACCACTTCGTGGCCTGGTCGGCGGGGCCGGAGATGATCAGCGGCGTACGGGCCTCGTCGACGAGGATGGAGTCGACCTCGTCGACCACCGCGAAGTTGTGGCCGCGCTGGACGAGCTCGTCCTGGGACCACGCCATGTTGTCGCGGAGGTAGTCGAAGCCGAACTCGTTGTTCGTGCCGTACGTGATGTCGCAGTTGTACATCTCGCGGCGCTGCGCCGGGTTCATGTTCGCGAGGATGCAGCCGACGGACAGGCCGAGGAACTTGTGAACGCGGCCCATCATCTCGGAGTCGCGCTCGGCCAGGTAGTCGTTCACCGTGATCAGGTGGACGCCCTTGCCGGACAGCGCGTTCAGATACGTCGGCAGCGTGCCGACCAGGGTCTTGCCCTCACCGGTCTTCATCTCCGCCACGTAACCGAGGTGGAGCGCGGCGCCACCCATCAGCTGCACGTCGTAGGGGCGCTGGCCCAGCACGCGGCGGGCGGCCTCACGGACGGTGGCGAACGCCTCGGGCAGCAGGTCGTCGAGGGTCTCGCCGTCCTCCAACCGCTGCTTGTACTCGTCCGTGAGTGCGCGCAGCTCGGCGTCGGAGAGACTCTCGAAGTCCTCTTCGATGGAGTTGACCTGGTCCGCGATGCGGTGCAGCTTGCGCAGGATCTTGCCTTCGCCTGCACGCATGATCTTCTGGAGGACGGACACGGGGGTTGGTCTCCTTGCCGGTCGGGCCTGGCACGGTCGGTTTTCTCTGAAACTTCTAAGTATTACTGGGGACTACCAAGGACTACTAGAGCAACGGCCATCGTATGCGAGGACCCCACCGTGCCGGGAGGTCTGCCATGAGGTCCAACGCGCGGGCCACCGCGAAGGTGCCGGTACGGACCATGAAAAGTCATGGCGCCCCTGTCGCGTGCCGAGCAGAATCGGGCGATGGACCCCGTGACGCTGACCACCGACCGCCTGCAGCTGCGCACCTTCGTGCCCGCCGACATCGACGAGGTGTACGCCGCGGCCCAGGATCCCGACATCCAGCGCTGGACCACGATCCCCTCGCCGTACGCGCGCGTGGACGCCGAATACTTCGTCAACCGTGTCGTCGCGGACGGCTGGCTCGGTGACACGGAGTACACCTTCGCGATACGCACGGAGGACAGCGGCCCGGTGGTCGGCGCGGTATCTCTCCACCACCCGCGCGGGGGCGCCTGGGAAGTCGGCTTCTGGACGGCCAAGCGGTTCCGCGGCCGCGGCTATATGACGGAGGCCGTCCTGGGCGTGGCCCGCTGGGCCTTCACGGACCTCTCCTGCCCGCGCCTGGAGTGGCGCGCGGAGGTCGGCAACGTGGGCTCCCTCACGGTGGCGGAACGCGCCGGCTTCACCCTGGAGGCCACCCTCCGCGCCGCCATGCCCAACAAGGGCACCCTCCGCGACTGCTGGCTCGCCTCCCTCCTCCCCACCGACCTCGACCTCCCCACCCCCCTCCCCTACCTCCCAGCCCCGAACTAACCGGTCGCATACGCCGGGCCCCACCCCACCTTGGGCAACCTCCCGCCCACCCCGACTCCCCACCCGCTGCGGTCGACGCCGCCCCCGCCTCGGGCAACCTCCGCCAGCCCCGACTCCCCACCCGCCGCGGTCGACCGCCACCGCCTCGGGCAACCTCCCGCCCACCACAACTCCCCACCCGCCGCGGTCGACCGCCACCGCCTCGGGCAACCTCCGCCAGCCACGGCTCCCCACCCATCGCGGTCGACCGCCACCGCCTCGGGCAATCTCCCGCCCACCCCGACTCCCCACCCATCGCGGTCGACCGCCACCGCCTTGGGCAACCTCCGCCCACCCCGACTCCCCACCCATCGCGGTCGACCGCCACCGCCTTGGGCAATCTGCCGCCTTGGGCGGCAGGGTGGGCAAGGCGGCACCCCGGTGCCGGGCAGGCCACGGTCGACGCCCACCTCGGCGCAGCCGGGGACCCCGGCGCCGCGCAGGCACTACGGTCGACGCCCACCCCGGCGCAGCCGGGAACCCCGGTGCCGGGCACACCCCGTTGTCAGACCCGGCCTCTATCGTTCCGGCCATGACGACCTCGCCGCGTCCCACCGCCACCTTGTCCGCCGACGAAGCCCGCCGCCTCGCCCTCCGCGCCCAAGGCTTCCTCGGCGCCCCCGACCGCAAAGCCGGTGTACGTGGCGTACTCCGCCACCTCGGCGCGGTCCAGCTCGACACGATCTCCGTACTCGCCCGCTCGCACGAGCTGATCCCCTACGCCCGCCTCGGCGCGGTCCCCCGGACCAAGGTCGAGTCGGCGTACTGGACGCCGGGCGCGGGCCCGTCCCCCACCCCCCACGCCTTCGAATACTGGTCGCACGCCGCCTGCGTACTCCCCATCGAGGAATGGCCGCACTTCGCCTTCCGCCGCCGCGCCTACCGCTCCCGCCCCCACTGGCACCACCACCTCCCCGACGGCGCGTACGACCAGGTGATCAAGCAACTCCGCGCGGAAGGCCCCCTCACCGCCACGGAACTCGGCGGCGCGAAGAACAAGGGCGAGTGGTGGGACTGGTCCGAGTCGAAGATCGCCGTCGAGCGCGCGCTGATGTACGGCGAGGTGGTCTGCGTGGAGCGCCGCGGCTGGAAGCGGATCTACGACCTGGCCGAGCGCGCGATCCCGTCGCCCCTCCTGCACGACGACCTCGACGACACGGAGTGCGTCCGCCGCCTGGTCCGCCAGGCCGGCGAGGCCCTCGGCGTCGGCACGCGCGCGGACATCGCGGACTACCACCGCCTGAAGAGCGAACAGTTCGACGCGGTGATCGAGGACACCGGCCTCGTCCCGGTCACGGTGGAGGGCTGGGGCGGCAAGCCCGCCTGGGCCGACCCCACGGCCCTGGAATCAGCGCCCCGCGGCCGCCACCGCACCACGCTCCTGTCCCCCTTCGACTCCCTGATTTGGGAACGCGCCCGTACGGAGCGGATCTTCGGCTTCACGCACCGCCTGGAGGCATACGTCCCCAAGCCGAAGCGGATCCACGGCTACTTCGCGATGCCGGTCCTCGCCGGCGGTCGCCTGGTGGGCCGCGTGGACCCCGCGCGAGCGGGCAGCACCCTGGTCGCCAAGCAGGTCTCCCTGGACGGCCCGAAGGCCGTACCGGCGGTGGCGGCGGCACTCCACGAAGCGGCGAGCTGGGTCGGCTGCGACAGCGTAAGAGTGGAGCACATGGAGTCGGCACCCCTGAAGAAGGCCCTGATCGAAGCCCTGCACTAGCAGCCCCAAAACCCCAGGAGCCCTCCCCCAGGAGCCCCGCCCTACCGGATCTCCAGGATCTTCTCCCGCATCGCGTACACCACGGCCTCCATCCTGGAGTGCAGCTGCAACTTCTCCAGGATGTTGCGCACATGGTTCTTCACGGTGTTCTCGGAGATGAACAACTCCTTGGCGATGTCCCGGTTGTTCATGCCCGTCGCCACCAGCTTGAGCACCTCGAGCTCCCGGTCGGTCAGCCGGGGCGCGGGCACGAGCCGGCGCTCGTCCGTGCGCTGGATCATCGACTTGAACTCGGTGAGCAGCTTCGACGCCATGGACGGACTGATCTGCGACTGCCCGTCGGCCACGGCACGAATGGCCGTGGCCACCTCGTCGGTCGAGATCTCCTTCAGCAGATATCCCGTCGCGCCCGCCTTGATCGCGTCGTAGAGATCCGCTTCCTCATCACTGATGGTCAGCATGATGATCTTGGCGCTGGGCGCCACCTCCTTGATGGAGGTGCACGCCTCGATGCCGCCCCTCTTGGGCATCCGCACGTCCATGAGGACGATGTCCGGCAGCAGGTCGGCCGCCTTGTCCACCGCCTCCGCCCCGTCGCCCGCCTCGCCGACGACCTGGATGTCCTCCTCGGCCTTGAGGACGATCTCCAGGCCGCGCCGGAACAGCGCATGGTCGTCCACCACAAGCACCCGGATGGGCTCCTCGCGCGAGGATCCGGCACCCGGCCCCATGCCGACGCCGTCCTCGCCGGCACCGGCGTCCTCGCCCCGAACGGTTCCGAAGCTGTCCGCCATCGTTCCTCCCCCTGAAGGCCGCGGCCTGTCTTCCTGTGCCGCGCCAACCCGAGGCACCAGCACGCCGGTTGACCCGGCGCCGCCATGATTTCATGCTCCGGCGTCGGCGCGATGGCAGTGCGGTGCACCAGGGGGTCGCACAAGGGTGCCCCTGGGGGCGCACACGCGCCTCAGGGGCACCCGATGAGTGGGTGTCAGTTGTGGTCAGCCGCCGATGGCGTCGCCCGCGTCGGCTCCCCTGACCTGGGAGACCATGGGGTCGGTGCTGAGGTGGATGACGCCGTAGTCGTAGGCGTGCCGCCGGTAGACGACGCTGGGTTCCTTGGTCTCGGAGTCGACGAACAGATAGAAGTCGTGCCCGACCAGCTCCATCTCGTAGAGCGCCTGATCGAGCGTCATGGGTGCCGCCACGTGGGTCTTCTCACGGACGACGAGCGGACCCTCGCCCTTGACCTCGAGCGAGCCCATCTTCGTGGTCGGTACGCCGTCGGGCTCGGCCTCTTCGGTCTTGGCGATCGTGCCGTCCACGTTGAGCAGGGCGGCGTCCGGAACGTGCTCGGCGACCTCCGCCGCGGAGATCCGCTTGCCGCGCCGCGACGACCGCTTGTCGTGCTGCTTGCGCAGGCGTGCGTCGAGCTTGTCCGTGGCCAGGTCCAGCGCCGCGTACGGGTCGCTTGCCGCGGCCTCCGCCCTGATCACCGGACCCCGCGTGCGCAGCGTGATCTCCACGCGCTCGCAGCGGTCCGCCTGCCGGGGGTTCGGCTCCTTGGACACCTCCACGTCGAGGCTGATCACCTTGCCGTCGAGCTTCTGGATCTTCTCCAGCTTCAGCTTCTCGGCCACGTGCTTACGGAACCGCTCTGGTACTTCGGTCTTGCGGCCCTTGACGACGATGTCCACGCAGAACTCCGTTCCCGGATAGCCCCGCTCCTTGGGCGGAGCATCTCCCTCTTGCACCAGACTCCGGCCACTTCCGGAGTCTCGGACTCGGTGACTTCCACCTCCTCCTCCCCCGTGGACAAGATCTACACCCCACCACGTCGAGTGATTGCGAAATTGTCTGTGCAATGCGCCTGACACGGCAATCCAATGGTGAGGAGCGGCTCAGATCTTTCGTGCCGAGTTCCTCACAACCGAACATATCTCGCCCGGACGGTTGTCGGCACCCTCTACTGACACGTACCTCCAACCGAGCGAATGAACCCTGTCTCTACCTGCAACGATGCAGATTCCCAACTAGTTCCGGTTTATTTCGAAGGATTCCGGAGACGCTGCCACCACGGCCGCCCGAATCGCGATCCCGGCGATCTCGTCGGCCTTTCCCGGGCCCGCCTCGGAGCGGCCCCGATCAGCCTCGCGTTCCCTATCGATCTTCACGTAACCGGTCGCGGCCGCTATTGCGCGCGCCGCCTCCGCCAGCGAAGCACCCGTCGTGATCAGGTCGTCCACCAGCACGATCCGGCCAATTCCGGTGAGCAACGCGCTGCCACCGCCCACCACTTCCAGCGCGCCCGTCACATTCACCAGCCGCTGCCGGGCGTCCAGGCCCGACTGGTCGGCCACCGCGCGCCGCTGCCGCAGCACGGCCAGCACCCGCGCCGCGACACCCGCACGGCGCAGCTCGGCCGCCGCCGCGTACGCGATCCGCCGCGTCGGGTCGTGCCCGCGCGCCCGCACGGCCCGAGGCGCCGACGGCACAGGGACCAGCGTCACGGGGCCCAGAAGGCCGCCAGGAGCCCTCCTGGCCCCTCCGCCCCCTCCGGCCCCACTGTCCACGAGTCCGGCCCGCACAGCCCCGGCGAGCGCCACGCCCAGCGGCCGGGCGAGGCCGAGCGCACCACGCTCCTTGTGGGCGAGGAGCACCGCCCGCACCGCGTTCCGGTACGGGACGGCGCCGAACACGACCGGCATCCCGGGCGGAGCCGGCCGCGGCCGCACCCGGCTCGGCACAGCGCCGCGCAACGCCGCCGAGCACCGCGCGCACAGCGTCGTACGAGACCTGCCACAGCCGGCACACTCGGCCGGCAGCACCAGATCGGAGAGGTCCTGCCACCACCCCCGCATACCCACCACTGTGCCGACCCGCGGGCCGCCCCACCAGCCCTGTGGACAACGCCCTGTGGACAACTCGACGGTTGTGAACAGGGGTTGAGCTCGTGCGAGTGACACCCGGGCCGTCGGCCCGCGCGGCTACCCCGGATAGACCGGAGCCGTCCCGTCCTTCAGCACCGACTGCCACGCCGCCCCGGAGGGCAGGCGGACGATGCCGTCGTCGGAGTGCGCGAGCAGCGGCAGTTCGTCGTTGTCCGACGCCGCGATCTCGCTGACCCTGGTCAGACCCGGCAGCGCCTGCCCGGTCGGCGTCGATCCGTCGCTCAGCACGTACTGCATCTGCTGCAGCCCACCGGGCTCCCGCCCGACGACGACGAGCCGGCTGTCGCCCGCCCACGACACGGCCGTGACCTCTTCCATCTGCGGTGCGGCCTGGCGCAGTTCGGTCACCGAGACCTCCGTGTCACCGTTCGCGTCGGCCTGCCGCTCGACGCGCCCGATCCACAGCGACGTGGTGTCCTTCTCCGACACGAGGAGGCCGATGCGCGCTCCGTCGGCGGACGCCTTCACCGTCTCGATGGTGGCGTCGTCGCCGAGCCCCTCGACCCGGACCTTCTGCACCTTGTCCGCCTGGCCCTGCCCGAACATCAGCAGCCGCCGGTGCTTCGGATCGCGGTCGGCCACCCACAGGTCGCCGTTCCCGTCCCAACTGGGCGTCGTGAAGCCGTTCTTCTCCGCCTTGGCGTGGCTGCTCGCGACCGGGTCCCCCAGCGAGGCACCGGCGATCAGCGACGCCACGTACAGCGAGCGCCCGTCGTTCGAGACTCCCGCAGCGCGCTCCTGGTCGCGCGAGACGGCCACGGAACGCAGCACCTGCTCGCCCTCGCCCAGCGGCCCCGGCACCTGCTCGGGGCTCTTGTCCGACCTGCTCTTGCCCGGCATCCGCACCAGGCGGCCCTTGGCGTCGAGGAAGTACTGGTCCGGGACGCGCCCGGTGGAGCGCGGCGCCGCGAGGGCGTCCGCCCCGTCCTCGGTCATCGCACACATGAACCGGCCGTCGGAACGCTTCAGTTCCACCTCGTTCACGCTCGACGACGACAGATCCCGCAGGGAGAACAGCAGTTGGGCCGCCATCTCCTTGCACTTGGCCTGCCCGGCCCTGCTGCCCGCCTCGTTCAGCGGCACCGTCAGCTTGTTGGCGTCGTCCGGCGCCAGCGAGTCGGTGCCCTTCTTCAGCGCGGCATGCGTCGGGAACGCCGTCCGCACCACCGGATTCAGCCAGCGCGTCGGCCCCTGCAACAGCTCCTTGACGGTCTCCGTCAGCGGATCGGTCCACTGCCGTACGAAGACGGGGTCCGCGACCAGGCGCCGCTGCCCGGCCTCGCCGCCCGACGTCGAATCCACCGCGTAGTAGTACTTGTTGACGGAGCTGTAGATCCGCTGGAAGTCGGACTCGCCGAGCACGACCCCCTCCGGGAGGGCGTCGATCCGCCACTGCTTGCCCTTGGAGGTGTTCACCTGCGTCAGGTGCAGATCCCCCTGGTACGACCCGCCCTTGGGCTGGTACGCCTGCTGCTGGTCGACCGTGGCGACCAGACGGCCGGTCAGCTGGTAGGAACGCCCGTCGTTCCCGGAATTCGGGCGGCCCGTCGAGCGCTTACCGGGCCCGTCGTCGAGCACGACGGTCTGCCGCCCGGGCTCCCAGTTCTTCGCAGCCTTCGGCGTGAGGTACTTGCGCGCCATCCTGTACGAAGGGTCGTCACTGGTCAGCGCCTCCAGGAAGCCCTCGACGATGGAGGAGGGCCCGACGTCGTCCTTCGGTGGCAGGGCGAAGACGCGCACCTGTGAGTCAGGCCGCTGCGAGGCCTCGACCGACTCGAGGCCCCCGTTGTCCGGCATCGACGCGCAGCCGGCGAGTACGAGCGCACCGCACCCGGCCAGCATTCCGGCCCGCATCCCGCGCCGCTGCCGCGGCACCCGCTGTTCACCCACGACCGCCATCGCTCCCCTCACCGCGCGATGTCGCCGCGGTCCGCTCCGTACGCGCCCGCGCGGGCACGCCGGGTTCCGTCGACGCCTCGTCGTCCGCCGCGCGCTGACCGCCGCTCCCGTCACGCCCACCGTGCCCATCCGGGTCACCGTGCTCGTCCCGGTCGTCGGCCTGGCGCGGCTCGCCCGTCGCCCCGCCGCGCGCCACCACGCGCGCACCGCTGCCGGGCAGCGCCGTGGGATCGGCCGACACCGCAGCCTGCCCGGAGCGCGGGGCGATCGGCGCCTTGGCCGGTACGGGCGGCGCCTGGGCCGGCACGGTGGCGAGCTTCTTGCCGTCGGCGCCCGGAACACCGGCGTCACCGAGCCCCCGATTGCGCCGCGAATCCTCCGGCTCCAGCGGTATCGGCGAACCGCGCAGCGCCTCGTCCACCGTCCTCGGCAACGTGAGCCGGAACTGTGAGCCGCCGCCCGGCTCGCCCCACGCCTGCAGCCACCCTCCGTGCAGCCGCGCGTCCTCCAGGGCGATCGACAGGCCGAGCCCGGTCCCGCCCGTCGTACGCGCGCGTGCCGGGTCGGCCCGCCAGAAGCGGCTGAACACACGGGTCGCCTCGCCGGGCTTGAGCCCCACTCCGTAGTCGCGCACGGCGACAGCGACCGCGCCTCCCGCGGTCGCCAGCCGCACCACGACGTCCTGGCCGTCACCGTGCTCCACGGCGTTCACCACCAGGTTGCGCAGCACGCGCTCCACACGCCGCGCGTCCGCCTCGGCGACCACCGGCTGCTCGTCTCCGACGATCCGGATGTGCGTGCCCTTGCGCTCCGCGAGCGGCTCGGCGCCGCCCACCACCCGCCGTACGACCTCCCGCAGATCTATCGGCTCGGCCTCCAGCGCGGCGGCCCCGGCATCGAACCGGCTGATCTCCAACAGGTCGGCCAGCAGCGACTCGAACCGGTCCAGCTGGTCGGCCAGCAGCTCCGCGGACCGCGCGGTCACCGGATCGAAGTCGACCCGCGCCTCATGGATGACATCGGCGGCCATCCGTACGGTCGTCAGCGGCGTACGCAACTCATGGCTCACGTCGGACACGAACCGCCGCTGCATCCGCGACAGATCCTCCAACTGCTGGATCTTCAAATACAGATTCTGCGCCATCTTGTTGAAGGCCTCGCCCAGGCGCGCGATGTCGTCCTCGCCCGTGACCTTCATACGCTCCTGGAGACGGCCCGCAGAGAGCCGCTCCGCGACCCCCGCCGCCATCCGCACCGGCGTGACGACCTGCCGCACGACGAGCCAGGCGATGGCCCCGAGCAGCACCACGACGAACAGCCCGGCCGTCGCGAGCGTCCCCTTGACCAGGCCGAGGGACTTCTCCTCCTGCGTCAGCGGGAAGAGGTAGTACAGCTGATAGGCGTGCCCCTGCGGATCGTTGAGCCGCTTGCCGACGACGAGCCCCGGCTGCGCGTCCTTGCCGCCGTCGTAGACGATCTTGGTGTACTGCTGCGACGCACCGGCGATCCGGTCGACCTGCCCCCGCAGGTCGTCGGGCACGCTGCGGTTCGGGTCCACCAGACCGGAGCCGCGCGGCGCCCGCCCGTTGCCACTGTCGGCATCGTTCGAGCTGAGGGTCACGACGTCGAACGCGCCCTTGCCACCACTCGCGAGCTGCGTGACGAGCTCGCTCATCCAGTTGTTGGGGTTCAACGTGGTGCGACTGTCACCGGACGCGCCGTCCCGCACCCCGGCAGCCGCGGAGTCCGCCTTGTCCTTGGCCGCGCGGAAGCCGCCCTCGGCCTGGCTCTGCGAGGCCTTCACCTTGGCGTCGAGCAGCCCGTTGCGCACCGAGCCGATGACGACGATGCCGAGCAGCAGCACGACACCGAGCGACATCAGCAGCGTCGTGACGACGACCTTCAGCTGGATGTTCCGCCGCCACAGCCGCATCGCGGGCAGCAGCGGACGCCGCACCCAGCGCGCGAACAGGCGCAGCACAGGGCTGCCCTTCATCCCGCCCTGGAGCAGCAGACTCCCGTCCACGGCCCGGCGCAGCCGTGAACCCCGAGCGGCGGCAGGCCCCGCCGCGGGCCCCACAGGCCGCTCCGGGCGGGACCCCGCGGCCCCGGGCGCCGAAGCGGCACTGTTTCGGGACACGTCAGCTCGGTCCTGCCTTGTAACCGACGCCTCGGACGGTCACCACGATCTCCGGCCGCTCCGGGTCCTTCTCGACCTTGGAGCGCAGCCGCTGCACATGCACATTGACCAGACGCGTGTCCGCCGCGTGCCGGTAGCCCCACACCTGCTCGAGGAGCACCTCACGCGTGAACACCTGCCAGGGCTTGCGCGCGAGCGCGACCAGCAGATCGAACTCCAGCGGCGTCAGCGCTATCGGCTGACCTTCCCGCTTCACCGAATGCCCGGCCACATCGATGACCAGGTCACCGATGGCGAGCTGCTCCGGCGCAGGCTCCTCCGATCTCCGCAGCCGTGCCCGGATCCGGGCGACCAGCTCCTTCGGCTTGAACGGCTTGACGATGTAGTCGTCGGCCCCCGATTCGAGGCCCACCACCACATCCACGGTGTCGCTCTTCGCCGTGAGCATCACGATCGGCACCCCGGACTCCGCCCTGATCAGGCGGCACACCTCGATACCGTCCCGGCCCGGCAGCATCAGATCGAGCAGCACCAGATCGGGCTTGGTCTCACGGAAAGCGGCCAGCGCCTTGTCGCCGTCAGCTACGAACGACGGCTCAAAACCTTCACCACGCAGCACAATGCCGAGCATCTCGGCCAGTGCGGTGTCGTCGTCGACGACAAGGACTCGTCCCTTCATGGACCACATCATCCCATTAGCTCATCGTTGCCTGGAGTGAGCTGTCACACAGTTCACCCAAGCCATCACTTGTCACAGGCGACACAACGCCGCACTCCGTGACGATCGCCGTCACCAAGTCCGGAGGCGTCACATCGAACGCGGGGTTGTACGCCTGCGTCCCCAGTGGTGCCACCGGAATCCCGCCACCTGCCTCCACTCCGGCCAGCGGCGCCCGCGGCGCCGTGACCTCCGTCACCTCATGCCCGGCCCGCTGCTCCACCTCGATGGAAGCCCCGTCCGCGGTCTCCGGGTCGATCGTCGTCACCGGCGCGACCACGATGAACGGCACATGGTGATAACGCGCCAACACCGCGAGCGGATAGCTCCCCACCTTGTTGGCCACCGAACCGTCGGCCGCGATCCGGTCCGCGCCGATGAGCACGGCGTCCACCTCACCCGCGGCGAACAGCGAACCCGCGGCGTTGTCCGTGAGCAATGTGTACGCCATTCCGTTGCGCGCGGCCTCATAGGCGGTCAGACGAGCCCCCTGCAACAGCGGGCGCGTCTCGTCCACCCACAGCCGGCGCAGCCGCCCGGCCCGATGCGCGGCGAGCGCGACCGCGAAAGCCGTGCCCTCACCGCCGGAGACCAGCGCCCCGGTGTTGCAGTGCGTCAGGATGCGGTGATTGCCACCCGGCACCAGCTCGTCGAGGAGCCGCAGACCCTGCTCGGCCATCTTGGCGCTGGCCGCCGCGTCCTCCTCGTGCAGCGCCCGCGCCGATGCGAGCGCCGCCGCTGCGGCCCGCTCCCGCGCCTGCGCCTCGTCACCCGCCCCGCTCTCGAACGCGGACCGGTACGCCTCCTGCGCCCTGCGCGCCCCGTACGCCAGATTGACCGCGGTGGGCCGCGCTTCCGCCAGCGCGTCGGCCGCCTCCTCCACGTCGAAACCTCGGGCGGCCGCGAGCGCCACGCCGTACGCCCCCGCGATCCCGAGCAGCGGCGCCCCTCGCACGGCGAGGGTACGGATCGCCTGCACCAGGGCCTGCGGATCCGTGCACACCAACTCGACCTCTTCCGCGGGCAGCCGCGTCTGGTCGAGCAGCACCAGAACGGGCCCCTCCGCCGGCTCCTCCCATCGGATCGCCGGGATGTCGACGGCCTCGGGCTGTATGCCGTCGATGGGCCGTATGTCCTCGCCGGATTGCGCGTACTGATCAGCCATCCGCCCAGTCTGCCCCGTACCGACCCGACAATTGAAGGTGTGCAGCCCTCACGGGGCCAGGTCATCCGGCGCCCACCCCATGGCACGATGGCAGCCAACCTGCTGCCGCGACCGCGGACGGGCACTTTGAAGGAGCGACGATGAACGACACTCCGGGCTGGGCATCGCCCGGATCTGCCCCCTCCGACGGCCCGGACGGCACCCGCAAGGACGGCCCCGAGCAGAACGGCGACGCACAGGGCAGCGGTCCGCAGGACACGCCCCCGCAGGACGCCGCGGGCCAGGGCCCGAAGTGGTCCAAGGAGCAGCCGCCGCCCGCCCAGTGGTCCGCCCCCTCCGGCTCCGCCCAGACCCCTCCCCCGCCCCCGCCGGCTCCCGGCCAGGGCCAGGGTGGTTGGGGCGGTCAGGGTTGGAGTGGCCAGGGCTGGGGCGGTCAAGGCGGAAACGGTGGCCCCGGTCAGGGACCGGGCAGCCCCGGAGGCGGCGGCTACCCCGGCTGGGGCGGCGGCTGGCAGAGCAAGCCCGCGGCGGCCAAGCCCGGTGTCATCCCGCTGCGCCCGCTCGGCGTCGGCGAGATCCTCGACGGCGCGGTGTCGACGATGCGCACCTACTGGCGCACCGTCCTCGGCATCTCCCTGACGGTCGCCGTGGTCACCCAGCTCCTGGCGGTCCTCCTCCAGGGCTTCGTCCTCAACGACGCGGCGACCACCACGGCCCTCGACGACCCGGACGCCACCCCGCGCGAGCTCTTCAGCGCCCTGGGCACGCTCCTGATCGGCTCCGCGGTCGTCGCGGTCGTCACGCTGCTCGGCACGATCGTCGCGACAGCCCTGCTGACGACGGTCACAAGCCGCGCCGTGCTCGGCCGGCCCGTCACCATAGGAGAGGCCTGGCGCGACGCCCGGCCGCAGATCCTCAGGCTGCTCGGCCTGACGCTGCTGCTCCCGCTGATCGCCGCCGCGATCATGCTCGTGAGCGTCGCGCCCGGCATCCTCGTCGGCGCACTCGGCTCGCCCGAGGGCGGCATCGCACTCGGCGTCGTCGGCGGTCTCATCGGCTTCGCCGTGACGATCTGGCTGATGGTCCGCCTGTCGCTGGCCTCGCCCGCCCTGATGCTGGAGAAGCAGACCGTCCGCAAGGCCATGGGCCGCTCCACCAAGCTCGTCCGCGGCTCCTGGTGGCGGGTCTTCGGCATCACGATCCTGGCGTCCCTGATCGCCGCGATCGTCTCGGAGATCATCCTCTTCCCGTTCACCGCCATCGCCGGGGCGGTCAGCGGAGACGGCTTCGCCGGCCTCCTGGACAGCGGCGGGAACTTCGGCTGGGCCTTCCTCATCATCACCGGCATCGGCTCGGTCGTCGGCTCCACCATCACCTTCCCGATCACGGCCGGCGTCACCGTGCTCCTCTACATCGACCAGCGGATCCGCCGCGAGGCCCTCGACCTCGAACTCGCCCGCGCCGCAGGCCTGCACGACTACGGGTCCGGCCCCGGCGCCACTCCGGGGAGCTGATGGCGTGAGCGCACTTGGGGGAGTGCTCCGCACGACGATCTCGTCGGTCCTCACCGGCGGCGACGAGCCGCCGGTGAGGATCCCGCGCGACCCCGCGCGCGAAGCGGCGAAACACGAGCTGTCCAAGCCCGCGTACCACCAGGACGACCCGAACTGGTTCATGCGCGCCCTGAACAAGTTCTGGGACTGGATCGACGAGCTCTTCTCCGCCGCGTCCGGCGCCGCCCCCGGCGGCGCCGTCGGCCTGCTCGTGATCCTCCTTGCCGTCGTCGCCGTGGCGGCCGCCCTCTGGTGGCGCCTCGGCACGCCGCGCCGCTCCCCCACCTCGGCGCCCCCGCTCTTCGACGACCGCCCGCGCAGCGCCGCCGAACACCGCGCGGCCGCCGCGGCACACGCCGCCCAGGAACACTGGAACCAGGCCGTCCAGGAACGGATGCGCGCCCTGGTCCGCTCCCTGGAGGAGCGCGCCCTCCTCGACCCGCGCCCCGGCCGCACCGCCGACGAGGCCGCCGCCGAAGCGGCCCGCCCGCTGCCCCAGCACGCGGACCGCCTCCGCGCGGCAGCCCGCGACTTCGACGACATCGCGTACGGCGGCCGCACCGCGACCCCGGAGACGTACGAGCGCCTGTCCACCCTGGACACCGAGGTGGAACGCACCACCCCCACCCTCACGCCCGCCGCGGGAGCGCCCCGGTGACCAAACCAACCGATCCCTGCGGCACAGGTGAACCAACCGCCCCCCGCGGCACGGATGAGCAAATCAAGCCCGTGGGCACGGGTGAGCATTTCAAGCCCCGTCTGTGGACGAGAGCCAGCGGGGTCCGGGGCGGAGCCCCGCGGCCTGCGGACGGCCCCCATGCACCACCGCCACCGGCCCCCGACGGCACCACCTCCATCACCCCGACCGCCCGCCAAATCTGGACCCGCACCCGCGGCATCGCCCTGGCCCTGGTCTTCCTCCTGGTCGCAGGCGTGACCCTCGCAGTGGTCCGCTCCGGCGAACAGCACGGCACCCTCGACCCACGCTCCGCCGACCAACGCGGCAGCCGCGCCGTCGCCGAACTCCTCGCCGCCCGGGGCGTCGACACGCGCGTGGTCACCACAACCGCCGAGGCCCGCGCGGCGACAGGCCCCGACACGACCCTCCTCGTCGCCACGCCCGACCGGCTCACGGCCCACCAGCAGTCCCGGCTCCAGGCCGCCACCGTCGACTCCGGCGGCCGCACCGTCCTCGTCGCCCCGGGCGCCGCCGCGGTCGACACGCTGGCCCCCGGCGTCGCCACCGACCCCGAACCCGCCACGGACAAGCCCCTCACGCCCGGCTGCGCGCTGCCCGAGGCCCGCCGCGCCGGCCCCGCGGACACCGGCGGCCACCGCTACAGCACAACGCTCACCGGCGCCGACTCCTGCTACCCGAGCCACGGCTCCCCCACGCTGCTGCGCCTGCCGTCCCCCACCGGCGAAGGCGACACGATCGTCCTCGGCTCCCCCGACATCCTTCTCAACGACCGCCTCGACGAACAGGGCAACGCCTCGCTCGCCCTTCAACTCCTCGGTTCGCGCCCTCATGTGGTCTGGTACCTCCCCTCCCTCTCCGACGACTCGGCGGCCGACGACGCACAGAACGACCGCAGCTTCGTCGACCTGATCCCCAAGGGCTGGCTCTGGGGCACCCTTCAGCTCTTCATCGCGGCAGCACTGGCCGCACTCTGGCGCGCACGCCGTCTGGGCCCCCTGGTCCAGGAGCGCCTGCCCGTCGCGATCCGCGCCTCCGAAACCGTCGAAGGCCGCGCCCGCCTCTACCGCAAGGCGAACGCCCGCGACCGCGCCGCCACGGCTCTGCGTATCTCCACCCGCACCCGCCTGGCCCCCCTCATCGGCATCCCCGTCTCCCAGGCCCACTCGCCCGAGACCTTCCTCCCGGCCCTGGCACGCCAACTCCCCACGCCCGCCCGGGACCCGCGCACTCTCCTCTTCGGCCCGCCCCCCGCGACCGACGCAGCACTCATCGCACTCGCCGACCACCTCGACGCCCTCGAAAGAGAGGTACGGAATTCATGATGGACCCGACCACTGACAACGCCGGGCCCACGACGGATCCCCGCAGCTCACGGGCGTCTTTGGAGGCCCTGCGCACGGAGATCGCCAAGGCCGTGGTCGGCCAGGACTCCACCGTCACGGGCCTCGTCGTGGCCCTCCTGTGCCGCGGCCACGTCCTCCTCGAAGGAGTGCCCGGCGTCGCCAAGACCCTCCTCGTACGCGCCCTGGCCTCGTCCCTCGAACTCGACACGAAGCGCGTGCAGTTCACCCCCGACCTGATGCCCAGCGACGTGACGGGCTCACTGGTCTACGACACCAACACCGCCCGCTTCTCCTTCCAGCCGGGCCCGGTCTTCACCAACCTCGTCCTCGCCGACGAAATCAACCGCACTCCGCCCAAGACCCAGTCCTCCCTCCTCGAAGCGATGGAGGAACGCCAGGTCACGGTCGACGGCACGGCGCGCCCGCTCCCGGACCCGTTCATGGTGGTCGCGACCCAGAACCCGGTCGAGTACGAGGGCACCTACCCCCTCCCCGAGGCCCAACTGGACCGCTTCCTACTCAAGTTGAACGTTCCGCTGCCCACCCGCCAGGACGAGATCGACGTCCTGACCCGGCACGCCGCCGGCTTCAACCCCCGCGACCTGCACGCAGCGGGCATCCGCCCGGTGGCCACAGCGGCCGACCTCGAAACGGCCCGCGCGGCCGTTGCCAAGACAACGGTCTCCCCCGAAATCACCGCCTACGTAGTCGACATCTGCCGAGCGACCCGCGAATCCCCGTCGCTCACCCTCGGCGTCTCCCCGCGCGGCGCCACGGCCCTCCTCGCCACCGCCCGCGCCTGGGCCTGGCTGACCGGCCGCGACTACGTCACCCCCGACGACGTCAAGGCCCTGGCCCTCCCCACCCTCCGCCACCGCATCCAACTGCGACCGGAGGCCGAAATGGAGGGCGTCACCCCGGATTCCGTCATCAACGCGATCCTGACCCACGTCCCCGTCCCCCGCTGACCCGACGCCCGACGGAGGACGACACGACAATGGCACTGACCGGACGCACGGCCCTTCTCGCAGCCCTGGGCTCCCTCCCCGTCGGCATCTGGGACCCCAGCTGGACCGGCATCCTGGCCGTCAACACCCCGCTGGCCCTGGCCTGCGCCTGCGACTTCGCGCTGGCCGCCCCCGTACGCCGCCTGCGCCTGACCCGCTCGGGCGACACCTCCGTACGCCTCGGAGACCCGGCAGACGTCACCCTCACGATCACCAACCCCTCGCGCCGCCCCCTGCGCGCGAGGGTCCGCGACGCCTGGCCCCCGAGCAGCTGGCTGTCCGGCATGGAGTACGAGTCGTCCCGCCACCGCGTGAACATCCCCGCCGGCGAAAGGCGCCGCGTCACGACGCGACTCCAGCCCACCCGCAGAGGCGACCGCACGGCCGACCGCGTCACCATCCGCTCCTACGGTCCCCTAGGCCTGTTCACCCGCCAAGGCACCCACAGGGCCCCCTGGACGGTCCGCGTCCTGCCGCCCTTCCACAGCCGCAAGCACCTCCCCTCCAAGCTGGCCCGCCTCCGCGAACTCGACGGCCGCACCAGCGTGTTGACCAGGGGCGAGGGCACAGAATTCGACAGCCTCCGCGAGTACGTTCCCGGGGACGACACCCGCTCCATCGACTGGCGCGCAACGGCCCGCCACTCCGCGGTCGCCGTCCGCACCTGGCGCCCGGAACGCGACCGCCACATCCTTTTGGTCCTCGACACCGGCCGCACCTCCGCCGGCCGAGTCGGCGACGCCCCACGCCTCGACGCCTCCATGGACGCCGCACTCCTCCTGGGAGCCCTGGCATCCCGAGCCGGCGACCGCGTGGACCTGCTGGCCTACGACCGCCGCACCCGCGCCCTGGTCCAAGGCCGCACCGCAGGCGACGTCCTCCCTGCTCTGGTCAACGCCATGGCCCCGCTGGAACCAGAACTGATCGAAACGGACGCCCGAGGCCTCACGGCAACAGCCCTGCACACAGCGCACCGCCGATCCCTCATCGTCCTTCTTACGTCCCTGGACGCGGCCCCCATCGAAGAGGGCCTCCTCCCCGTACTCTCACGTCTCACGAAACGTCACACGGTCGTCCTGGCATCGGTTGCCGACCCCAAAATCGAATCGATGACATCGGCCCGCGGCACCACAGAAGCCATCTACGACGCCGCGTCAGCAGCCCAGGCAAAGGCCGAGCGCCTACGCACAGCCGAACAACTCACCCGCCACGGCGTCACCGTCGTGGACGCCACCCCATCCGAACTGGCTCCCGCCCTTGCGGACGCCTATCTGGCCCTGAAATCCGCCGGCCGCCTTTGAGGGAAAGGGGGGCGTCCCCCAAAACGCGCCTGG